>JAKQLP010000077.1 GCA_029567095.1 bacterium
ATTAATAATAAAGTATAAAAGTTACTTAAATATTACTGAAAAAGTAGGTAAATAGTTATATAAAGTTATAAGCAATTATTATAAAGCACTGTATTAAAATTTAATTATCATTAATTTAACAGGTGTGAAACGTTTATATATAAGATATTATCACAATTTTGTATAAATATATTATCTAATTAAAATTAAAAACATTAATACATACTATTCAATATTAATTATTTTTATTATATCTAATTTTTGGCCTAGAATTATTTACGCAAATTCCTAGTTAAATCTAATAGTATTTCCTTTTTATTCAATTTTGGATCGTCAATAACCCTCTGTAATAGAATTTCTAATGTTTTTCCTACTTCTGGTCCTGGTTTTACACCAATTTCTATTAAATCGAAGCCATCAATATCAAGATCTGTAATTTTTAAGACCATATCCTTAGCTTTAATACTTGCGATACGTTTTTGTAACGCTTCAATTTCTATATTATTAAATAGAGATTTACTATTTGACGTAGCATCTGCTATCCTTAATCGAAATAAATCATCAACATTTTCTTCACCTACGCTTCTAATAAATCTTCTTACAGCACCATCACTCCATCCCCCTATGTTTATTTCTTCATCTTTTTCAATTTCACTGATCTGCTTATCCTTTCTCCATTGTGCTGAAGGATAATAGAACATATGATGTTTAATTAAATTTGTTATTCTTTTTATCTCCTGATTTGAATATTTCATTCTAGTCAATATTTCTTTTACCATATCCGCTCCTACTTGATCGTGTCCATAGAAATGAACTCTCCCATCTTCACCTACTGATTTAGTTCTTGCTTTACCAATATCATGAAATAATGCCGCTAATTTTACTGTATCTTCTGCTTTATCAAGCACTTTTAATGAATGAGTATAAACATCATCTTCGTGATATTCGGGCTGAAATATTCCAATGCACTCAATTAATTCTGGAATAAACAATTCCAATAATCCGCTTTTAAGCATTAAATTTATTCCCCTAGAAGGCTTTGCAGAATGGAAGAGCATTTTATTGAATTCATCCCTAATCCTTTCCATTGATATCATTTTTGCAACATTTAGGCTCTGTTTAATCGCCTCAAAAGTTTGTACATCAAGGGTAAATTGCAATTCAGAAGCCATTCTGCAAGCTTTATATGCTCTTAAGCCATCTTCAGTAAATCTCTCCAATGGATCTCTAACAGCCCTTACAATCCTTTTGTCTAAATCTGCCATACCATCAAAAGGATCGATTAATATTTCCTCTTGGATTGTCGAGATCTCCCCTATCTTGGTAAGGTCTATAGCCATAGCGTTAATTGTAAAATCCCTTCTAGATAAATCATCAATTATATCTGATGTAAATTCTACGCTTGCCGGCCATCTTCCATTGTAATAATTCTCTTCTTTCCTAAAAGTTGTGACTTCTACATCAAACCTTTCATAGGATTCATCCTCCATAACTACTAGTACAGTACCAAATCTAGCATTAGTGGTTATGCATCTTGGGAATATAGCTTCCATTTGCTCTGGTAAAGCATTTGTTGCAATATCATAATCCTTGGGGGCTTTATTTAAGATCAAATCCCTCACTGCCCCACCAACCAGATAGGACTTGAAACCGTTATCTTTTAAAATATCACTAACGTTGAATACATATTGAGGTATCTTTTTTGATAAATCCTTAGGTATCATGCTAAAAAATGTACATAGGATATTATACCCTTTTTTAAATCAGTGTATATAAGTGGGGGTACAAATAAAATTTCCGTGAAACAATTTATTAATATTCTACTCTGCCTTGAAGAGATTTTAGAAGTGTTACTTTGTCTGCATAATCTAAATCGGCACCGGTTGGTAGACCTCTAGCGATTCTGGAAATCCTTAAACCCTCTAGAGACAACTTCAAGAGCTCCCCTTTTATATAAGAAGCCGTAGCCTCCCCTTCCAGATTAGGATTCATCGCCAAAATCATCTCACCGATACCTCCCTTACTATCCTTCACCCTCTTGATCAACATACCCGAAGTCAAGTCATCAGGCCCAATCCCCTGTATAGGAGCAATCACTCCACCAAGAACATGGTATAAACCGTGATAATCACCCATACTTTCAAAAGCGAAAAGATCTAATACGTCCTCAACCACCATAATTTTATCCCCTTCCCTACTCTCATCCTTACAAATAGAACAAAGATCATCTTCGGCAAGGTTAAAGCATCTAGTGCAAAATCTCACTTTTGATTTCAAATCACTCAAAGTTTGAGCAAAATCAACCACGAAGGAATCTGAAGAATGTAACAAATATAGAACCAGTCGAGAAGCCGTCTTAGGGCCGATCCCTGGAAGTCTTACGAAGTGGTCAATTAATTTTTGAACATTTTTCGGTAGAGAGTGCACAATTTGCTTAAGAAGCTCCTAACATACTTTTAATTTGAGATACATCCATATCCTTGGCCATCTCCTTCTGTAATCTCTTTTGGGCATCTTTTACAGCTTGAATAAATGCTTTAATTAACTCCTTTTTATTTTCGACACTCATTAGCTCATCATCAATTTCTATGCTTTCTATCTCCTGAAGCCCATTCATCTTGATCTTAACATCCTCATCATCTGAATAGCCTTCGACCATAATCTGCTTCATCTTCTTCTGCATCTCTTTTGCTTCTTTTTGTAGTTTATATAAATCTTTAATCTGATCGAACATTCCCATTTGAATAATATTAAAAATTAAGAAAAAAATTCTTCTACTAATTTCGAATTGGATTTATCTTCTTTGTCTTTACCCTTTGCTACTTCAATTACACATTTATAGTCCACATCAAAGCCACAATTCTCGATGAACAATCCAGATAATATCTTCCTAGTTTCCTTACTCTCGAGCCTTTTCTTATGAAAGGTCGATCCTACCTTAAATACTATTACACCAGCATCTAGATCTGCCTCCAGTTGAACCTTAGCTAGTATAGCCGTTAAAAAATGATTGTATTTCTTTGCAGCATTTAATATCGATTTCCAATGCTCGTTAAGAACAGCAACTTGCTTTTCAGCATCCTGATTCACATTATTATTGGATTGTTTTTCCTGCTTTGGCATATTACTAATGGGTTCGACAAACTCATCCTTGACTTTTTCCACCATCTTTACTATTGGCTTCTCTTTTAGACCTGAGCTTCTTGTTATTGGTTTATCTAAAGTCAAATTGGTTATAGCCACCTCTATAGATAAAATCGGAATTAAACTAGTACGCATCTCGATAGAGGCAGTATTAAATTCTTTAACAATTTTCAAATATTTTTTAATATTCTCGCTATTACCAGCAGTTTTTATCTCAGACATCATTTGTAATCTGACCTCTTCTAAGATCTCCTTAATAAAATAGGACAAATTAACTCCTCCCTCTTCAACTCTAGCTAGTATCTCGAACGACTTTTCCCTATCACCTTTTAATAAAAGTTCAATGAAAGATTTAACTAAATCTTGGCTTGCAAGACCTAAAATATTCTCTACATCACCTTGCGCAATCTCTTGTTCGAAGTTCAAACCCGATATTACTTTTTCCAAAACTGTTTCAGCATCTCTAAAGCTACCCCGGCCAGCTTTAACAATAATCTCAAGTGCTGCGGGCGCAATTGTTCTCTTTTCGCTTTCAATTATTTTTTTAAGCTTCTTTAATAAAGCATTTTCATCTGCTAGTTTGAAATCAAATCTTTGAGTTCGAGATATTATTGTTAATGGTATTTTTTGAGGCTCAGTAGTGGCTAGAATGAACAAAACTTTCTGAGGTGGCTCTTCAATTGTCTTTAATAAAGCATTGAAGGCAGGCTCAGTTAACATATGAACTTCATCGATGATGTAAACCTTATGCTTTCCCTCCACTGGCAGAAACCCGACATTATTCTTTAATTCCCTAATCTCATCGATGCCTCTATTTGAAGCAGCATCAATTTCAATCAGGTCTAAAAAATTGCCTTTATTGATTGCTTTACAATTATGACATTTATTACAAGGTTCTCCGTCTTTAAGCTCCAAACAATTAACTGCTTTCGCAAGAATTCTGGCCATACTAGTTTTACCAGTGCCTCTAGGACCGGAAAATAAATAGGCATGGGATATCTTTCCATCATGAACAGCCTGCTTGAGTACAGATACTACATGATCCTGCCCAATAATTTGAGAAAAATTTTTAGCTCTATACTTACGATAAACTGTAAGCATTTCCCTTTGAAAAGTCAGAAACAGAAATTATCTATAGTAAATTTGCAAAAAAGTTTTGTTTTTGCCTTCTAGTCTGCGTTTTGCAGTTCTTCTTCTGCGTTTCATCTTGCTCCAGACCTTATTAGCTTCATGTTTAATAGCCGTTGGTTTTACACGGTATCTGATCTTTTGTAAGACCTTAGGAACATCTTCCCTATTGGCTTCACGCCATAACATTTTTAAAGCCTGGTCTATAGGCATATCATTGTGAACTATTACTGCCATTTGAAAACACCTCCTTAAAGTGTTGTGTGAATTTTGAACTAGAAATTATATCAGAAGATATTATTAAATCCAATAGAACTACGGCCCAATAATTTCAGTAAAAAGGTCCCCTATCCTTTGAATAAAATTAAACTGCCATACATCTTTGAATATTACTAATACCGAAAGGACTATCAATCCATAGAAGGCAACCGTAGCAATTCTCTCCTGCACATTATCTGATATCTTCCGTCCTCGGACCTTCTCTAAGATCAGGAAAAAAATATGACCACCATCAAAAAGAGGTATGGGTAAAAAATTCATTATTGCCAAACTAAGACTTACCAGAGCTGTCAAATTGATAATATTTACAAAATCATCAACTTTAACAAGGTTATATACAAAATCACTAACTCCTACTATACTACTCACTCCCGAAGAGACAGGCTCTATGCTTCTTTGAGCTAAGGACTGTTTTACCAGCTCAAACAGTCCACTAAAATTGTAAACAGTCATATTTATTGAATGATTAATACCACTAAAGATCTTATTACCAGAGTAATCAAGTCTTAATAAGGCATCTGGGAAGGAATCAAAGTAATAATAAGATATACCTAATAAAACTTTACCCTCCTGATCTTTATTTAAATATGCTTCAGCGAGTACCTCTTTTAATGCGCTATTAACAAATTTAATATTTACAAAGTTATCAGCATTATCATTCAATAATTTACTTAAATCAGTAGCGCTAGTGAGCTCTTGTCCGGCTATTTCAATAATGAAATCGCCAGGTTCAAGACCAATACGCTCAGCCAAACTGTTTTCGTTGACTACGGTAACATAGGGCTTATCTTGAAGGTCTGAATCAAAGTTGCTTTTTATACCATCTCCATTTAAGATCAATTTGGCATCGACGTAATAATATCCAGATTCGGTCAGTTTTTGTAAACCCAGATCTACCGGTATATTAGGATTATTTGCTATGTACTCCTTAAAACTTTCCTCGGAATTTACCAATTGTCCGTTAAGCTTTATGACTAAACTGTCTGAATAAAGAGTATTGTCGGTTCCATCCACAAAACTTAGATAAGGTGGATTAGTTACCTCAACCCCCCAAAAGTTTGGGGTACCAATTTTTCGGATATCGGTATAAAACCCAGTTAATAGAAAGAAAATGTAAAAAAGTACAACAGCTAGTATCATATTCATTACTACGCCTGCAGATATTACCAAGGCCCTTTTCCCTATACTGACATTATCAAAATTTCCTGGATGATTAGGAATGTAATCGTAAATCAGATAATTCTGTAATTTATGATATTCTACATCGCTGAGCTCTTTACTCATTCTATGTCCGAATTTTTCGATCCTGTAATAACTCGCTTTTTGGGGGTCTAGATTATTCTTTTTAAGAAGTTCTAAGGCAAATTCCTTGTCAGTCCTATCATATTTCTTTTTTGTATATCTAAGAAAACTACTGCCGTCTTGGTCTCCTAACATTTTTACATAACCCCCTAAGGGTATCAGATTTATACGATAATCTGTTCCTTTATATCTTTTCTTCCAAATGGCTCTTCCAAATCCAAAAGCAAATTCTTGAACTACAACTCCAACTTTTTTAGCGGCATAAAAATGCCCTAACTCATGTATAAATACAACTAAGCCAATTAGGAAAATGAATATAACACCAGAAAGAATAATGTTTAGAATAACTTCCATATGGAGATAAATAATCTATCTACTTTATCACATACAAGAATATAAATGCAGTAATTACACGGACATTAATTCTTTTTCTTTCTCTTTCACAGTCTTTTCAATTAATTGATTTGCTGAATCGACCTTCTTTTGTACCTCTTTTTGTAATCGCACCATTTCATCTTCACCAATTAGGCCCTGTTTTTTATCATCCTCTATGGTCTCCATTAAATCCTTTCGAATTTGCCTGATAACCACTTTCGCCTCTTCAGCTTTTGTATGGAGGACTTTTACAAATTCCAACCGTCTCTCTTCTGTTAAAGGAGGAATAGGTAATTTAATAATATCTTTATCTTGATTGGGATTGATTCCCAACTCACTTGCTTGAACTGCTTTAATAATAGCTGGAATATTGTTCTTGTCCCAAGGACTTATGGTTATTAACGTCGGATCTACCATAGCAATTCCTGCTATCTGATTTAAAGGCATGGATTGACCATAGACTTCAGCTCTGATCCCTTCAATCATTTGCATTGCTCCCCTACCGACTCGTAATGAACTTAGATTGTTCTTGAAATGTTCAGTAGCTTCATCAAACTTAACATCAGCCTCGGAGAAAGGTATCCTCATTAATGATTGATTAAGAAATAAATTATAAGTTACAGCTTACTGCTGAACCGGCTAATTTAAACCTACAGAATCTACCAATTTCGATCTTCTCACCTAAAACAGCAACATAGTCATTTATCAAATCCTTTATCTTCTTGGATTCATCCTTGAAGTATGGTTGTTCTAACAAAACGAAATCGAGGTAATATTTTTGCAATTTACCTTCAATGATTTTCTCCCTAACTTGTTGTGGCTTTTTAGGATCAATATCTTTTATTGCTAAATCCTTCTCTCTCTCCATTACCTCAGCAGGAATATTTTCTATAGCAATGTATTCAGGATTATTTGCTGCAATTTGTAAAGCTATCTCATGAGCCAACTCCTGAAATTTCTCACTCTTAGCAGCAAAGTCGGTTTCAGAGTTTAATTCTAAAAGCACACCTAGACTTCCATTACCATGTATATATGAAACAATTAAGCCATTAGCTGCTCTTTTTTCTGCTCTTTTTAATGCTTTAGCTAAGCCTTTCTCTCTCAAAAAGATTAACGCCTTCTCCGGATCTCCATCATACTTTTCCAATGCCTGTTTAACCACTGTAATTCCAGCACCGGTTTTATTTCTTAGATCCTTAATCATTTCAAGTGTAATTTTCATTTTAGTAATCCAATAATTTAATAAGATTTATTTTACCTTTTTAACAGACTTCTTTGAAGCTGGTTTTTTTGTTGATTTAGCTACTTTAGTTTCTTTAGCTTCAACAGCATCACTTTTTTGGCCCTTAGCAGCCTCCTCCTTCACTAACTCTAAAATTCCTTTTTGAGCTAGGTTCTTTTTACTAGGTCTTGGTTTTGCTTTGACAACAGGCTCACTCTTTTGGGTATCTGAAAGTGCGACTTTTTCTTCAACAGCATCAACCTCAGCTTCTTTTTTAATTATCTGAATCTCCTGATTGGAATAATCCTTGAATACATGCTTGACACCTCTTCCACCATTCCCAATTTTAATAGCATTTGAAAGCACACCTAAAATCAAATCTAGAGATTTAAGAGCATCATCATTGGAGGGGATTACATAATCTACTAAATCCGGATCTGAGTTTGTATCTACCATTGAAATGATGGGAACATTTACCGCCTTTGCTTCCAGAACAGCCCCTTTCTCATAATGACAATCAACAACAATTACCGCAGAAGGAAATCTGTCCATCGTCTTAACACCTTTATATATTCTGTTCATTCTCTCCCACTCTTTCTTCAGCTGATTAATTTCAAATTTAGTTCTATTTACAACACCTTTCTCAAACTCTTGTTCTATTTCATTAAATCTAGCTAAGGACTTCTTTACCATTTTGAAATTTGTAAGAAGACCACCCAGCCATCTGTACGTAACAAAATATGAGCCCGATTCAACAGCATACTTCTCTACGATTTCCCTGGCTTGCCTTTTGGTTGCTATAAATAATATTGGGCCTCTTTTTGCAGCTTCAGTCAAAAACTTAGCAGCTTCTTCCAGCATGGGAATTGTTTTCTGGACGTCAATAATATGGATCTTGTTCTTAACGCCATAGATATATGGCTTCATTTTGGGATTCCATCTGACGGTTTCGTGTCCAAACTGAACTCCGGCTTTTAATAAATCTTTAATCTCTGGGATAGTGACCTCTTGAGGCACTAAATTATTTGAAGTTTTTTCTTCCATGTTATTCTCCTTTATACCTCCACCCTTTCAGCTCTTTATGAGCAAGGATAAATTAAAATGGGTGTGTGAATTTTCGATATTATATCATATTTCCAATCAAATTGAAGAGCCGGCATTAAATATCGTATCAATACAACAACGCCAACACCCATTCATTCGTTCGTCAATTATCAAATTTATTAAACAATGCCGTCGGACATATTGATGATAGGCCGCAAAACAATCACCAATTTTTCAATATAGCGCCATATTATTATTTACAAAAGTGGGAAAATACAAAAAAGCTGCGAGATCAGATACCAATCAATCCTAAGTCTTTAGCTTTGATTCTGATAGCTTTGGAGTTAATTTTTACAATTGATTTTACTTTTGGATAGTCTGGATGGGCCCAAAAATAACCGAATTTACTCTTTTTCAACTCATAACGTATCCCCTTCTCGACTGGATTATCTCCAAATAAAACCTTCTGCATCTGACTAGTTAACTCAAGAGGTTTAGCATCTTTAATTTTTGGATAATCCGGATGAGCCCAGAAGTATCCAAACCTACTTTTTTTAAGATTATAGTCTCTGCCATCATCTGTTTTGGGACCAGGATTATATTTTGATAAGAAATCTGGTGATTTAACGTCAATACTTTCTTGCTCCTTATTATTTAAAGGTAAAATGCCCTTACACTTAGGGAATTTTGAACATGATTGAAATGGACTAAATCTTCCAAGCTTAATTACCATTTTTGAACCACACTCTGGGCATTTTTCATCAGAATTTCCCACTATATTATATTTATCTTTTTCAATGATCTTTTCAGCTTTGAGCAAGCCTTTTTCAAATGGAGTATAAAAATCCACTAATGTTCCAACCCAATCCTTTTTACCATTAGCGATATCATCCAGGTCATCCTCCATCTTAGCTGTAAATCCAACATCCACGATAGAAGGAAAATGATCAATTAACAATTTGATCAAACTCCTTCCCACCAATGTAGGTACAAGATATTTACCATCCTTTTCAATATACTTTCTAGATAAAATCGTGGTTAAAATTGGAGCATAAGTCGAAGGCCTACCTATTCCAAATGCCTCAAGAGCCTTAATCAATGAAGCTTCAGTAAATCTAGCAGGAGGTTCTGTAAATTTCTGATAACCTTCCAACTTCTCTAAGAATAAAATTTGGCCTTCTTGATATTGAGGGACGACGGATTCCTTAACTTTGTCCGATTTCGCAGCTAGAAATCCTGGGAAAATAATTTTTATCCCTTCTGCCTCAAAATCATAATTATCAACATTTACATTGATCTTATTGGACTCAACCCGAGCATCGGCCATTTGACTAGCTAATACCCTTTTATATATTAGGTCATATAACTTCTTTTGATCTGTATTTAAATTTAGAGTCAGCGAATTCTTCTCAATATTTACAGGCCTTATAGCTTCATGAGCCTCTTGTGCTACCTTAGATTTTGTTTTAAATATTCTTGGGATTGAGGGCAAATAATCTGACCCAAACTCTGATTTAATAAACTTAGCTATTGAGGCCCGCGCCTGTTCAGACAGATTAAAGGAATCGGTTCTCATATAAGTAATATGCCCCTGTTCATAGAGCTGTTGAGCGATCTTCATTGTTCTACTGGCACTATATCCAAGCTGAATTGCAGCAGACTGTTGCAAAGATGAAGTATTAAAAGGAGGACTAGGACTTCGAGTCCCGACCTTTTTAATAATTCCTTTAACAACCCATTGACCCGACTTCACTTTATCAATAATGGACTTAACATCTTCTTCATTTTTAATCTTTGTCTTTACCCCTTTCTCCTTTACCATCTGAAATCTGATTGCCTTACTATCAATATTATTGGCTTCATTTTCCTCACCAGCTTTGTTTATCACAATCCTCAAGGGCTTATTAATCTTAGATTCCAAAAGATAGGCATATATATTCCAATATTCTTCACTCTTAAAAGCCTCACGCTCCTGCTCTTTCTCCACTATTAACCTCAAAGCAACAGATTGCACTCTGCCTGCAGATAACCCAAACATCAACTTTTTCCATAGTAAAGGAGATAATTTGTACCCTACCAGCCTATCTAAAACGCGACGTGTTTGTTGCGCATTAACTAGATTGATATCAATATCTCGTGGCGCACTTAAAGCATTTACCACTGCGTCTTTTGTAATTTCTGTAAAAACGATCCTTTTGACTGGTAACTTTAATTTCGCTCGTGTATTTACTAAACCATTCTTATCAATTAATTTAAGCTCACGTGCTATATGCCACCCAATAGCCTCACCTTCTCTGTCAGGGTCAACTGCTAATAATAATGAGTCAGCGTTCTTTAATTCATTTCTGATACTTTTTAATACTGCCGGGTTCTTAACTTCATATTCAGGAGCAAAATCATGCTCTACATCGATGGCTAGGGATGACTTAGGCAAATCCACAACATGCCCCTTAGAGGCCAATACCTTGTATGATTTACCTAAATATTTCTCAATTGTCTTCGCTTTTGAAGGCGATTCTACTATTACAATATTCATAGTCCATATAAAAATACTGCATCTAAAGGATATTTGCAATTAAAATATTAAAAACCATAATCCTGCATTATCTCATTGAGATCTATTAACATGTTAGCTTTTAATTCCTTAATCAACATATTTGTTCCCATAGAGAAATGATTAAGCGGGGATCCAGGATAAGCGAAAACCGTTCGATTTTCATTAAAAGCCAAATCGGCCGTAATCAACGCTCCACTTTTTATTCCGGCTTCAATAACTATTGTTACCCTACTTAAACCGGCAATAATTCTATTCCGTCTTGGAAATAAATACTTATTATATTCTTCAACTTGGCAATCTTCAGAGATACATAAACCTCTTTTATTAATAATTTCCCAATAAAGATCTTTATTTGATTGAGGCGTTATTTTGAGCAGCCCCATTGGCATCACCGCCAATGTCCGAATAGAATTATTCAGACACTCCCTATGGACTAAAGTGTCAATGCCTGAAGCTAGACCACTAACAACACTAATATTTTTTGGTGCTAAAAATTCAATAAGCTCTCGAACTAAAAATTCTGCATCCTTTGAATGAACCCTCGACCCAACAATACTGATGCATTTATTAAAATCAATATCTCTGAAATTTCCATGATAATATAACTGCCGAGGTGGATTATGAATATATTTTAATAATTTGGGATAATCATCATCATAGATCTCGCATTTCCCAATTTTTAGTGTCATACATCTTTACAATCATCCTTGAAGTCAGTATAAACACAATTTATGAATTTTTTCATAATTGGAACCGTTTTATAACCTCTTCCTCCCCATTGCTGCATGACTGTAAAACAATACCACTCATCCTGGTAGTCAAAACATCCCATAACCCAGGAATGTGCTCCACTGTAATATTTACCCTCTATCCACTCACCAGCATCAGAAGAACCAGTCTTTACCATCATATCCGCCTCTAGTCCCTGTAACCCTCCTGCCGTTCCTGCAGCAACTCCCAGCCTTAATCCGTCCTGTAGGGTGGTTAACGTCGAATTTGATAAATTCAAATTATTAACTATTTGTTTTTGATTAGTTAATACAACCTGCCCTTCTTGAGACCTTGCCTCAGCAACAATATATGGTTTTAATAAATATCCGCCATTTGCTATTGCGGAAGCGACCATCGTCATCTGCAGAGGCGTAACAGTGACGTAACCCTGACCAATTACGGTATTACACTCATCACCAATATACCAAGGCTCTTTGACAACCCTTAATTTATACGACTCATCTGGGATAAGGCCACTAGCCTCACCAGGTATATCAATTCCTGTTTTAGTTCCCAGGCCATAACTTTTTGCAATATCGAAATAATATGAATAGCCCATCTTAGCCCTCAGATCTTGCATAACCTGACAAAAAAACAGATTGCTTGATCTAGCCAAAGCTTCTTCCACATTAACCCACCCGATATATGATCTATCTGCCTCACAAAAAACTATCCCGCCAGGAAGATCCATACATCTATCAGATAATTTCTCTGTGTCAGCACTAATCACACCCGATTCAAGCCCGGCCGTTGCCCCCACTACTTTAAGTATTGATCCGGGAGGCAATTGTAACGCTATTGGCCTATTAAATAATGGTCTTTTAGGATCATTTAAATATTTATTATATTCAGTCGCACTTATTCCTTGAGCGAATAGATTGTTATCATAACTAGGACTTGTAACTAGAGCCATAACCTCACCCGTGGAACTCTTAACAATAGCTCCGGCTCCAGCAAAAGCATTATTTTTATTAATCGATTCATCCAGAATTGTTTTTAAATATTGCTGCCACCTGCTATCTACGGTTAATACAATATTATTCCCGGGGACAGATTCAAAAGCCTCATAGTTTACAGATTGACCCGATACAACCTCTTTCTCTTCAACCCTTAAGCCATCTTTTCCCCTTAATTGTTGATCATACCAAGCTTCAATTCCCGTTTTCCCGACTTGCGATTGGGGATAAATTCCTTTATCTATATCGGCTTGAGAAGGATCACCTAAATAACCAACGATATTTGAATAGACTAACGGGTCGTGATAATTTCTTATTGCCTCAACATTAAGTATCACTCCCGAAAGATCTTCAATCCTGCTCAATACAGCATAATATTGATCATACGTCAGATTATTTCTAAGGGTTACTCTTGATGATGTGATCCTCTCTCCATTAACATAAACCTTCTGATCGAATGTTGCCTTCAATTCTTCTGAATCTAGGGATAATAAATCAGCCAAGAGCATAATTACTTCATTTTCATTTTCCGCTTTAATGGCATTTACATCTAAAGATAGAGAATATGACGGATCATTTGTAGCTAATTTAATTCCGTCTGAAGAATAAATTAACCCCCTCGAAGCTAAAGTCTTTACCTGCGCTTGATTCGTTCTTTTAGCTAAGGTGAAATTGACACCCCCTTTAACAATCTGAAGTTCGAAAGCCCCAAGCACTAAGTAAACAAAACTAAAAGCCAACAAGGCATAGGGCAACATTACCCTCCAAGAAAAATCGTCGGTATCTATAACAAACCCAATCGTATCACTCTGATTTATTATATTTTTATCCTTTGATCCTCTTCTAGATAACATAGCGACTTGGGGCAAGCTTATTAATTATTTTGTATATAATAATGTATAAGAATAAATTTCCTAGCAACCCTAATAAATTGAGATTAACACTTCCCATTAATTCATAGGATCTAAAAACTGAAACAATACTTATACTTAAAAAAATAATTATTAGAATCTTCAAATCTTTATTGTTTGCCAGACCTTTAAAATTGACAAATATCAAATTTACCATTAAATACACTAATGTCAGTATAAACCCCCTCATAGCTACTAACTCAAAACTTACAGCCTCTAAAATAATTGAAAACAACAAAAAAACAAGATATATTCCGAAGTCTCTACCCTGTAATTCTTCAATTATTACAATACCAATAATAAGCAGCTCAATATTTGAAAATATATCGATACCCGAACTTTTTAATATCAGCTCAACCAGAAAAAAAATTATTAACAAAATTGATTTATTTCTAAAACTCATTTAATTAATTATCACAAATACGTCTGTTAGCTGATTCAACCTAATCAGAGGCTCAATTGATGCAGTCTGCACAAGATCTGTTTGGTTAGATGTGAGCTCACTTACCTTCCCAATTAACAAGCCATAAGGTATTTGAGTATCTGATCCTGCTGTAATCACCAAAGAACCAATGGAGATATTATTTGTATTTGGGATATCATCAATTTGAACTTTACCAGCTCCATCCCCGCCCACAAACCCCCTCAAGTTATCCACAACAATCACAGCGGGTATATTATTATCTGGATGAGACACCAGCCTAACCTCAGATGAGTTTTGATACGCCTTCTCTACCCTTCCGAGAAAAACATCGTTTAGTATTACTGCCGATCCAGGAGTCACATTTTGAGCCACCCCCTTATTGATTACTATTAAATTTTGACCTGAAGCATAGTATAAAACCCTAGCCGGTAATGTTGTATATGGCAAATCAAAATACTGCTGTTCTACTATTTTAGACAGATCGGCTATATCGCCTGTCAATCTTTCGTTCTCTACTTTATAAAATTCCAACTCTTTCTCTGCCGACTCAAGCCTTGATCTAATTAACGCAATATTTGCGATAAAATCCAAATCAGATTTAACAGTTAAAAAAACCTGAGAGCTACTCTGTTGCATCGAGCTGAAAATATTTGAAAGAGCTGAATAAGCAGGGCTCAAGACTCCTAAACGGTCAAAGATCATTACGACTACACAGATCAAAACTCCAATAATTAGATCCCCATTTTTTAATCCGTTTACCGTTTTCATAATTAAATAATTTCATCCCTAGAAACCTGTATCCTCTCTAAAAGGTTTATTTCTTCTAATAGTATCTCCGTTCCTCTAACCACCGCCTTAATTGGATCATCAGTGATGATTACAGGGGTTTTCAATCTATCCTCGAAGAATTTATCTATTCCATAAATTAGAGCCCCTCCTCCAGCTAATACTATTCCTCTTTCTAATAGATCTGCCAAAATTTCAGGAGGAGTCTTTTCTAAAGCAGCCTTAATGGCGTCAGCGATCTTTTCTAATACTTTAGCCATTGCCTCCCGGACCTCTAAGCTTGATAGTTTAATTATCCTAGGAAGCCCGGTCAGCATATCCCTGCCTTTAACATCAAGTTCTTTTTCTGTCTTTAAAGGAATGGCTGAACCGATAGCAATCTTAACGTCCTCAGCCATCTTTGTTCCTATCAATAAATTATATTTATACTTGATGTAATTCAAGATCTCTTCATCCAGCTCGTTCCCGGCTATTCTAATAGTATTATCAACCACAATTCCCCCTAAGGAAATTACGGCAATATCTGTGGTTCCACCTCCGATATCTACGATCATGCTTCCGGCAGCATCATCAATCGGCAACCTCGAGCCTATCGCAGCAGCCATAGGCTCTTCAATAATGTAAACCTTCCTGGCACCTGCGGATACAGCCGCATCAATAACTGCTCTAGCTTCCACTTCGGTAATTGCAGAAGGGATGCCAATAACAACCCTAGGTTTAGTTAACTTAAACATTTTTGGATACATTTCATATACTTTATATATGAAGTACCTAATCATTGCCTCAGTCGAATCAAAATCTGATATTACTCCATCAGCAAGAGGCTTGACCGCAACAATGCTAGCAGGTGTTCTGCCTATCATTCTCTTAGCATCTACACCCACGGCTAATACTTTCTTAGTATTTTGATTCACTGCCACCACTGAAGGCTCGTTAATTACAACACCATGACCTTTAACAGCGACCAGGGTCGTAGAGGTACCTAAATCTATTCCAATATCATGAGTAAAAACAGACAATAATCTGTCAAAAATCGGCATTTGGGGTATCTTGTAAAATCGTTTAATTGTAGCATTGATATATGAATATTGTATAGATTAGCAACTTTAAACAGTAGTTTCTTAAACTAAAAAATGCTATACTTAAAATGCCCTATCTTGTTAGTAGAATAAGTTTCATTGAACTCTACAAGCAATTAAAAGGGAGGCCAAAATCTCATTAGGATATTATATTTTAATGCTGAGGTCACCCACCTAACTTGAAAGCGGTTTCAAGTACTTATTCGAAAGACGGATAGGGTTTATTATTGCTTGATAATTAATAGATAATACTTTAAAATCTAGCTGCACATCTATCAAGCTGGAATAGCTCAGTTGGTAGAGCACACCCATGGTAAGGGTGGGGTCAAGAGTTCAAATCTCTTTTCCAGCTCCATTAATAATGCAAGGGTGGCAGAGCGGTCAATTGCTCCAGACTGTAAATCTGGCGCCGAGAGGCTACGGGGGTTCGAATCCCTCCCCTTGCAAATGCCGAGATAGCTCAGTTGGTAGAGCAACGGTTTTGTAAACCGTCGGTCAAGAGTTCGAGTCTCTTTCTCGGCTTAGAATAGTTAGTTAATATTATAAACATGGCGAAAAAAGGTAATAGAATCCTGATCAGGCTAAGAAATAAAGAGACTGGAGCTTTTTATACTACTAGCAAGAACAGGATTAATTCAAAAGAAAAGCTGAAATTGAAGAAATTCGATCCTAAGCTTAAGAAGCATATTGTTTTTGACGAAGATAAGGTAAAATAAGCCCAATCTAATCCAGGCTTTATTATCCATATAGAGCCATGGTGTCAATGGTAGCACAGCGGTCTCCAAAACCGTTAGTAGAGGTTCAAATCCTCTTGGCTCTGTATTGATTTGGCTTTAATCTTTATTTAATTATTGATATAATCAGTCTATGTTCTTGAAATTGCCAAAACAATTATTAGGCTTTATCAGATCTGCGATTGCGGAGCTAAAATTTATTAGTTTCCCAACCAAAGCTGATACTTTCAAATTAGGTACTGTTGTAATAACGACCTCATTGGTCCTATCAATACTACTCTATTTTACAGATTGGCTTTTTCAAATATTAAGGAATCTACTTACAAGTATTAATATTTAAAATGAATAAGGAACAAAAAAACAAAACAGAAACTCAAGGCACCCAAGAATGGTATATTGTAAATGCCTATTCAGGACATGAAAAAAGAGTTGCGAATCAAATACAACAAAGAGCAAAAGCAAATAATCTGGAAGATTTGATAACAGAAGTTTTAGTACCTATCCAAAATAAGATTGTTGTTTCAGAAGGCAAAAAACGAACTGTTGAGGAAAAAATATTCCCAGGCTATGTTCTCGTAAAAATGATTATGAATGATCAGACATGGCAGATAATCAGAAATACTGAAGGTGTAACTGGATTTGTCGGCACAGAAAGAAAACCTACCCCATTAAACCCAGAAGAAGTTAAAAGTATTCTGGCTTATATGAAAGTTGAACAACCATCTTACCAAGCCTCTTTTGCAGTTGGCGACGCTGTTAAGGTAATGGATGGTCCTTTTAAGGATTTTGTCGGATCAATATCTGAAATCAATGAAGATAAAGGCCAGGTCAAAGTCTTATTATCAGTGTTTGGTCGCGAGACACCAGTGATTTTGGACTTCTTACAAATCACCAGATTATAATTTTTCTTTAATTGAAATCATGGCTAAAGTAAAACAAATAAAAGCGATTCTTAAACTTGCAATTGAAGCTGGAAAAGCAACACCCGCTCCCCCTATCGGTCCTGCACTGGGACAACACGGAGTTAATATCCAGGAATTTGTGACTCAATATAATGATAAAACAAGAGATAAAATGGGTGATGTTATCCCCTGTATCTTAACTGTTTTTGATGACAGAAGCTTTACTATTGAACTTAAAACACCCCCAGTAACTAGTTTACTATTAAAAGCAACAGGAATTAAGAAAGGTTCTGCTAAACCAAATCTTGTTAAGATAGGAAAAGTTAAAAGAGCTCAAATCAAAGAGATTGCCGAGAAAAAAATGGCAGACATTAATGCTATAAGTCTGGAATCTGCAATGAAGATTGTAGAGGGCTCAGCAAAAAGCCTGGGTTTAGAAATTATTGATTAACATTACAATTATGAAAAGATCAAAAAAATATACACAAATATTATCAAAGGTTGATTCTGAAAAAAGATATGCCCCAAGTGAGGCTTTAGCTCTCTTACCTGAGATTTCCTATACCAAGTTCCCAGGCAGTGTTGAATTAAAAATCTTTCTGAATCTAAATGAAAAACAGAAAAAAGAGAGCATTCGTGGAAGCTACACTCTCCCCCACTCTTTTGGTAAATCACTAACAATATTAGCCATAGTTGATAAATCTGAAGTAGAAAAAGCAAAAGACGCTGATATAGTTGGAGGTGAAGAATTGTTCAAGGATATTGAAAGTGGCAAACTAAATTTCGACATGGTTGTTACCACACCAATGATGATGCCAAAGATAGCAAAGCTCGGGAAATTCTTAGGTTCAAAAGGTTTAATGCCTAATCCAAAAAATGGAACAATAACAAATGATCTAGGAGCAACAATCAAGAAATTTAAGCAAGGTTTAAAAAACTTCAAATCTGTTAATGGTGAGCCTATCAATGCTGTTATTGGTAAAACTGACATGGGTGTTGAACAGTTAAAAGAAAATCTAGACTCATTTATTAAATCCGTAATGAATGAGACCAAGAAATTCAACTCAAATCCAATCAAAAGAGCAATAATTGCTCCAACCATGGGACCAAAGCTGGAACTTGATACTACTAGATTAAGTTAATTGGATTGACTTTAGGGATAAAATAGTTTATTATCAACTTAATTTCGTTTAAGACAATAGGCTTTATTCGTAAGAATATTTAAGACCTATCGAGACGGAGCAAAAGATCTTAATTTGTCTTGTGCCGTCTTTTTAGCGGCACTTTTTATTTAATAATGGCAAAAAACAAACAACAAAAAAAAGAATTGGTGTCTCTTTACAGCACTAAGCTCGAGCAAAATCCAACTTTTTTCGTTGTAAAACCTCTAGGAATTAATCCTAATGAGGCAACAGCAATGAAAAAGGAATTGTCAGAATTAGGCTCCAGTTACAATCTTGTAAAGAATACTCTATTCCAGATTGCTTTAAAAGAAGCAAATTTCCCTCTAACTGAACTTGGAGATGGACAACATTCGATTATTTTTTCCAGTGAAAAGGTAAGCGAAACAGCAAAAGTAATCAATAAATTTAGTAAGAATAAAGATATTGATAGATTAGAGATCATTGCTGGTGTATATAATATGAAGCTGATCAGCAAGGATGAAGTTAAAGCAATTGCCGACTTACCAAGTAAGGAAGCATTGATCGGACAATTACTAAGTGTTATGGTCGGTCCAGTAAGGAATCTTATGTATGTTCTTAAGGGCAATGTACAGGAATTCACTTACTTATTAAATTCAATACAGGAAAAGAAAACAGCTTAAATTCTTTTAATTATTTATTTATTAATTAACTTAAAATGGCAGACGAAAAAAAAGTGGAATTATCAGCTGATGCAGCAAAAATAGCAGAGATGCTTGAAAAAATGACTGCATTAGAAATATCCCAATTAGTCAAAGCATTAGAGGAAAAATTCGGTGTTTCAGCAAGTGCACCAGTTGCAGTAGCAGCAGCTCCTGCAGCAGCCACTGAAGCAGCAGAAGAAAAAACCTCTTTTGATGTAGAACTAACAGAAACCGGAGCAAATAAGATCGCAGTCATCAAAGTAGTCAAAAACGCTACTGGACTAGGTCTTAAAGAAGCTAAGGATCTAGTGGATGGAGCTCCTAAAATTGTCAAAGAGGAGATGAAAAAAGAAGATGCAGAAGCTCTAAAGAAAGAGCTTGAAGAAGCTGGAGCAAAGGTTACTTTGAAATAAGTAATTGCCTTAAAGCAAAATAAAAACCCCCTTTAATGGGGGTTTTTCTTTAATAGACTATTGGTTTTGCTTCCTATATAATACTTGCAGTTAAACTAGATAATATGGGAGAAATATTCATTCAAAGTGGACTTGATAAAAATGTGGTAGTGATAATACTATTATTGCCTGTCGTTGCTACAATGATAGGAATTTCCAGACATATTTTCGGGCTTCGTTCCCTTGGCATATATCTTTCACTTGTGATTACATTCATATTCTTTAAGTTGGGAGTACCTCAACATGAATCGGCCTACCTATCAGAACCAATTGAAGGTTTGAAATATGGAATTCCTCTAGTCCTACTTGTGTTCAGCTCCACCCTTCTTTGTTATCTGGCTGTAAAAAAATGGGCTCTACACTATTATCCCAAGCTTTCCATAGTCATAACTGGAGTAACAATGATTTTAATTCTAGCCATTATTCTCTTAGCATACTTTGATTTTAAGAACGTACTAAGAATTGAAACCTTTACTTTGATACTAATTGTTTCAATAACTGAAAAATATTTTAGTATCTTATCAAGAAAGAACTTCAAGACCACCCTATTTATCTCAATCGAAAGCATAATTTTAGCAGCTATTTGTTATCTGATAATCAGCGCTCCTTTTTTTATAGATACTCTCCTGCTATATCCATATATAATACTCGCTTTACTCCCAGTGAATTACCTGGTTGGTAAATTTAGTGGTCTAAGATTTAGTGAGTACCTTAGATTCTGGGATATACTTACGGAAAGAGATTAATAAAACGTTCTAACAATGCTCGAAAATCTTTTCAAAGTACTGAAAAATAAAAGAAAAGTTCTGGGGATGAACGAACGTAATCTCGAATATATTAGGAAGTATAATAAAAGAAAAGCCATTGAAATTGCTGACAATAAGATATTAACCAAGGAAGTCCTTACCAAAGCGCAAATTCCTACTCCAAAATTAATCAATGTGATTAAATCCTATCAAGAACTTGAAAAGTTTGATTTTAACTCTCTACCTAATTCATTTGTATTGAAACCTGTATCCGGGTTAGAAGGTGGGGGTATAGATATATTTTACAATCAAGATAAATCTGGCAGGTGGATTAGAGCTGATAAATCCAAAGCCACCGTAAGTGATCTAAAGAAACAAATCACAGACATTCTTGATGGTAAATACTCTTTAAATCAAACACCAGACTTCGCTCTATTTGAGGAAAGGATTAAAACACATAAGGCATTCAAATATTTTACATATAAAGGGACTCCGGATATTCGCTTGATTTCATTTAACCAGATCCCAGTAATGGCATTTCTTAGACTTCCAACTAGGGAATCTAACGGTAAGGCCAATCTGGCATTAGGGGCAATAGCCACAGGTATTGATATTGCCAATGGTGTAACTACTTTTGCTATTCATGGTAAAGCCGGCTACATTGAATATATTCCAGGTACCAAACTCGAAGTTAGTGGCTTAAAAATTCCTTATTGGGATAGAATGCTGCGCTATGCAATAGAAGCCCAAAAAGCTTCTGGATTAAACTATCTAGCTATTGATTTCCTTATTGATCGCGAACAAGGTCCTGTTATAGTTGAACTTAATGCTAGACCCGGTCTATCTATCCAATTAGCGAACAAAGATGGTCTTAGATGGCGCCTCAAAAAGACCCAAGACTTGAAAGTAACTTCAACTGAGAAAGGTATGAAGCTCGCAAAATACCTGTTCGGAGGCGAAATTGAGAATGAAATTGAATCTATTTCAGGTAAAGATGTAATTGGAATTTACGAAAATATTACTTTGTACAATGAGACAATGCAAGAGATCCAAACAAAAGCAAAGATCGATACTGGAGCGGACAGCACGTCTATAGATAAATCGTTCGGTGTAAAGCTCGGTTTTGGCGATATTATTAAAGCTTTTGAGAATGAAAACATTCCCGAAGATTTAAATAGAGACGAAGGGTTAAAATTGATGGAAAAGCTTCGTAATAAATTCCTTCCAATGTATCCTGAGAGATTAATAGATGTGCAATTCGTTAAATCAAGTCATGGTTCAAGCCTAAGGCCATACGTTAAGATCAAAGTCAAAATCAAGGATACAATATTCGAAACAAATGCGACAATCTTTGACCGCTCAAAGTTAGTATATCCTGTTATTGTGGGTAGAAAATCCTTAACGAAATTTCTTATTGACCCGAGTAAGTCAAAATAGCTTAGCCCCTAAGAATTCTCTGAATATGTTCCAGATTATTGAGGGCATATATTATGCCTCTTATCACAGCTAATTCAGGCTCCTCAACTACATGTGCCGAAACTCCAGTTGCTTTAGTAAAGAGATCATCGATATTTCTTAACATTGCAGTACCTCCTGTTAGCACCATTCCCCTATCTATTATATCCGAGGACAATTCAGGTGGAGTCCTCTCTAACACCTCTTTAATTGAAGCAATAATTTCACTTAGGACAGGTTTAAAGCCCTCAACAACATCATTGGTCTTCAATTCAATAGATGTCGGCATGCCTGTAGTTCCATCTCTTCCTCTTACCTCCATTGTCAATTCCTCCTGAACTGGTACAGCCGAGCCAATTTCGATCTTGATACGCTCGGCCATCTGCTCTCCAATTACTAAGCCTGTCTTTTTCCTAATGAAATTGATCATTGCCTCATTCAAAGCATCCCCTGCCAATCTTTTGGATTCGTAGGTTACTATACCATTCATAGACATTACGGCAATTTCAGAAGTTCCGCCTCCCATACTTATTATCATATTCCCTGCTGAACCTGAAATTGGCATATTTGCTCCAATTGCAGCTGCTATAGGTTCAGGAATCAGAAACACTTTCCCAGCTCCTGCCTGGACACATGCTTCGATCACAGCTCTTTCTTCTACTGAGGTAATACCTGCGGGCACACTGATCATGACCTCAGGTTTGAAAAACCTCACTTTGCCCAGAACTTTTTGCATCAGGTGAGAAATGATCATTTCAGTAAGTTTATAACTAGCGATCACCCCCTGACGAATAGGTCTCCTAGCCTCAATATCAACAGGGACTTTCCCCAACATGCCTTTAGCCTGGTTTCCTATAGCCACAACTTTTTTATCTTTAGTGGAAATTGCTACAACTGTAGGTTCGGATATTATTTCTTTCTTACCTACTACAGCGATAATGGAATTTGAAGTTCCAAGGTCTAAACCAATTCTCGTAGCCATTTGGATTTTATTGAACTAATATAGAACTATTGCTATACTTCAAAGTATAATATAGCAATGAAAAAACGCAAAATAACTTCAAGTTTATACCTTTTTTTAGCAGCTCTTTTTATTTTTGGGGCAACTTTTCTTGCAATTATTATATCACAAGGGGGCTCAGTCTCAGATGACGGCGTATTCACAAATTCTGGTGTACTAAGAGTTAATGTTGCGCCTGAAAATGCAACATATACTCTATTTGTAGATGATAAACAAATTGATAATCTCGTAAATAAAGGAACAAATTTAGAAGCCGGTATTCATACTATTAGGATTGAATCTCCCGGGATGTTGAATTGGGAAAAGAAAGTGAATATTAGACAGGGCATTGTTACAGACATATTAGCAAAACTATTTCCCTTAGATTTAAAACTTGAACAGATCACAAGCAGCAACATTTCAAAGGCAGTATTCTCGCCTTTCGGTGATTATATTTACTATATCATTAACGATACAGAAGTCCCTGCAGACATTGGGATCTGGAGGCTGCAAATAGGTCAAAACGGACTTTTCTTCTTTAATACCCCATCTGTCCCAATAAAATTTGCTGAGATCGATCCCGAAGTCTCCGAACTATTACTTGACCCAGGACTGATACTCAAACCCAGCCCTGATCATAACCGCATGCTGGCAATTTCACCATTAACGCAAAAAATCTACCTATTTAATAGCTTAAATGGAACTGAGCCTCTTAAAAAAATCGATCTACTCTCTGAAATTGGGTTCTTCCCAAAAAATGTTGACTGGTTAAATGATTCAATATCTTTACTTATTGATGATGATAAAGCACTTTACGAGTTAGATCTTACAAATCAAAGAACCACACTTATTAAATACGATCCTCAACAGTCCATAATATATAGCCACAATCAGTCACACTTAATATGGTTTGACCGAATCAAAAGATCGTTAAATATATATAAGAATCAACTAAATACAAAACTAGAACTGGGTTCTATAGATTTAAGCCCATATAATGTTTTAGGTATAGATTTGCCAAAAAACAGCTCGAGATATATTACAATTAAAACCGACATCAATTACTTACTTATAGATATTGAGGATACAAAGTTATATATTTTTGACCTGCCTGTCGCAAACTATTCTTTGCTAGAAATTAGCCCAGACTCTACCACTTTTCTTTTTAAAGATAACCAACAACAATTACATACTATAGTAGCTAAGGAGAATCTAGGTCTTGACCAAATGGAAATAAAGAATTACGACTTGAAAATAATACTTTCAGAATCGGACAAAATTCACTTTGGCCCTACTGGATCGAATGTTTTCATGTTTAACAATCAAGATAGAACTATAATTAGTTTTGAACAAGATGGAGCTAACTTTACTACACTTATCCAAAACGAATTCATTAACCCGACTTTTGACTTGGATAGCCAATTACGATCGCTATACATTTTACTTCAGGACGGAAATAATAAGATTGAGGACCTGGAATCCCCCCTACCCCTTACTACTAATCTATACCGAATAGGGTTAGAAGTAGGAAATTAAAGATGAGGATGATATAATCTTCTTTATTATGCACTAGTAGCTCAGACGGATAGAGCAAGGCACTCCTAACGCCTAGGTCAGAGGTTCGACTCCTCTCTAGTGCATTTATTTCAACTTGCCAGATACTCCACTAAAATCACCTGAGTAAACATTGTAATCAAACACTTCCCTATTTTTAAACCACAAAGCAATCTCTTCCTTAGCTTCTGCTAATTCACCAGAAGCATGAATAATGTTGTAAATTGGTCTTTGTTGAGAATTAGCAAGCTCGGCACTATCGATGCCATAATCTCCCCGGATGCTTCCCACCACTGCATTAGCCGGTATGGTATCTCCTACCAACTTTCTACAAACATGTACTGCATTCGGCCCTTCCCAAACCATAGCTAATACTGGACCAGCACTCAAATAATCAATTAACCAGCCTTTAACTAATTGCCCGATCTTGATTGGATCCATTGTTCCTAATTCCTTTACTGGATCCAGATCTTTATCTAAATACTCTTTTAAGGTCCTTTCACCTACTTTTTGCAACCATTTTTTAGTATGGGGATAATGTGAATCCCCCATATCTCTAGTTGATTTTAAAAATTCCATTGCCACCAACTTCAAACCAACTCTTTCAAACCTTTTGATAATCTCGCCCATCAACCCTCTGGCCACTCCATCATGTTTAATTACGATCAATGTCCTCTCTGTCATGATTAATAAAACTAATAATTAATATGCTTCATAAATACCTGTATAATCGAGCCTATGGTAATCACTGAGATCTTTAAAATCTTTGCCAAACCAATGCTCTATCTCCCTTTTAGCCTCTGAAGCTGCGTCTGATCTATGAACAAGTGTCTTGAAAACAATTCTTCCTGATCTAACAGCAAGCCTAGGAGTATCAAACCCGTAATCGCCTCGAACTGTTCCCACATCAGCTAACACTGGATCTGTCTTACCCATTAACTTAGCTACCACATCTACAGCATGATTTCCCTCCCAAACACTTATAACGACAGGTCCTTCTGTCAAATATTGAACCAGAGAGTCATAAATCATTTGACCAATTTTCAATTTGTCAGTTGTACCCAAATCCTTTAATAATGCCTTTTCATCATTATTATAGTTTTGATAAGTTTTATCCCCCATCTTCTCAAGCCATTCTTTTGTACCGGGATAGTTTTTTCTGGCTTGTTCTTTACTAGGCCATATCATCCTACAGGCGACCATTTTCAAGCCTATTCGTTCCAACCTATGGAATATTTCTCCAATTAAGCCCCTTCTCACACCATCAGGCTTTATCATTAGAAATGTTTGTTCAATACTATCAAAGTCATGCATTTTTGAAATAATAAAGATTAAATTACTATTAAACCACTTTCATTGAGTTCCTTTATAATTTCTTTCTTAACCTCCTCAATGCTACCCCGCCCATTAACAACTATCCACTGCCCAAAGACATTACCTTTAATTAATTTTTGAAACCCCTCTCTAATTTTATACTGCTTTTTAATGTCCTTCTCATTAATGTCTAATCCCTTATCATGTCCAGTTTCCTTGGATTTTCTGGAAAGAGCTATTTCAGGTTCGACATCAATAAAGATATTCAGATCTGGAATTGGAATATGAAAATCCGAGGCAAACTTCAAAGCTTTTTCTAAAGACAGGAACTCATCAACTAAACAGTTATATACTAAATTAGTTGTATAATATCCATCACAAATGAAATGATTAGTTTTGTTCCCTTTAGCTTTTAAAATCCTAGCCTCGAACAATAGTTGATCAAGGGCAAAACTGAGAAATAATGCGGATTTGGGGATTTGAATTTCACTTAATAAATACGGCTTGATCAAATTCTTATACTGCACTCCTTGATGATCCGGGAATTCGGTCCCATCTAACTTCCCAACACCTTTCTTTTCCATATAATCGATCAGCTCTAATCTTTGTCTGCCTTTTCCGGCACCATCGATACCTTCAATTACAATAAACATGGCTTTTGGAAATTAATTGAGAGTATTTTATCATAAATAATTCAGAGATTGATCAGATAACAGTAATTTCTTTAAAAAGATCAAATATGAACAGTATTGCTCACATCCATCACTTGAAACCAATTCCATTGTGATCCCATCGCTTATTAACACTTGAGTACCATCAATATCAGTTCTTTCTACAGCTATCTTATTCATATTAAAGATATCCAAAACCTCCTTATGCGGATGCCCATAAGTGTTATTCCTACCTGCAGAAATTATAGCCACTTCGGGCTTTATTGTATCCACGAAATATTTTGAAGTACTATTCCTACTTCCGTGATGACTTACTTTTAATACATCGATATCCCCTATTGCTGAGGCTATTAAATCCTCCTCGGGGCTGGGCAGATCACCCCCAAAAAAGAAACTTAAACTTTGATAATCAACCCTAAAAGCTAGACTAGCCTCGTTTGATTCTCTACTATCAACAACCGGATTCTCAAAAAAACTGATCATAACACAACAGCCGACTTTGATATCTCCTTGAACCCTATTATATGGCTGAAGGTAATTTTCCCAATCATCCTTATAATCTGGATCCCCTTCATTATATATGACTCCATTAACTCTGTATGACTGTAAAATTAAAGGCAGAGCTCCGATGTGATCATTATCAAAATGGGAGATGATCAGAAGATCTATAGTATTTTCCCCAAAAGGGAAATATCGGGACAATTCTTCATAGGCGGCCCTACCAGGACCGGTGTCAATCAAAACATATCTACCCTCAGGAGTCCGTAACAAGGTCGCTTCACCCTGCCCTACATCAAGAAAATAAGCATAAAAAGATCTATCCCTGTACCCAAATATTAGATCAAAGATCAATAATATTATTAATACAACAAATAAATACCTATATTTTGCTGCTTTCATATCTTGAGATGTTAGGTTCTCATATTATATTAGCAATACCAACTATAAAGAAAATCATATCCAATTGCAGGTCAGTAATTAAATTGAACAATCCCGCACTCGGGATCAAAAATAACGAGGAGATAATTGCAAGTAATCCAGAAGTAATTACTAAAGGTATCAAGGGTGCAATAAGAATATTGGCTATTAGCGAACCTAATGTAGGAGCGTTACCAAATCTAATTATGATTGGTAACACAAAAACATTGCATAACAAATTAGCTATTAATCCTTCAATGAGCCAATTAGGTTTAAATATTTTTTTGATATAGCCTGCGCAAATCATACCTGCTGATGCTAAAAACGATAGCTGTAAACTAATTTCATTTGCATTATGTGGATTTAATATGAGAAGGACCATTAAAGCCAATCCCCATATCTGAAACTTCTGTACTCTTCTTTGGATCAATTTGGTGAAAATACTAATAAAGGTCATAATAAACGCCCTCTGACAAGGTATATTATCAATACCAACAATTAAACAATAAAAGACCATAATAAACATACTAATAAGATATGTCTTCTTTCTGCCAAATAGCACTGAAAGTCGCATAATAGATCCATGAAGGAATTCAATATTAAAACCCGAAACCACTAAAATATGCATTGTTAAAGTGTTTTTAAATCGTTCTATGACCTTAGGGCTATAATCATAATCAGCCCCAATTAATAATCCTGAAAACAGAGCCGCATTTTGCCCATGCCAGTTTTTATGTATTGTTTTTAATAGATCAGACCTGAAGCGACTTATCTCATATAGAATACCTTCACCTTTCTTATGTTCAATTATTAATGGATCAGTGACAAAGCCCACTCTAGTTATTGAGTTTAATTTTACTCGCCCTTCAATAATTAGTTTGTCATCTACATGAATCTCTTTATCAAGCTTGGTAATAACCTTAATCTTTTGATTAAAGCCAGTGTTATTAAGTTGTACATAGAACTCCTGCCCTACCCCCTTATATTGAGGGTAAGAAATTACGCGAACCTCTCTTGGAGATCTATCTTCGTTAATTAAGAAATTCATAGGATAATCCTGCTTTGCTATTTGAAGGCTCCCAAACAGAATTACTGATAGGATGAATAGAGAATGCTCTTTGATAATCCCGCTGAGATGCATTAGATAGTGCTACTATCTTTAAGAATTTGAATTATATCGCTTCTTATTTCAGTTCGTTGTTTTAAATCTTCCCAATCTAGAAAAGGCCTATGAGCTATGATCTTATCTGCTGTAGCCTCACCAATGCCTTTTATGGAAATAAGGGCATCTCTTGTTGCATAATTCAAGTTAATTAAGCCTAATTTAGCGTTCTCGTTATTAGAATCCATGAATGGGATATATACTTTCATTTCAGAGGAAACCTTTTTGGAAAGTGTAATGTTCTTTTCCGCAAAAACATGATCGGCATTATCAGTGAAGCCCCCGGCTAAATTAACAAGATCAATAACCAGAATATTATCAGTAACTTCATACACACCTGGATATTTAACACCTCCCCAAATTTCAACAAAAATTATAGGAGTAATTGAATTCAAATCCTTAACTAAAGGCGCAATAATCGTCTCCGTATGCTCCTCTTTCTGAGCTACTGAGTAATATACCCGAATAGATATTAATGCAATTAGTAATACAACTGTAATAATGATGGATTTGTGCTGTTCAATAAAGGAAGCCATAAGATATATTAAAAGTAATCTCTTAATATATCCTTAATCGTAATATCCTATTGTAACGTTATAAAGGATCAGGAAAGAAGGCCTAGATTCACCCATAGCATCAATTACTGTAGGAGTTTTATTGATCTCATTTACTACATCAAATCCCCCAATAACATGCCCAAACACAGTATGGCGCCCCTCCAGATTCTGAAGCCTAGGATCATTGTTTTCAGCCAAAACAATGAAAAATTGTCCTCCTCCTGTATCTGGGCCATTAGCTGCTAAACATACTGAGAACTTACCCATCTTCCTAGATTGAATATTCTCAGTACTACTATATCCCTGAGCTTTTAATATGGATTTTAAATTTTCATCATAATCCAAACTTTCCCAGTTGATTTCATGAGGGATCGTATAACCAGGGCCTCCTAATGCATCATCATTCGGATCATCATTTTTCATTGTACTGCTCCCACCTTGTAACAAGAAGCCAGGAATAAACCTATGAAATTGAACATTATAATAATAATTCTTATTGGCTAAATGGATAAAATTGGCAACAGTATTAGGAGCATTTGCCTCAAGCAGGTCTATTGTAATATTCCCTTTATTTGTTCTAAGCACAGCATAATAATCTACATTGGTATCTAATTCCTGAGCAGGTTTTTCGATTATTGATTGCTCTTCTTGAAATAAATTAAATGGGAATGCTGAAAAAGTGTATGAGCTACTAGAAAAACCATTTTGTAGGATCCCAAAAATAAAGAAGAATAAGAGTATAACTCCAAGAAAATACAACCAAAATTCTCTATTTTGTTTGAACATTATCTCACGATTACATTTATGATCTTCCCAGGCAAATATATTACTTTATATATCTTGCCTTGATCCATATAGCTTTTAATTTTCTTATCTTTTTGGATCAAACTAAGTAAAGCCTCTTCCTGAATTTGTTTTGAAACGTGCACGACTCCTCTTAACTTTCCATTAATTTGCACTGGTAATTTAACCGTATCCTTAACTAATTTTGTCTTATCGTAATCGGGCCAAACTTGTAAATGGACGCTGGCGTTATTACCGCAAATGCTCCAAAATTCCTCAGCCAAATAAGGCATAAAGGGAGCCAATATTAGAGCTAATTTACCTAAATATTCTTTACGGGTTGGCAATGACAAGGACTTCATATTTTCACTATACCAATTAACAAACTCCATTATTCTTGCAACAGCTGTATTAAATTTTAACGATTCCAAATCCTCTCCAACCGATTTGATAGTCTTGTGTACAATCGCGTCATCAACTTCGGACTCAGTATCTGGGGCATCATCTTCAATATTTTTATATAAACGCCACAATTTACTAACGAATTTGAACATGCCTGACATTCCTGAGTCTCTCCAATCCCCTGAAGAGTCAAATGGACCAATAAATCTTAAATACATCCTAACTGAATCAGCACCATACCTATCAATAAATTCATCAGGATTAACAACATTACCTTTGGATTTACTCATTTTAGCCCCATCTTTCGTTATCAAGCCATGTCCAAAGAATCTTGAGAATGGCTCCTCAAAATCTAGATAACCCAAATCAAAAAGCACCATTGTAATAAACCTGGCATAGAGTAAATGTAATACTGTGTGTTCTTTACCCCCGATATAGGAAGTAACAGGCCCCCACTTCTTCATCCTGTCTTTTAATCTATTGCCCTCTTGCTGTGTTAATCCAGGATTAAATAATGAATTCTTTGAGGAAAAGTCCCCACCAAATGGGACATTATCAAATTCAGTAAAAGGATATCTCAAAAAATACCAGCAAGAATCAACAAAAGGATCTGAAACATCGCTTTCTCTTTGTGCTTCATGTCCACAATGAGGACAAATGGTATTAATAAAATCAGTCTGTTGAGCAAGTGGGCCTCTTCCAGATCCATCGGGCTTTATCTTATCTAATTCAGAAATTTCTGGTAACCTCACTGGAAGCTCATCATCCGGATACCATCCCTTCATCTGCTCAATGAGTAATTTCAAATCTACTTTAGAAATATTTTTAGAAGAATCAGGACTTGTATTAAACCAGCTTAAACCTTTATCAGCACATTGCTGACAATAGATCATGGGTATAGGAGGACCCCAATACCTTTGGCGACTGACACACCAATCTCTTAGATTATAGTTAATTACTTTATTTCCCCAGCCCTTGGCTTCAATATAATCCATTATCTTAATGGTTGCCTCATGAATATCTAAGCCATTTAAAAATTCAGAATTCACCATTTTCCCCTCATCTTCCTGAACTTGCTCTATAGTCTCAATTGGAGATATATCCCCTTCTCGACTTACAACTCTTAGCACTTCTAAATTAAACTCTTTTGCGAATTCAAAGTCTCTCTTATCATGCCCAGGTACACCTACTACAGCTCCTGTTCCAAAATGACCTAGTACGAAATCTGAAATATAGATCGGTAATTCTTTACTATTTAGATTATTAATAGCAACAAATCCAGTGTCGACCCCAGTCTTTTTCCTTCCTTCAGCGATCCTTTCAATATCGGATTTACCTCTGACATCTTGGACATATTTTTCGATCTTACTAAAAATAGCAGGATTAACAGGAATTTTACCTTCAATTATTGATCTAACAAGTGGGTGTTCAGGTGCTATAACAATGAAGGTTGCTCCAAAATTCGTATCCGGTCTAGTAGTAAAGCATGTTACCTCAAGCCCAGTCCCTTTGATTTTATAACGGATATTAATACCTTCTTTCTTTCCTATCCAATTCTTCTGCCCTAACTTAACGTCATCGACCCAATCAATTTTCTTAAGATTCTTATCCAATCTGTCGGCATAATTGGTAATCTTAAAAAACCATTGCTTTAAAGCCTTAGTCTCCACAACACTTGAGCACCTCTCACATTTATCATCAATAACCTGCTCATCAGATAATACAGTCTTACAGCTAGGACAATACTTAACATTAGCCTGTTTCCTATACGCTAGCCCTGCTTTAAAGAACTGGATGAATAACCACTGGGTCCATTTATAATAATCTGGTTCATTAGTCTCAACAGTTCTATCCCAATCATACATATTACCCATCATATGCAACTGTTCAAAGAAATGCCGATGTGTCCTTTCTGAGACGGTTTTAATATGTTCGCCTATCTTTAATGCATAGTTCTCACTATGAATACCAAAAGCATCCAATCCAATAGGTTCAAATACATCATATCCTTTCATTCTCATAAATCTGCCATAGGTATCGACACCGGTAAAAGTATACATTCCACCTATATGTAGGCCTTCTGCGGAAGGATAAGGAAACATCATAAGGTTATAGAAAGGCTTTTCAGCTTTATCAAGATCTAGTTTGTAAATTTGATTTTCTTGCCAATATTTCCTCCATTTTGACTCTACGGCCTTTGGATCATACTTTTCCATGGGATGAACACTAATAATGCTGTAATTATAATACTTTTGAATTTTTTCTACTATATATTAACAAGTTACGCACAAGCGGCAGGGCTGTGTGACGCAAAAATTGTTCCACGAAATATTTGTTTAGATCTATAAAATGTAAAGAAATTTTACATTTCGTAAAATATAAAAAATGACCTCATAAAAAGGTCATTAATTTGGTGGAGCTGAGGGGAATCGAACCCCTAACCTTTGCTATGCCATAGCAACGCTCTAACCAATTGAGCTACAGCCCCAAACATGCAGAAATTATAAATCAAACTTAGGAAATAATAAAGCCCTTTCGTTGGAAACTAAAATTCATGCCAAAACTTTGCTGCTTCTTGCAGTATTCTCAACTCTCTCTGCTTAATAAAATGCGATTCATAATCTGGAAAAGGATAATTCTTTACAACATCCAGAGCCTCATCTTTTGGAAGCCAGATCACAGAGGCTCCCTCAGACTGCTCCTCCTCAGTAAAATCAGCTACACCCTTTTCACCTTTCAACTTGACCAAATAAGCATAAGTCATTTGAAATAAGCCATGATCATCACCTTCATAATATCTGCTCTCTAAGGTAATACCTAATTCCTTGAACTCTCCGAACCCTACTCCCACCTCTTCTTTAACCTCTCTGATTAAAGCTTGCATTATTGTCTCCCCCCTATCTACCCCACCCCCAGGAAGTTTATATATACCACGCTTTTTAAGGTGCATTAAACCAACCATACCCTCATGATCGAGAATAACGGCTCGCGCGGCTTTCCGGAATAAAAAGTGCCTGGAAGTTAGATCAAAATCCTTACCCCCTACCGACCTATCATTCTGCTCTAATAATACCTCCATTATCTTAGCTTAACATAATACTCCGGATTAATTTTTCTTCCATTAACCTGGATCTCCAAGTGAAGATGAGTTCCAAAGGAATATCCGGAATTACCCATATACATAATATCTTGACCGGCTTTTACGTAATCCCCAGCTTTGACATTAAATTTTCCCGTCCCATGGCCATATATTGAAACTATCCCACCACCATGATCAATAATAGTAGTAAATCCCCAACCTCCCCAGCCGGCCTTCTTAACATAACCATTGCCTATAGAATTTATCCAGCACCCTCCGGCTTTGGCCATATCCACTCCACCGTGATAACTACTAAATCCCCTAGACCAAGACCAACCCGAACAGTGCAGCAAGGGATGCACAAAAGCTCCAGAAGGAACCACTAAACCCCCACTTGGTGTTCCTTTCGAACTTGCAGTAATTACTTTGGGAGGAGGTGTTGGAATTACACCATTAGGCACAAATAACTCCATGCCTTCAGCTAAAACTGGGTTGTCATAATCAATAATATTACTATTAAGGTCCCAAATATCGATAGCATTACTATTGGTATATTTAGCGATCTTTTCTAATGTATCGCCCTTCTTGACTGTATAATAAGCGCCGTCTATTGCCGGTATTCTTAATACCTGACCTACTTTCAAAATTGCATCCTTGCTAGATAAGTTATTTGCCCAGACCAATGTAGTTATATTCTTGTTGTAGATTTTCGCTATCGAAGATAACGTATCCCCCTGCTGGACAACGTATTTATAGACCTCAATATCTGCATCGTTCTCGGATATCACGGACAAGGCCTCAGCCGTACCCGCCTGATAAATAAGATCCTTTCTGCCTATAGCAGCTTCATTAAGGGCTAAGCCATTACTTTGAGCGCTGATGTTCAATCTGGTAGAGACTCCAGATACCACTATCAGAAGAGTTAAAGCAAAAATCACAATATGAAATGACGTTCTATACAAGGAGCCCCTTCCCCAGAACATCCTTTGCACAATAAAGTCTTTAGCCCCCTCAATTAGAGTAACCAACAAACTTATTAATGCAAAAGTATAGAAGAAAAGCTGTCTACCCCTGAGCAACATATAGGAAATTAAATCCCTAACGAAAGCCAGGGGCAGGAAAAGATCCTTACTTGTTTCTGTATAAACTATTTCTTCGTTATTATTTCCTAACTCTTGAGACATATAAATATAATATCATATTTTATTATCCCGATCTTGACCCCCTTATAAATCTTCGTGCAGAGTGGCTAAGAATTCTTTATTGGTTTTAGTCTTCTTCAACCTGTCGATCAACATCATTGTCGCCTCATCTTCTTTGAAGATATCCAACATTCTTCTAACTCTCCAGGATGAGTTTAAGACCTCCTTAGAAAGCAACCTGTCTTCATTTCTAGTACCAGATGCTTTAACATCGATAGCGGGAAAAACTCTCTTCTCAGCCAAACGCCTGTCTAGCTTCAATTCCATATTGCCCGTACCTTTAAACTCTTCAAAGATAACCTCATCCATTCTACTACCAGTTTCAACCAGAGCCGTAGCAATTACTGTTAAGCTACCACCTTTTTCAAAGTTTCTGGCAGCACCAAAAAACCTTTTTGGTGGATAAATTGCAACAGGATCAAAACCTCCGGATAAAGTCCTTCCAGAAGGAGGAGCAGTTATATTATATGCTCTAGCCAATCTAGTTAAACTATCCATTAAAATTACCACATCATTACCTAGCTCGACCAACCTTTTAGCTCTCTCAATAGCCATTTCTGCTATTTTAGTATGCAACTCTGGAGGTTCATCAAAATTAGCTGCCACAACCTCACCTTTAACAGATCTTTCCATATCAGTCACCTCTTCTGGTCTTTCCCCAACCAATACAACCATCAAATGAATTTCGGGATGATTTTTTGTGATGCCATCTGCTATCTCTTTTAACAACCAAGTCTTTCCTACTTTCGGGGGGGCAACAAGCATTCCTCTTTGCCCCTTTCCGATAGGTGAAAGCAGATCGATCAACCTTGTAGAAAGGATATGAGGTTCAGTCTCCAATTTGATCATCTCATCAGGAAAGATGGGGGTTAATCTATTAAAACTGGGTCTAGTTAAGGCATCATCAGGGCTCGTATTGTTAATTGCTTCTATCCTCAACATGGACAAGTATCTCTCGCCCTCTTTTGGAGCACGAGCCTGACCGGAAATGAAATCACCCTGCTTAAGATTAAACCTTTTAATTTGAGATCCAGAGACATAAACATCATTATCTCCCGGCAAAAGCTTTAAAGTTCTTAATACACCGTGAGACCCATCATTAATGATCTCTAATACACCTTCTGCGAAAATATTACCTCCTCTTTTTGTCTGCTCTTCTAAGATCCTAATTATCAGATCATTTTTATTGTAATTTGCATTATCAGTAATATTCAGCTTCTCAGCTATATTTCTAAGTTCCATCAAAGATTTCTCATCGAGCTCTTTAAGGGTCATAGCTTTAGCTATCTTATCTTTTTCGAAGCCATTGGTTTTTACAGCAACAACAGGCTTAGCAGCAATTGCTGTTTCTTCCTTTGAAGGAATAACTGAACCACCTTCTTCAACTAAGGGTAATTTAACTGATTCTTCAGCCATTTTGGGCTGCTTGGTTAATCTTGCGCCAATACGCTTTTTCTGTGCATTCTCCATGTCGGTATAGATGTATATGAATTAAATGATGGAAAGGAAAGTCATAAATATATGAATGAAATTGTTGGGAAATTACTTGGTAGTTAATCTAAAAAAGTATAGAAAAATGGGAAATGGATGTCAAGGTTTTAATAATTAGGGATCGGCACTGCCCCCACCGACCCCTATTAAAACCCCTAATGTATTAGGACTTTGCATAGGAACCGGTGCTACTTATCTTCAAATCCAAGAGCCCAGTTGATTTCAATTCTGATTACAGAACTGGATGTACGCGAACCAGACTCTGGGAACTAAAGATAAGCAAATTATTAAAGAACAGCTATATAATATCCTATAATAAAATAACTGTCAAGCCCATAGTAAAAGAAATTAATGGAATGATACAGCCACCAACTTAAATTGATCTTAACTGGTTATTTAAATACTAACCCGAGTTGCCCTACATGGGAAATTTGAGGAAATTTCTGCCTGAATGTTGAATACCCCAACCTCTTGCACTCTTTTTCCATCTGTACAGCTCGCTTATTGACCCTTATCTGCCCTGTTAACGATATTTCTCCAAACGCAATCATATTATCTGGCAATGATTTGCCCACTACCGAGGAAATGATAGCCAACACAGCCGGCAGGTCCAACAAAGGCTCAGACGCTTTTAATCCTCCAGCTATGTTCAAATATACATCTTTGTCATATAGATCAAATTTTGTGTACTTAGCAATAATAGCGGCCAGGACCTCTAACCGGGTACGAGACACTCCTTCTGCAACCCTTTTTGGTAATGGAAAGAATGTTTTAGAACTCAAAGCTTGCATCTCGATCAGCATCAATCTATCACCCTCCCTGATCACCCCCGGACAAACTCCAACCGGCTGCTTCTCTTTATTCTCCAAGAAATACAAAGACGGATTACTTACCTCTTGCATGCCCTCCTCTGTCATCTCGAATACTCCGATCTCATTTGTGGGCCCGAATCGATTTTTCAAGCAACGCAATATTCTAAAATCCATCTTTTGATCTCCCTGCAACTCAAGCACGATATCTACCAAATGCTCCAGCAACTTAGGCCCAGCAACAGCTCCTTCTTTTGTAACCTGCCCTACTAGGAACAGAATCACTCCATGCTCTTTGGCAAATTTGATCAACTTAGAAGACACTGCTTTTATCTGAGCGATCCCTCCTGGTAACCCTCTAACCTCCTCTGAATATACGGTTTGAATAGAATCAATCACTACAACCTGAGGATTGGTCTCTTTTATCTTCCTGATTATTGATCCTACTTCAAAGCCACTTAGGATCTGCAAGCCTTCATAGTTACTCAACTTCAAGCGCTTTCCCCTTAAAGCAACCTGCTGTAAAGACTCCTCAGCACTGACATAAAGCGAGCTCGAAGAAGCTGCTATGACCTGCATTAATAAAGTTGATTTTCCAATTCCGGGTTCGCCACTTATTAAGACCACTCCTGAAGGCACTAATCCTCCCCCCAAAACCCTATCAAACTCATTGAAGCCAGTTGAGATCCTTTCTAAGGCTTCATCACTAACATCCTTTAGATGTTTCAACTTTAATTCACTTCCCCCTATTTCCTCAACTCCAATAGAAGCATCAGTTTCATCGAAAGTATTCCATTCTTTACAATTGGGGCACTGCCCCATCCACTTCAAGGATTCATAGGAACAGCTATTGCAAACAAAGATCTTGGAATTTTTACTCATTAGGATTTCTCAAAAACAAGTTTCTCTTTATTTAAAGTTACTTTAATTTCTAATGGCTTTGCCAATTTATTAATAATTCTTTCACTCATCAAATATTCAGCTAAAGAATTCTCCAAAATTTCTTGTACAGATCGTTTCAAATTTCTTGCTCCATATTCTTCTGAGAACCCCTTATGCGCAATAAACTTGATCACGTCATCCTGAGCCTTCAGCAATATATTTCGACCTCTCATCCTGTCGACAGCATCTCCAATGAATAATTTAACGATCTTAATTGCATCTTTTTCCATCAATTTCCTGTAGATCAATACCTCATCTATTCTATTCAAGAACTCCGGTGGCAAGGAGTCTTTGAGAACCTCAAGTAATCCGGCTTTCATTTTTTCATAAGAATCCTCATTCTTCTCAGTTATGTCAGCGCTTAAATCAAATCCCAAGCTTTTATTCTCCATTGCCTCCCAAGCACCAATATTCGAGGTCATGATAATTACACAATTTTTAAAATTAACACTTCTTCCTTTAGCATCTTGAATTCTCCCCTCATCCAGTATTTGCAGAAGGATACTTAATAGATCAGGATGGGCCTTTTCAATCTCATCAAAAAGCACCACGCTATACGGTTTACGCCTTATCTTCTCAGTCAGCTGACCTCCCTCCTGATATCCAACATATCCTGGAGGAGATCCAATAAGTTTAGAAACGCTATGCTGCTCCATATATTCGCTCATATCCACCTGAATTAAATTATCTTCACTTCCAAATAAAGTCTTGGCAATTTCTTTGGCAGTCTGCGTCTTACCCACCCCAGTCGGCCCTAAAAAGAGGAAAGATGAAAGCGGTCTAGCAGCATCAACTAATCCTATACGCGCTCTTTTTAAAGCTGCAGCTATTTTATTAATAACATGCTCCTGCCCAATTATCCTATTTTTTAAATTCTGATCTAAATTGTTTAATTGCTTAATATCATCGCTATTTAAAGAGTTTAGAGGTACCCCACTCCATTTAGAAACCACCTTACGAATATCCTCAACACTAACCATCTTCTTGCGTATTTTCTTTTGTTTTGATCTTTCCAGTTTCAATTCCTCCTTAATTTTTATCTCCCTTTCCCTTAACTTGACTGCTTTAACTAAATCCCCACTATCTAATGCCCTTTCCTTATCTTTAAGTAATTTATTAAGCTTAAGTTCAGTAGCACTAAGATCCGGCTTATCTTTATCAACTTTTATCTTAATTGCTGCAGAAGCCTCGTCAATAACATCAATTGCTTTATCGGGCAAATATTTGTTGGCAATATATCTATCCGTTAATTCCACTGCCTCCTCTAAAGCTTCATCTGGAATTTTGACATAATGATAATCTTCAAATTGTCCCTTTAACATTTGTAATACTTTTAAAGCATCGCTCTTGCCGATTTCTTGGACAGTTATAGTTTGAAAACGTCTGGCTAAAGCATCGTCCTCTTCAATATATTTTTGGTATTCATCAAATGTAGTTGATCCAATTACTCGCAGATCGCCATTGGTTAAATAGGGCTTAATAATGTTGGCAACATCCATAGTACTTCCCGACCCAGCAGTACCCGCACCAACTATCATATGGATTTCATCAATAAAGATTATTAAATCGGGATTATCTGCCATTTCCGAGATTATGCCCAAAAGCCTTTCCTCAACATCACCCCTAATCTTACTACCTGCAATAATTGCAGAGATATCAAGCTGTACAATTTTTTTACCCTTAAAACTGGGTGGGACCTGGCCATTAACTATCCTCTGAGCCAATCCTTCCACTATAGCCGTCTTTCCTACCCCTGCTTCACCAATTAACAATGCGTTGTTTTTTGTCCTTCTTGATAAAATATGAATAATCCTTTCAATTTCCTGATCTCTGCCCCAAACTTTTAGATATCTTCCATCTAAGGCCATTTTATTCATATCTTTGGTAAAGAAAGCAATTGCCTTTTGTCTATCCTCCTCCTCTTCCTGTTCGGCAGATTGAGAAAACACACCAGGCTGATATATACCAAAGCTAAGAATTGACTGTTTAATAAAATCAAAAGTTAATCCATTGTTTTTTAAATCCTTAACAAAATCTAATTGTTCCTGTTGTAATATCGATAAAAGCATATGTTCTGTGCCTACATAAACATGCCCTAATTCGCTGGCTAATAAGAAGCTTCTAGAAAGCAGATCTTTGGCTTCATCACCAAATACGACTTTTGTATATGAAGGCTGACCAGTTGTCGCTGGATATTTAGCCTCAATCCTATGTCGCGTGGATAATAAATCCATACCAAGCCTTTCTAGCAGCTTAGCAGCTAAACAATCACGATTGGATATGATTGCTAAAAAGAGGTCTTCTGCATTCACCTTATCTCCCCCCCTCTTGCGAGAGTGCTCAAAAACAGAAACCATTACTTTAGCAAGATTTGAGCTAATTTTACCTAAACTGTCATCGTTGAGGAGTGTTGTTTTCATAGTCTAAATATTTTAGCACACTGATACAGCAAGTGCTAGATGGCCCCTTGTATAATTAAAAGTAAATTAATAAAAAAGCCCCCCAGTAAAGGAGGGCTTTTTATTTAGACCTTAGAGCTTAATTGATCACTTCATCGTCATCACCCAAAAGCTCTTTAAGTCTTTCCATTTCAGGGGAGACTCCCATTTCCTTAGCAAGCTCTTTCTTTGGTTCTTCAACAACTACTTCTTCTGTAGCTTTTGATTCACTTGGAACGCTTTCTTCAGATTTTGGACTTCTCAAAACCCTTTTAAGACTTAAACCTAAATGCCTGTCATCTCTTGATATGGAAATAATTTCAAGCTCATAGGATTTATTGACCTCAACTATCTTACCAGGGTCTTTGACCAAGCGATCTGATAGTTCAGAGATATGAATCAGGCCGTTAAGACCTTCTTCTATACGGACAAATGCACCATAATCTACGATCTTAGTGACTTCGCCCATAACTCTTTGGCCCACCTTATACTTCTTGACAATCTCTTCCCATGGATCAGGCATTAAGCGCTTGATGGAATAAGCGACTCTTTTTCCACCATCATCTATACCGATAATCTCAACTTTAACAGGATCACCAATCTTGAAGAAATCTGCAGGATTTGTTACCTTATCCCACGATATTTCGGAAAGATGGACTAATCCTTCCAGGCCTTCAGCATTGACGAAAAGACCAAATGGAGCAATTCCAGTGATCTCTCCTTCAAGCTTATCTCCCACTCTGACTCGTTTGAGAGTTTCAGCACGTCTGTCCATTGCGCCTTTATCAGTGTCTTTCTTCTTTTCAGAGAAAATGACACGATTTTTCTCCCTATCTATTTCAATAACTTTAACTTCCAACTCTTTTCCTATCAATTCAGCAAGTTTACCTTGCAATTCCTTATCAGCGTCCTGCTTACTAGCATAGCCACCTAGAGGATAAATTCTAGAATTATCAAGTTGAGAAGTAGGTACAAAACCTCTCAAGCCACCGCCGATGTTAACTATAACACCGCCAGTATTAGCTTCAATGACCTCAACTTTAACATTAAGATCATTATCGAGAGCATTATTAAGTTCGAACCATTTTCTGGCTGTGCCAGTTCTTCGAATAGATAGTTCGATCTGTCCTAATGGATTTTCTCCTTTCAAAACATATACGAGGACCTCATCACCTACTTGGTAATTTAACTTTTCACCAGTTAATTTCATTTCCTTACCGGAAACTATACCTTCGGCTCTGCCTCCTATGTCTAATAGTATTTCTCCCTTATTCATGGAGAGAATCGTTCCCTTGACTATCTGACCACGTTTGAATGTTCTAGGGAAAACTTCAACACTTTCCAGATAATCAGCTATAGGGTCGGATTTAGTAGTATTGGCTTTAGTAGCCATAATTGAAAAATGTATTACTGTTTGGATTTTCCTTTAAGAAAAGGAATCAATAATACCCTTTCGAAGTAGTTATTATATCAGATTCCTTAATATTTGTGGGAGTATTTTGATAAATTGCTAAAGATAATCGATGTACAAAATTACACAAATCTCCCAAAGCCGCCATTAATTAATATGGAATAAATTTACTCAGTACAAGCCCCGCGACTGATTCATCACCTCTTTCCCTTGTTACGATTGTGGGGGTTGCGGTTGTAACACATCATTTAAATCAATCCCCATATTTTGAAGTTGATTTACAGCATTTACATTGTTCTCAGCTGTTGTATTCACCTGTGGCTGTTCGTCATCAATTATTGTTGCCTTTGTAGGTGATAATAAAGGATCTGGAACACTTACACTTTGCTGTTCTTCGATAGGTGCTACATTAATTTGTCCGACCTGAGGCTCCGCAACTTGAGCAGGCATTATAGTTGGCTCTTGTACATTCTCTTGCACAGGCTGATCAGTAGTATTTTGAGCAACCACTTCTTGATTAGAAACTGGCAAAGATTCAAGATTTTGGGGAGGATCCTGCATATTTACAGGAGCTACAGGTGATTCAGAAACAATAGTATTATCACTTAGAGTTTGGACTGACTCAGGTTCAGCATTGGCTGCTTGAACCTCAACAGGATTTGATTGCCCTGAAGTAGTCACTGCATCTTGGTCAACAGGAGCTAAATCCTGCTCAGAAGCAACAGGCATATCCTCAGTTGGTAATTCTTCCCCTTCAAACTTAGCCCTTAATTCGTCAAAAGATTGAACACCGTTCTCTTCTAAAATCATTTTTAAAGCCTTAACATTTTCTATTACAAGTTCCTTTTTTTTACCAATTACTTCTTCACTATCTTTAAGATAGTTCTCCAATTTCGTTTTTTCTTCAAGGGATAAATTCGGCAGCAATTGATCATAATACAATTTAATGAACTGCTTTGAATTTGAATCAATCTTTTTTACAAGTATAATATTTTGCATATATGGTTTGATGGCGTTATCAATACTTTCTACATCCTCTGTAGTAAGGACTTTTTGGATCTGCTCCTCATTGAATCCATTCTCCATAAGGAATTCTTTAATTGTATTCTTAATAACCAGGTCTACAGAAGTAACCAATTTAGAATACACTTCTAAAGTATCTTCATCAGTCTTAGTTTTAAACAATATAGATATGATGTAAGGATCAAGAGTATAAAGAAGGGTTTCGTTCATTATTTAAACTTAAAAACTAAATTATACTTGTAATAATGCATCCAACGCATCGACAGAAGATGTTTTTAAATATGTTGCTACAGCTTTATCTTTATCCACTCCCTTAGTCAAAGATTCCACTAAAGCAGCAATTTTAGTATAAGCTCTCAGAGCCTCTCCTTCCTTTTTATGCGAATCAGCAATAATCCTTGTACGTTCGGCATTTTGATTTATTACACCCAACTGAGCCTTTTGAAATGCACTGATCCTTTCGGCTAACTGTGGATCAAGAGCATTAGCTAAGCCCGATGTTAGCCCGGCACCTGCTGCTCCTCCTATTGCAAAACCACCCCATGGAAATAATCCGGGAGCTCCAAATAATCCAGGAATTTGAAATGTACCACCGAAAATAGCAGGTAACCCACCACCACTTGTTAATACTAGTGCTAATGCACCACCAGCGAGGGCTCCCACACCAATCCATTGCAGTCTTCTTAAAGTGAGTTGTATCAAGGCACGATTTCTTTCTATTGTTTTCAATCTTGTCTCAGCATCGTTTGCATTCTCCTTAGCTACTAACACAGCTCTGTCATTCTGAACCATTTCACTCTTATTCTGCATATGAGCTTCAACAACTGATCTTACCGGTCCAGATAAGGTTGCATACTCTGGTAATGTCGTTATTCTAGAAGTAAGATCATCAAAATCTATCTCTGCACCAGTTACAGCAGTTCTGTCGAGCTCAGTTTTAAAATTCGCAGCATCAGCATCAATAGTAGCTTTATCAGCAGCATCTTTTCTTGCCTGTACACGAGTTGGATCATCTAGAAATTTTGAAATGGCCGTAATCAATTGAGGATTAGTTATACT
>JAKQLP010000080.1 GCA_029567095.1 bacterium
AAAGTTTCATACAGCTTATTCTCTACTCCATTAAATTTCAGCCATAAAGCAACTTCAGCAAGTTGCGATTCAAGCAAGTGGGGAGGTATTTCATAAGCTCCAACACCTAAAGCATTTCCTGAAGCATCACGCATTCCATTATATGCCGCGGTAAAAAGCCAATTAGGTACAATGGCTTTCCCAGCTAAAATGGCCTGCCCTTGCTGAGTTTTGGCAACTTTTTCTCTTAAGGCTCTTAATCTGTATCCACCTAAAGGCTCGTCTCCTCCGCTCCTAAAAACACTGCCGTCAGCCTGGTATTGCAGGTTGCCAAATCTAAGAGAGGCAAGACCATCAAGCTCCATATCTAATTCTCCGAGCATTCTACTGCCCATAGGTATACCAGCCTCTATACGTGCTTCACCATTAAAAGCTCTCATATCTTTGATCAAACCGAAGCCTGAGATACAGACAATATTACCTGAAACAGGATCGACAACTCTTAGTGATCTAGCCCTTTTCTCAATATGCTGACGGGGAAATATTGGCTCACGAATCATAGTTTGACCTGAGGTAAGTAAAGATAATACATCCATTGCCAGAGGGCCACCTGCATAAACAGGATCGTAGTATTGAACATCTCTCAATTGCACTGCTCGTGGCATAATCTTTACAGGTAATTCAGCTCCCATATCTATCTCTACACTCCTCCCTCCTGGAAGATTCTCGAGCTTACCAGTTAATTTAGGAGTTGAATTCCCACTTAGTTCTAATCCTGATGTATATGAATATATCAACGTAATAAAGGAATAAACGCCATGATTATATACCAACCATATATACATCTACAATGATCAAATTCATCAGCATTGCTTTTATAGGACTTCTCATGCTAAAAATTTAATATGGAAATTTCCCCAAACTGCTCTCTATGCCAAGGTGGTTGCTGTGAAGGCGATATTGCTATGTACGGCTTGATGCGCTTGGATTTAATTAAACTGGCAGCGAGAAATCTGGTAGTCTATTATCCCACAGGCACATTTCCAGATATTAAAACTATGTATGCGCAATTAAAAGCTCAAGGTGCAATAGATGGTATCTATGCACTGGAGAACTACCCTAATGATGTGGATGGGATAAGAATAGGAGCATGTAAGGAACTTCATGAAGGCATGTGTTTAATTCACGATAATATCCCCAGTCCCTGTAAAAGGATGGAAGTAGGAGGAGAATCCTGTATGAAAATATTCTTAAGAAAAATGCTGCAACAAAGAAATTGCATTAATCCCCAGGAATTGAAATAATTTTAAACAGATGAATTGTAAATATGCATCTTGATGGCGAGCAAATCAGTAAAATAACATCCTATGCTGGACTAGGTGAGGCTTCCCTAATTGAAGAGATAGACACTGGTTTTAGTAATGATGTCTTCACAATTGATAATAAATATATTCTAAAAAGCTGGGACCCCAAAAATATCCATCTATTTCGCAAAGAATTATGGTGCTTAAACACTCTAAAAGATAAAGTGCCAGTGCCTAAACTTATCTGTTTTGATGATAAAGGAGAAGTTGCTGGTCAGCCATATATTGTAATGCAAAAGATGCCAGGCATTCCTTTAATAAATGCCTGGCAGAACTTAAAAGATGATTTAAAGTCCCAAGCTGTTAAAGAAATATGCGGTTATCTCAAAACCATCAATGATCTGGATGCAACAGGTGCAAGTGAATTATTTAATCAGATACCTTCCTGGCAAGATTGGATAGAAGCTGAATTCCGAAAGAATCTGCAAAAAATGCAGGAGAGTGGTATCTATGGCGCTAATACCATTAGGAAAGTAAAGATCAGAATGGACATTCTACTACCTGCCCTTAAAGAACAGAATATGAAGATCAGTTATTACGATGTACATTTTGGGAATTTCCTGATCGACAACAACAGAATAAGCGCTGTTATTGATCTGGAGAGAGTGGAATGGGTCAGCATTGACTATTCGCTAAATTGGGTAAATAGGATGAGCTATGATCCCGAGGAATATATTGAGGATCCCAAAGAAAAAGAATTTGAAAAGATATTACCCTTATTTGAGAAGCATTATCCTGAATTATTCAATTTCACTGACCTTGAAAAAAGACTGGAAGCCTACACTATACTTTCTGAAATGAGATTTAAACTGAAAGAGCTTGAGCTATCTGAGACTTCCACTTAGAAATTACCTGCATTGAGTGTTGAGATCTCTGTTCAATATCAGAAGCCGGATTGTATATCCCGTTTTGCTGACATCTTTTTAAGGCATAAGCAATACTCACATCGGGATTGTTGAAATCAAACTGAAACCCGGCGAGCGCTTTACCTAAATCGTTAGCATCAACGCCAAGATAGATTTCTAACAAACTTTTAATAAATGTAACCATATATCCTAATCTATCCTTAACTGGCAACTCGATTCTTGTTAGTGATCCTGAAAGCATATGAGTTAATTCAAATGCTCTGGAGAACAAATGATTTGGCTGACCATGCTTTCCCGATGCCTTTATTGGAGTGGTATCCAGTGGTGTCAGAGTAGCAAAATCGGCCATGAACATTTTGCAACAGGGATGAGCATAATAGTTACCCATGACCAGCTGATTATGACTAAGACCAAACTCATCATGCAATACTCTAGCTCCAGTTGCAGCAAAGATAGAATCTTCAACCCTATCCTGCATATCCTCCATAGTACTATCTGGCAGGAATATGCCATTACGATTTCCCCTATAGGGATTTCTAGTGGCATAGAAATAAGCGGGACGGCCTTGAGGATCTCTCAGCTCAGGATATGAACCAATCATGACAGGTACCGGTATTAAAAAGGGGATATCATTACCGAATCTTTCATTAAGTAATTCCCACATCCCTAATTCATTGCCAACTTTATTAACCATCTCTTCATAAGTATAAGCTCCGGGAAAGAGAAAAGGCTGTGACACACTTTGCTTTCTTCCCTGACTTAAAATTGTTGTTGATGTGGCATTTGGTCTTATCTCCCTGTAGTTTTGATCGGATCTTGGCAGTAATACATCTTGAGTAACCATTGCATTATTGCCAGAGCTTACTAACCTATTAAAAGCATAGCCGCTAATACTTAATGCGTCGTATGCTTCTCCTGCAACTTCAGGGATATTACCTTGTGGAATAGTTAATAGGGATCTGCCAGCTAAGTATTGAGCCTGGCTGATCGCAGAGGGATCTCTTCTCATTAAATCCAAGACCATGGTTTCATCCTTGAGCAGAGAGCTTGGATCTAAGTTAGAGAGCGAAACTGGTAAATTATCGGTTCCAGATAAGGCCCATAATGGAGTAAAAGGCATTGGCCCCTGTTCTACACGGTAATGAACACCTTCTCTGGTATT
>JAKQLP010000081.1 GCA_029567095.1 bacterium
ATCCACAATTATCAGTTTTGAATAATTTACTTGTGGCTTGTTGAATGGTTATTGCTCTATATCCTAAATAAATTGAAGGTAAAACTATAAGCAATATTAGTCCTATTAGGATTGTTAATAGTATTTTTTTCTTCATTGAAATTTAGTTAGGATTATAGAATGTGTGAATAGACATTATCAAGATAATCCTTGATCATTCTTTGAGCTGAGAAATCCTTAAGAGCCATTTGAATAGAGTTTAGCATCATAGCACTCCAATCCTTATTAAATTCATTTTCTGCCCTGTTATAGAATAATGGTGCGATTTGATTTTCTAAAGTTTCATATAAAGCATTAGCCGGATCTTCTTCTGGTATGACCCAGCCGATCTTATACCAGTCAACTTCATCAGTCCATCCATCTTTGGTAGTAAATTGCAGAACTCCATTAGCAGCAGCTTTCATTCCACTTGTACCGCAAGCCTCTTCATATCTATAAGGTGTATTGAGCCAAATATCAGCTCCACTAACCATTCTTCTTGCTAATTGCCAATTATATCCCGGAATAATTTCCACTTTATTATGGAATTCATCATTATTGAAACATTGATTCATTCTTTTCAATATTTCTTTACCAATATTATCTTTAGGATGCGATTTGCCAGCAATTAGGATTTGAACAGGTCTATTAGTATTACCAATTATCCGTTTAAGTCTTTCTAGGTCGGTGATTAATAGATCTGGTCTTTTGTAAGCAGCTAATCTTCTTGACCAGGCGATTGTTAGTACATCATCTCTTAGCTGTAATCCCATTTCATTATTCAAAGAATGTAATAGTTTCTGTTTTCTAACCATATGAGCAGCCCATAATTTCTCTTGTGGGATTTTCTGGACCCTATCATAATCGATGTCATTACATCCAAAATGCCAGTTTTCACCAAGGTATTCATCAAGTAATTCATGTATTTCAGGACTAACCCAGGTAGGCATATGTACTCCATTAGTAACAGGCACTAGATCATATTCAGGCCAGATCTTTTTAGCAGCTTTAGCATGTAGTTTAGATACAGCGTTAGATACCTTAGCATTGCGCATCCCAAATATGGTCATAGAAAAACCTCCCTGAGAATAAGTCTTATCATCACCGATATTAAATAGTCGGGCTACATCTATCTTTAATTCATTGGCTAAAGGAGTTAAATATCTTTCAAACAGCAGAAAATCAAAAATATCATTGCCAGCTTGTTTGAGAGTATGGTTAGTAAAAACAAGCTTGGATTTAGCTTCATTTAAAGCAGTATCAAATTCCAGATTAGTGCGCTTCATGATCTGATAGGTTTGCTCGAAGATCAGAAAACCAGAATGACCTTCATTCATATGACAAATTGAAGGCTCTACTCCTAGTTTTTCTAAAAGACGCATACCTCCAACTGCCAAAACTAATTCCTGACGTATCCTATTTTCAAGGTCTCCACCATAAAGGTATCCTGTAATCAATCTATCTTCCCACTCTTCATTTTCTTCAAAGTTGGTATCTAATAAATAGAGATCACTAACACCTACTTTTTGTCTCCAAGCTCTAACCTTAACAATATGATCTTCAAGCATAAGATCAATGGTCATTTGAGAGCCATCAGGATTTTTGATCAATTCCATGTTGAAATCCATGGGATCCTGGTGAATGTAATTTTCAATTTGCCGTCCATCTGGACCAAAATCCTGATGTAAATAGCCTTGATGATAGAATAGGCCAATGGCAACAGTGGGGATGCCCATATCTGAGGTTTGCTTAATAAAATCTGCAGCTAGAATACCAAGACCTCCAGAATATATTTGTAGCCAGTCAGCCAATCCGAACTCTAAACAGAAATAAGCAATTGGTTTTTTAAGAAGAATTTCATATTTGGGATTTTTAAGTGCAAAGCTTTCAAAAAAACATTGCCTTTTAAAATAGTCATTGAATAATCTGATGTTTTGGTCTAATTCCCATTGTCTTTCCTGTAAAATGTCATTTAGCCTCGATTTGCCATAATTAGCAATAACTGCCTCCGGCGGCATATTCTTTCTCCAGCCATCACCATAAAGATCAATGATAGGTAATAGATAATGAGGGTTCCAGGTATACCACAGATTATTAAGTAGCAATTCAAATTTATCTCGGTTTTTAGCTTGTATGATCGAAGGGTCGGCTTCTTCATGCATGGCTCCGATATATAGACCTAGAGAAGAAAGTCTTTCTGTGATTTTATTACACACTTCACTTAGTAATAGATCTCCCTGAGCTTCAACATAAACTTGTAAATAATGACGTCTATAAAGACCGGCACTTATCTTAAAACCTTCGTGTTCCAAAACTAAACCGTCATCCTTTAATGGGGTAGCATCAGGAAATAGATCGAACAGACTTTTCTCAATAGCATCCCAAGAACTTTCTGTATAAAGCAGATAATTCATCTGCCATGATAAAGATGAGGCAATATTTAGATTACTAACAGCTTCTGAGAGATTTAATCCAGTTTTATTCAGATAATCAACGATCAAAAGGATCGTATAGAGACTACTACTTGCATAATTGAAATCACGGTAATAATATGTACCATTACTCTCAGAGGCAAAATATAGGTCTAACTCCCTGATAGTGCGATTCATTTTCTGGAAACTGGAATGCAAAGTAAGTCCAGTAATATTATTTTCTTTACTAATTGTTTCTAAAGATTTGGATTGCCTAATATCAAAACCAACTTTAAGGTTAAGATCTTTATCTTTCAATATCTTGAT
>JAKQLP010000090.1 GCA_029567095.1 bacterium
TTCAAGACAATAAGGCCGCATTTTTCCCTGCTACTGCTCCCGAAGCCCAAGCCCAGGAGAGATTGTATCCTCCTATTTCCCCGTCCACATTCAGCACCTCTCCACAAAGATAGACCCCACTGCAAAGATTCGATTCCAAGCTTTTATGATCTATCTCGTTAGTATCAACACCTCCACTTGTGAACTCAGCTTCATTCCAACCTCTAGTTCCATTAATCTTTATTTTATAATTTGTCAAACTCTCTAATAATGCAGAACGCTCTTGTTCTGTTAATTCAAGATAAGATCTGGAATCTAGCTTTAACTGCCTACAGATATAGTTGGCGATCTTGTAATGAATTAGTCCAAAAAGAGACTGCGGCAAATTAATTCCTTTATTCTTTCTACAAAGTTCAAGTAATTTTCTGTTTAACTGATCCTGAGTTAACATCACAAAATCCATACTTAACTCTAATTCACTAAATCTCTCTCTATTAATAAGTACAGAAGCCTCTCTACTAATATTAAGAACAGCGCTACCCGAGACACCATATTTAGTAAACAGCAGATCTCCGAAAGTCTGCTTAACTAGCTTAGTATTATTAAATAAACTTAAACCTGCCTGTACTTTAACACCTTGCAAATGTTGCGCGATCTGAGCTTTGGATGTTAAAGAGACTGCGGCTACTACAGGTTCAATGATTTTATGGCCTAATGCTTTAGCTAGATCAAATCCACTGCCGTCAGCTCCTAAAGCAGGATAAGTTTTACCACCAGCAGCTATGATCAACCTATCTGCTATATACATATCTGAATTCCCCTCCTTATTCACCTGGATCTTAAATTTATCCTCCTTTTTAATAGCAACGACTTTACTATTCAAGTGTAATTTAATATCTAATACTTTTAATAATTCCAGTAGGAGCTCTAGTACATTATGCGCTTGATCTGTTATTGGGAAAACTTTACCAGTATTTTGTTTGGATTCAACATAAGTGAGGATCCCTAAATCAGAAAAGAATTGCTTGATCTCATTGTAGCCAAATTGATTGAAGATCGATCTTAATAATTTTTTATCGGTATCATAATAATGATCTTCTGGATTAGTTATTAAATTCTCATTATACAAATTACAGCGACCTCCCCCACTTACTAGGATCTTACGGCCTGCCGCAAATGATCCTTCCAATAAGAT
>JAKQLP010000096.1 GCA_029567095.1 bacterium
CCAAAAGGAGAATAATATACTAATAACTTCATAAATTCAGGGTAAAAGGCTATTGGAAGATAAGAGCCTCCCAGCAGTAACACTCCTTTATCAATTATCCAATAAACAGGGGTCGCATCTTCCAGCCAGAAAGCGGCTAAGCCTACCAGAGAATAAAGTAATGCTCCTACCAGTAGTCCCAGGATAATTATGGCTAATACTCCCAGCAAATAGGTAATCGTTACCGTTATTTGGGGAAATCCAATAGCAATTGGTAAGATTATGAATGAAGCCACAACAGGTAGTAGGAAAGAATTAATATCACTTCCTAATTGATTAACTATCCTGTATCCCAGATAATTAAGAGGCCTGCTTAGTATCACCTCAATATTCCCTGATTTAATATCATAATTAATATCATTGAATAAGTTTTTAAATCTGATACTTAACACACAGAAGTAAGCAGCAATGCTCCAGACAGCCACTTGTAATGTCACATCACTGTTAACATTGACCTGGGAATAAACAAATGAATACACAAGCATCAGAATAGTAATTCGAAATATCTGAACTAATGCCTGAGCTAATATCCTGTTTCTGAAATAGATCGAGGCTTTAAAAGCAATTGAGAAGACTGCAAAATATTTTTTAAGAACAGAGCTGATCATTGCATTTGATAGATCTCTCTAATTACATCTTCCAGTTCCGGATTGGCAATATCAATATCTTCTACCTGATAGCGATTTAGAATATCCTTAATGATCTCATTAATAGCATGTTTTTTAGTATCCACTTTAAAATGCAGTTCCTTGCCTGAAAGTTTAATAGCCATTAACCTGGGATCTGTGAATTCCTCGATCTTTTCCTTAAGGCTTAAATGAACTGACTTTACCTGCATATATCTATTCTTGAGTTTTAAAGTATCCTCATCAACTACGATCTGACCATGATTAACTACAATAGTACGCTGGGTCAGCATCTCAATATCACCAATATCATGGGATGTAAGGAATATGGTCGTGCCCTGCTCTTTATTAAGCTTCAATAAGGTATCTCGTAAGGTCTGCTTGGCAACAATATCAAGTCCAATAGTAGGCTC
>JAKQLP010000098.1 GCA_029567095.1 bacterium
CTGCACGATCGGACAATATGTTGTAATAGATGGCCCAGTATATATTGATGATGATGTGGAAATAGGTCCTCATGCATATATCAGGCCCGGAACTGTTATTTTAAAAGGATGCTCAATTGGGCATGCTGCTGAAATTAAAAATTCCATAATGATGGAAGGGGCAAAGATTGCTAATCATTGCTTCTTAGGAGATAGCATTATTGGTAAAAAGGCCAGATTAGGAGGACATAGTGAGACCGCTAACCGCAGATTCGATCAACAGCCAATAGAATTTACATACAGAGATTTTAAAATCCAGACCCAAATGCCTAAATTAGGATTAGTCTTGGGAGATGGCTCCAGACTTGGTGGCGGAGTTTTTACTGCGCCTGGGACAATGATCGGTTACAATTGCTTTATAAGTACAATGGCCTTTGTTTCAGGATATATTCCACCAGGTAAATTTATTAAGGTGCAGATGGAAACAGACATGATAGACAATAGATTCAGTAAAGAACTAGAACATTCCAAATTATTTGAAAGAGTTTAAATATGAAGATTAAAAAAGCAATCATCACAGCTGCAGGTTATGGGACCAGATTTTTCCCATTAACCAAATCAATTCAAAAAGAAATGATCCCTCTTCTTAATAAACCACTTATCGATCATTTAGTTGATCAATGTATTGAAGCTGGGATCGAAGAGATCATATTTGTAGTAAACACAGCTAATGATCAGATCAGGAAATACTATAGTGATGACGAAGTCCTCTACAACTACCTTAATAGAATGGGAAAACAGGATAAGTTAGATAAGATCAAAAACATTCCTCTAAAGGCAAAGTTTACTTTTATAACACAACCACCTGATGGTCAATATGGTACTGCTGTCCCTGTCATGCTTGCCAAAGAACATGTCGAAAATGAAGAAGCGTTTTTAGTTCTTACAGGAGATGATCTTTTCTTTAATCCTGATGGGACAAATGAAATTAAAAGGATGATCGAATACTTTAATCAAACTAATGCTGATGGGTTAATAACTTGTATAGAGGTTCCAGATAATGAGGTCCATAAATATGGCATAGCCATATATGATGAAGTTGAAGGAGTTAGGTATTTAAAGGATCAGATCGAAAAACCGGAACAGGTCATTTCAAATCTGGTTACTATTAGTAAATATATCTACAAGCCTTCGATTTTCCAATATTTTGAAGGCCAGCAAACTGATCCCAAATCCGGAGAATTGTACTTAACAACAACATATAAGGCTATGGCTCAGAAAGAGAAAGTAGTTCTCTATACTCCAAGCGGTCACTATCTAGATAGTGGAGATGTTTTCACCTGGTTAAGTGCGAACCTGCTTTTAGCCAAACAAGACAAGGAATTGTGGGATAGATTACTTGAATATATAGCTAAGATTAAAGAATGAAACTGCAACAGATAGAATTAGACTTCATTGAAAGATTCACTAGTATTGTTATCCCCGCTCTAGAAAAAGAGGCCGAGATTATCTCCCAGAGCTATTTTAATCAGGATTTTGAATCTAATATTAAATTAGGAAGTGATCCTCGAGACCATCTTGATGTTGTAACAAGACTTGATAATGAAGTGGAAGAGCGAATCTATAATCTGCTTCATAAGTATTTTCCTAGCTTAGGCTTTAATCTGGAAGAACATAAGTCCTGGCAAAGTCAAAGCTCAGAATTCAACTGTTATCTCGATCCTGTTGATGGCACCAAGTATTTTGCTAAGCAAGTGCCTCTTTTTAGCACTCAGGTAGGATTGAGTTTTAAGGGAGAGCCAGTATTGGGGCTTGTGATCAATCCATTAACTAAAGAAATATATTTTGGTTCTGAATTAACTCCTTCCCAAAGGAATGGTAAGGCGATCAGAATTTCTGAAACCAAAGACCTAAGTGATGCTATGCTAAATATCGGGATTGTTCCCTATCGTCCTAATTGGGATAAGGAGAAAGATTGGATCTTCTCAAAGCTATTATTACTTGAGAATAATGCATACAGGATCAGAAAGATCGGAAGCAGTGCTTTAATACTATCCTGGGTAGCCCAAGGTGCTATGGATGGTGCTCTCTATCTTGTGGCTGATCCTGATTATGACACAATGGCTGGTCAGGCTCTTGTTAAATATGCAGGAGGTAAAGCTCAAAAGATTTCAATACCAGGGATTGAAGAGCCCAGACTTCTATGTACTAATAATTCACTCTTTGAGCAAATTAAAGAGTTACTTCTGTCATAGATATTTTTTAAGCCACTCACCAGTATAGCTATTGGGATTGTTACTTACTTCAAGTGGTGTTCCTTCAGCAATTATCCTGCCCCCATTGTCTCCACCTTCTGGTCCTAGATCAATTATCCAATCTGCAGTTTTAATTAGATCTAAATTGTGCTCTATCACAACGACAGTATTACCTTTAGAAACTAGGGCATGCAACACAACCAGGAGTTTATGGAGATCCTCGAAATGTAGTCCGGTAGTAGGTTCGTCCAGTATATATATTGTTCTCCCTGTACTTCTGCGACTTAGTTCAGTTGCTAATTTTATCCTTTGTGCTTCTCCTCCAGACAAGGTGGTAGCAGGTTGTCCGAGCTTGATATAGTCGAGACCTACTAATTTCAAAGTCTCCAGTTTTGTTCTGATATTATTGATATTACTAAAGAAATCTAATGCTTTTTCAACAGTAAGATCAAGGATTTGGGCGATATTGAGGCCTTTGTAGTCAATCTGTAAAGTCTCTCTATTGTATCTAAGACCATGACATTCGTCGCAGGTAACATATACATCTGGCAGAAATTGCATTTCAATTTTAATTACACCGTCACCCTGGCAAGCTTCACACCTACCTCCTCTAACATTAAAGCTAAACCTGCCCATTTTGTAGCCTCTGGCTCTAGCTTCCCTGGTAGAAGAAAAGAGCTCGCGAATTGGGGTAAATATACCTGTATATGTTGCCGGATTTGATCTGGGAGTTCTTCCAATGGGAGATTGGTCAATACTAATGACCTTATCAAGATTTTCTAGCCCTTCTATAGAATCATAAGCTCCAGGAATTGCTTTGGTATCATAGAAATACCTATTCAAGACCTTTGATAATGTTTCATTTATTAATGAAGATTTACCGCTTCCTGAAACTCCGGTTATAGCTACAAACTTGCCAAGAGGGATCTTTAAATCAACTTTTTTTAAATTATTCTCTCTAGCTCCTTTTAATACTAAATACTTTCCTAAATTATTCTTACTGTTCACGGAAATGGTCCTAAATAGAATAGATTTTGAGGCTTGGTCTGTTTCCTTTTTGATCTGCTCAACATCAATTTGCTTCTTACCACTTAAATAGGCTCCAGTTATCGAGTTTTTATCCTCAATGACTTCAGCTACACTGCCTTGAGCTATTATTCTCCCACCATGCTCTCCCGCTCCGGGCCCCATATCGATGAGATGATCGGCATGCAGCATAGTATCCTGATCATGTTCAACCACAATAATTGTATTATCTAGATCTCTTAATTTCTGAAGAGTTTCAATTAATTTGCTGTTATCCCGCTGATGTAAACCAATAGATGGTTCATCAAGTACATATAGGACTCCACTTAGACCACTGCCAATTTGGGAAGCTAGCCTAATTCTTTGCGACTCTCCACCACTAAGTGTGGTAGCACTTCTATTTAGGCTTAGATAATTTAATCCAACAGCTAAAAGGAAATCCAGTCTGGTATCGATCTCTTTTATGACCTGTTTAACTACTTGTTTTTCAATCTCGCTTAAGGCATCTTCTTCATTTGAAGCTAAGATCAATCCTCTAACCCAGTTTTTAAGATCACTAAGCGACATCATTGACACTTCATTGATATTCTTACCCAGTATTGTGACCGCCAAAGCTTCGGGCCTCAATCTCTTGCCTAAACATAATGGGCAGGGTAATTCCCTCATATATCTTTCGATCTCATGCCTGATAAAATCGGATTCCGTTTCTTTATACCTGCGATTAAGATTGGGGATCACTCCTTCAAATTTCATTTGCATTGTGGCATTTGTATTTCTATTGCCACTGATATAGTTGACTTTGTAGGTCTTACCTTTACTGCCCCACAATACAAGGTCTAAAGCTCTTTGATCCAATTGTCCAATTGGTATCCGTAATGAGAATCCTTCAGCCTCTGAAACAGCTTTTAAAACCTGCATATGCCAGGAGTCCATGTTGTCAGCTACTCGTGACCAGGGATATATGCCTCCTTCACTAATGCTAAGATTCGGGTTATACAAACTGGAAGCGTCTATCTCCAGGATTTGTCCCAAGCCACTGCACTTTTCGCATGCCCCAAATGGAGAGTTGAACGAGAAAGTGTGAGGTTCGATCTCGGGAAATGATTCGCCACTATCAGGATCAACTAGTTTTTCTGAAAAGAATAGCACTTCTTTCTGATCAACAAGCAAAGCTTTCAATTCTCTATTGCCCTGAGTAAGCGCTAATTCTACTGAATCTGTCAATCTTTTGATTAATTCACTATTTCCCTTAGAATCCTGGTTCAATACTAATCTATCTACCACAATTTCAATATCATGCGCTTTGAAGCGGTCAAGTTTGATGTCTTCTTCTAATGAAAATATTTCCCCATCAACTCTAACCCTTAAATATCCTTGGGATAGTAAGCGCTGGAATAATTCTTCATAAGTACCTTTTCTATTCTTGATTATTGGAGACAATATCATGATCTTTAATTCTCCAAGTTCTCTTCTTAAAGGAAGATCTATTATTCTATCTACTATTTGTTGAACAGTCTGTGATTCCAGTCTTTTTCCACTTTTAAGACTATGAGGATGTCCAGCTCTGGCAAATAGTAATCTTAGATAGTCATAGATTTCAGTTACAGTTCCTACAGTAGATCTGGGATTATGGCCTCCGGTTTTTTGATCAATTGAAATTGCAGGAGAAAGTCCTTCGATGCTATCTACATCTGCTTTTTCCATCATGCCTAAAAATTGCCTAGCATAAGCAGACAGTGATTCAACGTATCTTCTTTGACCTTCAGCATATATTGTGTCGAAAGCCAATGAAGATTTTCCAGAACCCGATAATCCAGTGATAACCACAAGCTTATTCTTGGGAATAGTAACATCAATGTTTTTAAGGTTATGAGCTCTAGCTCCCTTAATTACAATATTCTCCATCAAGATCATTAAAATCAAATCTTAATTATACTAAATATTGCTTAGCTCAAACAATATATATACCCATAATGAATAACTTGCACCTTTAGCCCATTTTCTCTATACTTGATAATGAATAACTTTTTATTGCCTAAATTATGCCCGATTTAGATAATTCAACCCCTGCAGAGAGACCAACTCTCACCCAAAAAAGAGCCCCTGGAAGTACACCAGCAATGGGAGTCCCTGGTTCCTTACCTAAGATTGGAGCTTTTGATAAACCAATTAGATTACAATCCAGCCCTGCTGGTGAAGGAACACCCCCTAGCGATCAGCCTAAAAGCTCATCAGCTAAGATAGTAGTGTGGGTAGTGATAGTGGCTGCACTTGCAGTTGCTTCATATTTCGCATTACGTAATGTGCTTTCCGGTCCAACAGATAATGGCGGGGAAATAGTAGAACCTACTGCTACAGTTATCGAGGAAGATCCCTTGGCAATGTATGTTGCCGAAGGAGTCAAGCTTGATGAAGAAGCTAGTGATCTGCAAGATCCTCTAGCTTACACCTCAGAACCACAAAAGGTCGGAGAAACTAGCGAAGCATTATTCACACTTGATGATCTTATGGTTAGCCGATATGAGACTTTCACTAGGGTTGCCTTCTATCCATCTTTAAGTGAGGGTGATAGTGTAGTACCTGAAGTTATGGCAGAATATTCATCCAATCCTGATTCTTATGATCAGATCACTCTTACTTTCCTAAATACCTCTTTTTCAGAGGATCTAAGCTTACTTGATGGTGAAAGTTTATCTCCTGGATCAGATACTGTATCTAGTGTCATGGGAGAGACAGCAACCAGTGTCGAAGGTGCTCTACAGTTTAATGTAGATCTCTCTCAACCAACTACCTATGTTCTACATATTGCAGCTGGAGATATCCCAATAATTTATCTCGACATAATGGAAGTGGCGGTATTAGTTACTGATACTCCTGAGACAACAGTTTCTCCTTCAGTGGATGTAACAACAACTCCTAAGGTAACTACCACTACTACCACTACACCAGCTCCAGGCACTTCAGTGTATGAGACAACCTACTCTATTGAATCTCAGGAATTAAGAGATGGTCTAACAAGTAACACTGCTTCTGCAGGATTGTTTGAAAATGATAAATCTTTTAATTGGGGTGATTTCAGTGATGCTTTCTATTTCTATAGAGCCCTGAATAAAGGGGATGGCGGAACAAAATATCCAAAAGTAACTGCTAAATATGAAGGGAATATTTTGGTTGTAGAGGTTCAAAACCTACAAAGCAGAAATGTTTCCTCACCAGCCATTACTTTCCCAGGTGCTAGGGATGTCCAATCACTGGATGCTTCTCAGTCTGGAAATGTATTAAGGTTTGAATTCACAGTAAGCTCACAGAAACAGTACAAATTGTCATTTAAGGAGTACATGGGATCTGAAAGTTTGTTGATCCAGATCAAGCACTAAGTAAGGATTAAATACTAAAAACGCTCCCTTAAAAAAGGAGCGTTTTTTTATAGTTGAAAATGTCTTCTAATGATGAGATCGAATACCAGCTTAATCTGTTCCAGTTCTTCCTTTCCCAGATCATAAAGTACATAATCAAGACCGGGGATAGGTATGCCGTTTCTATTTTCGATCCCTATTCTGATTCGATAAAATTTGGATGTGTTTAATTCAGCCGTAATGGAATTTATACCATTATGTGATTTGGGACCTTTTTCGAACTGCATTTTGTAGTCACCTATATCAAGATCCAGATCATCATGAACTACCACAATATTATTAATTACTTTGTTGTAGTTTAAAAATTTTCTAACAGCAACCCCTGACAGGTTCATTAAGGTCTTAGGTTTTATTAGGAATAGATTCAAGTCTGGTACGTAGTATTTGATATATATCTTCTGATCTTGCTTAATAACCACATAACCTCTTAATTGAATTTGGGCCAGCAGATGATCAAGGAAAAGAAAACCAATATTGTGTCTGGTGTTTTCATATTCTTTACCAATATTTCCTAATCCTACTATGAGAATTGGAGCTTTATCTTCCTTTAAATCGAATTTAATGTTCATCTTTTAAATGGTCACTGCTTAGAATAAATGAAACAGGGCCATCATTAATTGATTCAACCAGCATGTGGGCTCCGAATACTCCTGTTTCAATACTAAATCCCTCTTTCTTAAGTTTATCGCAAAATGCATTATAAATATATTCTGCCTGACTAGGGGCCATAGCTTTAGTGAAAGAGGGCTTGGTCCCCCTATTTAATTCCCCATAAAGAGTAAATTGGGATACTACCATTAGTTTTACCTCTTCTTCTTTTATGCTTTTAGCAAAATAGCGACCATTACCCTCAAAGAACTTTAATGTTTGAAGTTTATTTACGATATAGCTAATATCGTTGTCATTATCCTGCTGGTGAATCCCAACAAGTATCAGTAAGCCTTTATCTATTCGGGAAATAAAATCGCTGTCTTTTACTGTAACTTTAGCTGAAGTGACCCTTTGAATAAGAGCTATCATCTTTAAGGGTAATAAATGATTATTTAGAAACTACTTCGACCTTTTTTTGTCCCTTATGGGAGCCAGTCATGTTTTTGAAGTTAACAACACCGTCTTTGGTTGCGAAGATTGTATAATCTTTACCAATATCAGTGTTTTTACCTTGATGGAACTTTGTTCCCTTTTGTCTTACGATTATTCCGCCAGCTTTGATAGCCTCACCACCAAATACCTTTACTCCAAGTCTTTGACCTGGTCTTCTTACATGTCTGTTAGCTGCTCCTTGTTGTTTTGTATGTGCCATTGTTTAATTTTTAACCAATCTTATTGATCTTTAAGACAGTGATATATTCTCTTTGTCCTGATCTTTTTCTGTATCTGGATTTTGCTTTGTAAGTGTATGTAGAGACTTTCTCTCCTCTTTTTTGTTCTAGGATTTCAGCTTCGACTTTTGCTCCTTTAACAAGGGGCATACCAACTTCGATCTTATCTTTATCAACTAGAAGCAAAACTTCTTCAAAAGTGATTTTTGCTCCTTTTTCACCAGCGATTTTATCAACTTCGATAACACCATTTTCTGGTGTATAGTATTGTTGATCCTTGTATTTTATTACCGCAAATTTGTTAATAGCCATAATTACCTAATTCATCAATAGACTTCGAGATGTTACCATTAAATTGTCAGCGATGTCAACTGAACGTTGACTGCTTTGTACACTTTGAACCAGGCCCAGGCAGATTAAAATCATAACTGTAGCGCTTCCACCATAACTGATCAAAGGTAACGGGATGCCGGTAACTGGAAGCAATCCCATATTCATACCTATATTAATAAAAATATGAAGGAATAGCAAAAGGCAAATCCCTAAGGCTACATATTTCCCGAAGTTATTGCGACTATTCCTGGCTACTCTTAAAATCCGAATTAATAGCAGGAAATAGATAAATAAAAGAATAAGAACTCCAATAAATCCAAATTGTTCAGCATAGGCTGCAAAGGCAAAGTCGGTAAATGATTGGGTTAAAACGCTAAGACTTGATTGCGTGCCCTGCAGATAACCTCTACCGGTTAACATACCAGAACCAATAGCTATTCTTGATTGAATGATTTGATAGCCTGAACCTGTAGGATCTGATTCTGGCCCTTCAAAATATGTCAGTACTCTTTGTTTCTGATAGTCGGTCATAACTCCATTCCAGATATTAGGTATCCCCACTATTATTACTATGCCTAATATTAGGAATGTAATGAATATTTTGGGAGATATTTTTAAGGCAATGATACTAGCAATTAAAACTATTAGAATAATTAATGTTGCTAACCAATTTATACTCTGGTATTGCGTTATTACAAAATCAGGAGATTGAAATCTTACTTCGAAGATCTGAAGAGCCAGAGAAATGCCAAGACTTAAGACCATAACGATCTTCGTTAAGAGCATAGGTTTTGGGAAAAGTATCAGGATCATCAACAGCCATAGACTTAAACTTATCATGGCATTACCTAGAGAAGGCTGAATAAGTATTAATACAATTAAAGGGATAACTAGAAGTGCATTTTTTAGAAGGATCATGGCCACAGGGCGAGAAAGAAGAGCCTTGGGAATTTTTTTGTTGTTCTTTCGAAATAGGGGCTTGGATTCATACAATTTTATATCATTAAGGTTTTTGGCACTTAGTAGAATTATAGCTATTTTGGCATATTCAGCTGGCTGCAGAGAAAAGAATCCGATATCAATCCATCTATTGGTTCCTGCTCTAGTTTCTCCAAAGAACTTAACTACGATCAATAACCCCAGGATTAGGATATACATAATCTTGATAAATCCTTCATCCTCAAACCAGGACAAATCAATGCTAATTAAAAGGAAATAGATGATAAATCCTAAGATCAGAAAAAGGATCTGTTTTGGTAACATTTGGCCTAGAGATGATTCTGAAGGATAGGTAAATGTAGTTGAATATATAATTAGCAAGCCGATGGCGCTTAGTATAAAAACCAGGATGGTAATAAAAGGGTCCTGATTTTTTAGTTTTTGCCAATTCATATATAATCAGATTATAGTTTAAAATTATATCTTAACCCACAAGTGCAGGACAAACACTCTGATCAAATATTAAAGATCTTACTAGATACTTATCCAAGTGCTAAGTGTGCTCTTATTCATCAGGATCCCTGGCAATTACTGGTAGCTACTATACTTTCTGCCCAATGTACTGATGAAAGGGTGAATAAAGTTACACCTCCCCTATTTATGCGCTATAGATCTGTGTCTGATTTTGCCAAAGCGGATCTAACTGATCTCGAGCAAATGATCAGGCCGACAGGTTTTTTCAGACAGAAAGCAAAATATATTAAAGCAGCAGCCATAAAGATAACAGAAATCTATTCAGGTCAGATCCCAACCACAATGGAGGAATTATTACAAATACCAGGTGTGGCCAGGAAAACAGCAAATGTGGTTCTTTCAACTGCTTTTAATGTTAATGAAGGAGTTGTTGTTGATACCCATGTTAAAAGGTTGTCTCAAAGATTGGGTTTGAGTGAATACAGTGATCCTATTCGCATAGAAAGAGATTTAATGAATCTATATAAAGGGAATAACAGAGAAAGAATATCTACTTTACTAATTCATCATGGCCGCAAGATCTGTAAAGCTAGAAAACCATTGTGTGAGCAATGTCCACTTGCTAAGATTTGCCCTAGTGTTAATTTAGGATAGAAGCAGGATCAAGGCGCTGATCAGATAGATGATATATGATATCAGCAATAAGGTACCTTCCTTCCAGTTCAAATTACTCTTGGTTCTGGAATAATAGTTGAATAATAGTAAGAGTAAAGCCAGAATGAGTGTTGTAAAATAGTAGAAAATTGATCCACTGATCACAATTGGTTCTATCAGGATTATAATTCCAAGTATTAAAGTCGTATTACTTATCAAGCTTGTAAATAGTTCACTTAAGCTTAATTTGCTCTCCTCTTTATTATTTAGCTCCATTTCAAAGATCAGTTCTGGTATAGCTCCTAAGGGGGCTATCAGGACCGCCCCTATGGCGAATAGAGGGAAAGCGGTCAATATTTGAATTTCTAGTGCTTTTTGAACAATATTATCCGATAATACCCAAATCCCTAAAAAGCCACCAATCAATAAGACAATTGATAACATTGCCTTTCTGGTACTTAATTTAGTTTTTTTAAGGATAGAGTAATTTCCTTTAAGACCACTTAAAACGAATAAGTAGATCAAGTAAGAGATAATTAATAGAACTCCATCTAATCTTGATAATCTTCCATCAAATGCCAGGATAACATTCAAAAGGGCCGCGAAGGATAAAAGATTTAAATTGTCATTTGAGAATATTTCATTTGTTTTGAGCTCTTTTTTGTAGATTGAAATAATACCTGCTACTAAGGAGATCAATATTATTGCAGTACCTAAAGCATTCCCTACCGCAAGTTCAGGAACTTGGCGATTTAGAGAGTTCAAGGCAATGAAAAGCTCGGGAATAGAAAGCATCAATCCAATGGTCACAATTATTATGACCTTTCTGCTTAATCTAAAGTTTTGAGCTAGCTTAAGCCATAAGTTCATAAGTAAACCATTTAAGGGGATCATTATGATAAGTATGGCAAATACCTGGAATAATAAAAGAAGTGAATCTATCATGAGAGCTAAGGCATGGTAAATATGATATTATTACTTCTTAGTTTAATGATTTGAGCAGATGAATACAAGAGCCAATTTTGAATTGAATAAGATTTATAGGGATGATTATGGGCGTCCTAATGGCATTTTACTAATGAACAAAGAAGCGGGTATCTCTTCTCATGATCTAGTAGATAAAGTTAGAAGAAAATTAGGAACAAAAAAAGTGGGTCATGCAGGAGCCCTTGATGTGTTTTCCAGTGGGCTGATGTTAATTCTGGTCGGTAAAGCTACAAAATTAGCTAACGAATTGTTGGGACTTGATAAAGCATATATTGCGAGAATGGTCTTTGGGCTTTTCAATTACACTCAGGATCCCGAAGGAGAATTATTATCAATTAAAAGTAGAGTATTGCCTGAAAAGAATGCTATTTCTGTCCTTTTGCAGAATATGATCGGGGCAAATAAACAGTTTGTATCAATCTACAGTTCTGTAAAAGTTAATGGTGTTAAATTAAGAAAGTTATTGAGAGACCCCAGATATATATTTGAGATCGAAGAAAAGGATGATATTAAAAAGATCATTCTTAAAAGAAGAGAATCTCAAGAGCTAATAAAAGAAGTTGTTGTGCCTAGAAGAGATATAACGATATTTGATATTAAATTATTGAATAGTGGATTCCTTAAAGGAGCAGATCTTCCTTTTCAAGGGTTAGCCCCTGAAGAAGAGTATGGATTCGCTGATATTTATGTTAAATGCTCCAAGGGCACATATATTAGACAATTAGGCGAAGACATAGCCAAGGCTTTAGGTACAACAGCAGTACTTGCACAGTTACAAAGATGCGAATTAGGTCAATATGATCTAACCAAAACGATAGGATTGGATGAGATTGAATGAGATTGAATGATTATTCTGCTAAATGCAGATAGAAAGTGTATTTCCCTTGATTACAGTTATCTTTGGTTTCACAGATCTTTCTCCAATAACCACTACTCCAGCTTCCTCCTTTATACATCCAGCCATCATGTGCTGCATAGATATAGGCGTGGGTGTTAGGAGATGCAATATCTATAGCGTCATGCCATTTACCCCAGCGCCATCCATATGCAGAAGTATAATAGAAAGGGCTTCTAAGAGGCCATTCTATAGATCCATTACCACCACAGCCACTGATTACACCGGAAGGCAATAAACTACAAGGGTTAACTGAAGAGCCATTGACCTTAGTTCCAAAATGAAGATGTGCTCCACCCGGACCTGAGGGAATTACATAACCCGAATATCCTTGTCTGCCGATTATTGTGCCTTTTAGCACATAAGTGCCACTTCCTAGATTTTTAATATTATTGAACAATTCCTGTTCAATTTTATTCTGCATGGCCAATGTTTTCTGCTCTTCTTCTGTATAGATGCTGATCAAATTATTATTCTGCTGAATTGAGGCTGTAACTTCATTACGTTTTTTGTAAAATACTGCTCTTTGCTGATCGAGCTCTGTTTGCTTTGTGGATAGGACTTGTTTTTCCTCTTCCAATGTCGTTTGGTCCTTAATTACTTGAGCTTTATTCTGTTCCAGCTCAACTTGTTTTGATTCTAATTCTTGTTTTTGGAAATTAAGATTACTTAACATGGCGTTGGTCTCCATCTGGAATGAATTCTGGTAGACACTGTATTTGATAATATCTGTACCTTGGGAAGAAAAGAACATATCAATTTGCGAAAAGGTCTTTTCATCAATATATATATCAACTAATCTTTTATCTGTTTCTTCCTCTAACTTCCCAATATCCAGCCTCGCCTGCTCTATTTGTTTTGTAGTAGTATCGATGTTTTGAGTAAGTATTTCGATTTGCAGATTTAATTCCTGAATGATCAATTCCTTTTCTTGGATCTCATTATCAAGCAGATCTATCTGAGACTGAAGTTTAAATATTTCAGCACTATAAGCGTTTTGGAGACTTTTATCACTATTAACCTTGCTCTGGATATTGTTTTTCTCATTACGTATCTCTTGTAGTTTTCTTTGAACTTCCTGTAAGTCTTCCTGAAGTCCGGCCTTTACAGATAAAGGAGTAATGCCAAGCAGTAATATGGAGATTATGAGGATCGTATTTAATCTGATGAGCAATGATCTCATAATATCTAGTATATCATAATTTAATATATATATTTTCTGATGGCTATGATACTGTTGAATGCTCCGACTACTGCGCCAAAAAGTAAAGTGCCAGCAAGTAGCAGGATATATTGCATAATATCTAAACTGGGCCAGGATAGATTCCCGAACAAATTGATAATGAAAGTTACAGCAGCGCTAGTTTTATTAACGTAAAAGATAGCAAAATACAGAATGAAAATAATGGAGTTGGCGATAAAAGAGCCGACCATGCCATAGAAAGCTCCCTCCAGAATGAACGGCGAACGGATAAACCAGAGACTTCCTCCTACCAGCTGCATAATCCCAATCTCTTCGGCACGAGAGAATGTTCTGAATTCTACTGTTAACAATGTGAATAGGAATATCACTACTAATAGGAGCCCAATAATAATTCCCCCTCCCAATCTTAACCAGTAAAAAAGTGTACGGATCATATCAATTGATTCTTTGGAGTAACGAACAGCAAATATGTCTGCATTATTGATCTTTTCTTGGGAGAGATAACTGATCATTTCATCAGCATCTTCAATTTTATTAAGTCTGATCCCAAGGCTGGGTGGCAAGACATTGGACCTAATGTTTTGGGCAAGTTGAGGATCTTTTCTTTCCTGAACTTCTTTAAATTCGGTTATAGCTCCCTTCTCATCTGTGTATTCAACATGCAGCACTTCATCCATGGCTACAAGTCTGTCATTTAATTCTTTAATCTTTATCTCTTCAGTTCCTGCATTGAAAAAAACATAGATATGCGGCTTATTTTCTATTGATAATAGAAACAGATTTGATAAATAGGCAAGAAATAGGAAAATACTAGCTATGAAAAATGCCAAACTCATGACTAAAACCGAAGCCCAGGCTAGCCAGCCACTTCTTCTGATCTGTTTTTTAGTATTATCTATTGATCTATTTAGGGATGTAAGTAAACTCATTTTCTAATATATTAAGATTTATACTTCTTGATCGCCTTGTTTACTGCTTTGAGCTGAATATCGGTTAGTTTGTCGATATTACGTAACTGTTCATTGCCAGCTTCAATTAAGTCATTAATATCTCCATAACCTTTATCCCTTAGGTATTTCTTTAAGGACTTATTTAAATCCATGTCTTCGATCTTAATAGCATCCTTGTTAGCTGAATCTTCCTTTACTTCACCATCTTCCGTTTTAGTATCTTCCTCGATTTTGACCTCTGCGCTAATTTCTTCTTTTTTGGCTGTTAGTACAACCTTAGGTTTCTTCTTGATCGAAAAGGATATTTTCTTTTTTGAAGCTGGAGCTTTTTCGATAGTTTCTTTTTCAACTATGGGAGTGCTCTCTTCAATTGCAGGTTCAATTTTCTTGACCTGGCTTTTTAGTTTTACCGGCTCTTCCTGTGTGGACGTGATGATTTTTAAACTGTATTCATCCACATCATCATAGCCACCCTTAAAATCATCTCTCACGATCTGACCGTTTTGAAGGCGAATGACTCTTTTATGCATTGAATTAACAATGTCAGAGCCATGGGTGCTCATAAGAACTGTAGTCCCCCAGTTGTTAATTTTGTATAGGATTTGTGCTATATCCCAAGCTGACTCGGGATCTAGATTCCCTGTGGGTTCATCAGCTATCAATAATTTGGGATTATTAGCCATGGCCCGAGCAATTGCTACTCTTTGCTTTTCTCCTCCTGATAATTGGTAAGGAAAAGCTCTCATTCTATGGGTAAGCCCTACTATGTCTAATAGATAAGGAACATTTTCTTTAATCTCACTGTCTGGTTTACCAGCAGCTTCCATGGCAAAGGCAATATTCTCATATGCTGTAAGTTCATTAATAAGCTTGAAATCCTGAAAAATCACTCCGATCTTCCTTCTAAGTTGATATACCTTTTCCCTATTAAATCTAGTTATATCTTCATCATCGAAGTATATCTTGCCAAGGGAAGGTACTTCTTCTCTGATTAGTAATTTGATGATAGTAGTTTTGCCTGAACCTGAAGGACCTACTAAAAAAACAAATTCACCATCCTCAATATTAAAATTTAGCTCATTGAGGGCTGTATAGTTATTGTCGTAAGTTTTTGAGACAGTTACAAATTGAATCATAATCAATTGTTATAAGTATATAGTTTATATAAATACAGGCATTTATGCAATTAAAACTTAGCTTTCACTAAGCTGAGCGTTCTGATATATTGTATTAATGTTAAATTATTATTGATATTTATGGAAAACAGCACCTCGAATAATAAATCCGGTAGGAAAGTTCTATTCCTTATTATTCTATTTAGTTTACTACTTCTTTGTGCCCTGTGCTTTTTATGTACAGCTGCCTTTTACTCAGCGGGCATGGATACAGATCTCTCAACATTAAGTACTACTTCTAATCTGGATCTTGTCTATGCAGGTGGTGATAGTTCTAGTGAAAACAAATTATTGGTGGTTCCCATCCAGGGAGTAATCCTTAATGAAAAACCGGATGATATTCTGGCATTATTATCTGTTGATGTGACATATGGATATGAAGTTAAAAATATACTAGCAGAGGCAGCCGCTGATAGCTCAATAAAAGGTGTATTATTAGCAATTGATTCTCCAGGTGGAACCATTACCGGATCTAAAGCGATTTCCGATGGTGTTGCAAACTATATTGAACAAACAGGTAATCCGGTCGTAGCTCATATAATGGGAACTGGAGCATCAGGTGGATATTGGTCCGCTGCTGCCGCCGACTATATCATTGCCGATTCAGGTAGTCTGGTTGGAAGTATTGGCGTAATATTCGGACCATTCAAGTATTACAATGAGGTAACCTCTGAGAGTTCACAGGGAGAAAGTGTATCAGCAAGCTCCATTGATACTTATTACATTACATCTGGTGAATTAAAGGATTTTGGTAACCCCTATAGATTGATGACTGAGGAAGAGATGGAGATCTTACAGGAAGACACAGACAGTGCCTATAATGAATTTGTTAAATACATCAGTGAAAGAAGAGGTATCCCGGAAAGTACAATTAAAAATCAAATAAAAGCACTGCCCTATGGAAATGAGAGGGCTTTATCTTTGAAATTGATAGATGCCAATGGACCCAGAGAGTCTGCTTATGAATATTTAAGCAGTCAAGCAAGCCTCGGAAGTGATTATCAATTGGTAAAAGTATTTGAAGAGGTTTCTTTTTGGGATCTATTTCTAGGAGCGACAAATGCAGTTGAGCCAATGGAGGCCTCGACCTTTATCGAAGGGCAATTACATAACAAGTTGCTCTATCTATATGGGAGCCCAAGTGCATATTGATAAGGTAGGCATTGCTTAATTGTATATTTTTTTGTTAAGATATTTTTAGTCTTAACTGCCCCCCTATTTACTTCATATTATTTGCTATCATGGCCAAAGCTACACAAGTACCTGATCGTGAACTACAGGAATTTCAGGATAGTTTAAAATTCAAGTTAAGATATTTAACTTCTTTCTTTTCAATAATCCTTATCGTTTTAGGGCTTTATCTATTATTAAGTGGCCTATTTGGTTTAGCAGTAGTAGATGAGGCCACAGACAATACTGTTCTTGTTGATCAGATCACAGAGCAAGAACAGGGCGGAAAGATCGACGGAGCAGTTAGTACCGGTAGAATTGAGGCGGCCACATTAAGTGCACAGGAGAAATCCGAGGCTAATCAATCTTTAATGTCTGAAAGAGGGAAATGGATCGCCACTGATTATGCTCAGGGTGATATTGGCTTAGGAGAATATACTGTTAAAAGAGGCGATACATTATGGGAAATCGCTGAAGCTAGTTATGGCAGTGGGTTTGAATGGAAAAAGATTTTGGAAAATAATAAAGATCAGATCGGCTTTTTACCAGATGGATCTCAAGCTTTGATCATACCTGGGCAGGTTCTAAAGATAGTTAAATAGCTATTAACTCCTAACCTGAGCATCAATAAATTTTTGGAGTTCACCATCAAGTACTGATTCAGGATCACTGGATTCGATCTTGGTCCTGAGATCTTTAACTAATTTATAGGGATTTAGGACATAGTTTCGGATCTGATTTCCCCATCCTGCAATTTTATACTCCCCTTTTATATCATCCTGTTCAGCCTCCATCTTTTCCATTTCCTTTTGAAAAAGTTTACCTCTTAAAATATTCATGGCTGCCTCTCTATTACGCAGCTGAGATCTTTCAGATTGGGAAGTGACGACAATTCCGGTTGGTTTGTGAACGATCCTAACAGCTGTTGCCACTTTATTTACATTTTGGCCTCCAGCTCCCGATGATCTTACAGCATGGAATTCGATATCTTCTTCTTTAAGATTAACTGCAATATCATCTTCAATCAAAGGAGTAACTTCAACTCCTGCAAAAGAGGTTTGTCTTAAGCCCTGAGCGTTAAAAGGAGACACTCTGACCAGTCTATGAGCGCCATGTTCCCTTTTTAACAATCCATAAGCATAGGGGCCTCGAACTTCTAGAGTCACGGAATCAACCCCAGCCTCATTTCCATCGATCTTATTTATTATGTCTGCTTGAAAACCGGCTTTTTCAAAATAACGAAGATACATTCTTAAAAGCATTTCAGCCCAATCATTAGCTTCAGTTCCCCCCTGACCGGCATGAATACTTAGCAAGGCATCATAGGAATCAAATTTCCCACTTAAAAAGGTCTTTATCTCTAATTTAGAAATGGTTTCATCAAGTTCATTTAACTGATTTGTCAGTGCATTAAGCTCAGCTTCGTCTTGTTCTTTGCCTTCACTTTCTAATAGCTCTATCATTACAGGAATATCCTGTAATTTAGAATTAACGCTTTTAGTTAGCTCCAGTTCTTCCTCTATCATACCTATTTGCTTCATAACTTTACCTGCTTTTAAAGCATCATTCCAAAACTCGGAAGATCCTGACTCTGTCTTTAATTCGGATAAATGACTCATTTTTAAATCAGGATCAAGCTTCTTTTCTATGGAAGCAAATCTAGATTTCAAGTCCTCAAACTTTTGATTTATCTCATTTATGCTCATTAGCTTTTGTTCTTATTCACCTCATTCCCAACAATTATTGAATCTCTGATCTGGGAAGCAATATCACTCATTCCTGCTGGGGTATGTGGTAACAGGATGGTATTTGTTTTTGAGGAAGATGAGATCTCTTTTAAAGTGTCGAAATACTGAGTTAACAGTACCAGATTCATGACTTCCTGAGCACTAGAACCAGATACAGTTTTCTGAAAGTCATCGACGGATTCCCTTAACCCTTCAATAATAGCTTTTCTTTGATCGGCAATACCTTTACCTTGTAAGGCTTTGGATTCTGCCTCGGCTTGTGCGGATTTAACTTTAAGGATTTTCTCGGCCTCTCCTTTCTCATTGGCTGCTACTCTTAATCTTTGAGCGGCGTTAATCTCGTTCATAGATTCTTTCACTTTAGAATCAGGTTCAATATCAGTAACTAAAGCATTAAGAATTTCAAACCCGAAACCTACCATGGTCTCATTTAATTCTTCTTTAACAGCAATAGCAATTTCGTCTTTTTTCTCAAATAGATCATCCAGATTAATTTTTGGTACCTTAGCTCTTACTACATCAAAAACATAGGAATTGATCTGCAGTTCGGGATTTTCTAGTTTGTAAAAAGCATCATATACTTTATCCTGAAGGACATAGTATTGAACCGATACCATGATATGTACAAAAACGTTATCAAGTGTTTTTGTCTCAGCCTTTACATCTAGTTGCTGAACTCTTAAATTCATTTTACCAGCTATGCTTTCAATGAAGGGTATCTTAAAATTGAGTCCTGGCCTTGCTTGTCTAGCATATTTACCAAATCTTTCAATAATAGCTATGGTTTGCTGCCCGATTGTAAAGAAGGACATAAAGAATAGTACGATCAAGAGTAAGAAAAGACATGGTCCGAGTAAAGATAATATTCCTAATGTGTAATCCATGATAATAGAATAAAAAGTAAGTGGATATGCTTTAATGATAACAAAATCATGCTAATCAGACAATAAATCGCGAAATGATACGATAAATAACTTAATAATCTTGTTAATAGCTATATTATTTAGTAAAATCAAAGAGTTTAATTAATACATATTGATATGCCAAATATTGCATCTGCAAAAAAAGCCTTAAGGGTAAGCAAGCGAAGACAAAAGGTTAATACCCGTGTCGAACGTGAGTACAAAATTAAGGTAAAGGACCTGAAAGAAGCTGTCTCTAAAGGTAGCAAGACTCTAACTAAGAAGATCAGCAGCCTATATTCCAAGGTCGATTCTGCTGTTAAAAAAGGCGTTATTCATAAGAAGAAGGCCAGTAGAATCAAATCTAGAATGGCTGGTTTAGCAAAAAAAACACAGGCTCCAAAAAAATAAATAAAAGATGAGGAAAACACTGCTCAAACTCATAGAATATTCGATTCTTCCAGCGATATTACTTTTCGTAGGTAAGCTCTTAGGTTTATATATAATAGCTTCACTCTTTGGTGTGCCTATTGATTGGCAGGCCGAAGATAAATCATTACTGTTTTTCTCAACTTCAGTAGCTAAAGAGAACTTAATGCTAGTCTCTACCTACTCTGACCTATTCATGTTTACTCTAATGAGTTTGGGCATGAGCTTTATTTTGATCCAGGCCATATATTTACATGACAGTCATATTTCCAATTTAACAATCTCCCAACTTGCTAAGTTAAATCTATTATCATTGATCCGTTCCTCATTTGAGCTATATCATAGTGGAGTTATCTGGTTAGGATTTTTATGGCTGGGGTGCATTTTGGTTGCCATAAATTATTTTCAAGGCATTTCTCAACTTTGGGTCCTACTAATTTCTCTATTATTTTCAATTTCATTTAGTATAATCTTCTTTAGAGATCTATTCTCTGAAATTGAATTATCTAAACAAAACAACTATGCAGGATAAAATCAAACTAGAACTATCTCCCCGCTCAGTAGCACTCTCATTCTTAGTTATTCTAAGTTTCTTTGTAGCTTGGGAATTAAGATCTGTATTTTTTATGTTCTTTATTGCTTTTATTATTAGTGCCGCCCTTAGGCCTTATGTGAAAAAGTTAACCGATCTGAAGGTGCCCAAGATGTTAGCGATCGCTTTGATCTATGGAGTAGCCCTATCGACCATAATGTTTTTTCTACTTACAATTGTTAATGAAGCATGGTTTCAGTTAACTAATCTAATTTCACAATTACCAAATTTAGTGTATTCGATCCTGACAAATCTAAGCCTGCCTGATCAATTACAATTTATTGATCCCGAGCTTGTTAAAGAGAGTCTCAAGGAATTAGTAACCTCCCTACTAAAGATCGACGGCGGATTATTTTCCTCCGGAATTTCTGGAGCCTGGGGTATTTTAAGCTTCGCCTCTGGCCTTACAATAATTTTAGGTATGATAACCATTCTGTCTTTGTATCTATTGGCAAGAGATAATAGTGTGGGGAATTCCGTTGTTGGCTATTTGCCACATGCTTCGCAAAAAAGATTTTTAGAATTATTTCAAAGGATCGAAGAAAAGTTGGGTAAGTGGTTTAGGGCTCAAGTATTTTTAATGCTTTTGGCCGGTGTAGTTTCCTGGATTGGACTAACCTTGCCTGCTTTGTTCCTACCAAACTATACCTTGCATAATTACGCTTTGCCTATTGCAATGCTGGTTTCATTATTGGAAATTGTCCCAGGCACAGGGCTTAGTGTAGGTGCCATATTATCATTGTTAATTGCTCTTTCCACTCAGCAAACCTTTATGATTATCTATGCTCCCCTACTCTTCATTGGAATGCAACAATTAGAAGGTATGCTCATTATTCCTAAACTAATGAAGAAAGTGATCGGGCTTGATCCTATCATTACTCTACTATCTTTAGTTTCAGGATTTATTCTTTTCCAGGTGGTTGGGGCCATCTTGATCGTACCTATTCTAGCTGTAATTCAAATTGTAATTGAGTTCTATTCTGAGGATATTAAAGCGCAATTACGTTAGGAGCTTTTTTCAAGATCTTTAAGCAAATCTCTGCACTCTGCAGCTTTCTCATATTCCTGCATATCTGCATAGATCTCCATTTGAAGTTGTAGTTCTTTTAGTACCAATTTTTGAGCTTTAGGATCTAGAGCAGGATACATTTCTATTCTCTTCATCAAGCTCAGCATTTCCTTTTCCTGCTCCTTATCCTCTTCTTCTTTAGTAGTGAGCGTATCGCTAATATCTTTTGTAATACCGGTAGGAGTGATATTCATGCTCTTATTATATTCATCCTGAACCTTCCTTCTTCTTAAAGTTTCGTCTATAGCCTGTTTCATGCTGCCTGTAATATGAGCCGCGTACATTACGACACGTCCGTCAATGTGTCTAGCTGCTCTTCCCATGGTTTGGATCAAAGAAGTCCTGGAACGAAGGAACCCTTCTTTATCTGCATCCATGATGGCTACTAGGGATACCTCCGGAAGATCTAGTCCTTCTCTTAAGAGATTGATCCCAATAAGGCAGTCGAACTTGCCTAATCTTAGATTTTTTAATATCTCTACTCTTTTTATGGAGTCTAGATCGGAATGAATATATGTAACTTTAATACCAATTTGAGTTAAATAGCCTGCTAGATCTTCGGCCATTCTTTTTGTTAGTGTTGTCACTAAGACTCTTTGCCCTTTCTCAACCGTAGCCTTAATCTCGTTGATCAGATCATCGATTTGATTAGCCTGATGTTTATCCTGAGATACAATTTTCATTTCCATATATCCATTAGCTACTACATCTTGCTTGAGCTTATCAAAAGAGTCTGCATCAGGAGGCCTAATATCAACGATTGGATCTAGTAGTCCGGTCGGTCTTATTAATAGTTCAGCTTTCCCAATATATTTGGACCCATCATTTAGTATAATTTCCGGATTGATACTAAGATTCAATTCTTCTTCATCAGGTGTAGCTGAAGTGTAGATAACCTGATCTAATCTCTTTTGGAATTCATGGTATTTAAGTGGTCTATTATCAAGTGCAGCTTTTAGTCTGAATCCATAATCAACTAAATTCCCTTTTCTCATTTTATCCCCGTTATACATCCCCCTAACTTGAGGCAATGTGATATGGGATTCATCCACAAATAGTAGCCAGTCATCAGGGAAATAGTCGATAAGAGTTGAAGGAGGTGTGCTAGGCTCTCTTCGATCAATGTATCTTGAATAATTCTCTATGCCACTGCAATAACCTGTCTCCACCATCATTTCCATATCAAAATTTACCCTTTGCTCTAGTCGATAAGCTTCGATCTTTTTACCCGCCTCTAAAAAATTTTGTACCTCCAATTTTAAATCTTCCCGAATTTGAGGAATTATTGCCTTAAGAGATTCATATGGAGTAACGAAGTGTTTGGCAGGAAATAGCTTGTATGAATCAGGCCTTTCTAGCACCTCTCCTGTTAAAGGATTGATGGTTTTTAAAGCTTCGATCTGATCTCCAAAATATTCAATTCTTAAAGCCTCATCACTAGATGAGAGGTAAATCTCTACATTATCTCCCCTTACTCTGAAAGTGCCTGGTCCAAAATCATGTACAGTACGTTCATACTGCATATCGGAAAGATGCCTTAATAGCTTTTCCCGATTGTAGGTCATGCCTTTTTCCAGATCTCTTGATAAAGTCTCGTAATCATCAGGGTCTCCCAAGCCATATATGCAGGAAACGGAAGCCACGATCAAAGTATCTCTTCTTGTTAATAGAGCTTGAGTGGCAGCATTTCTGTATTTCTCAATTGTTTTGTTAACTTCCGATTCCTTTTCAATATATAGATCTCTCTGAGGAATATACGCTTCAGGCTGATAATAGTCGTAATATGAAATGAAATACTTAACAGCATTATTAGGAAAGAAGTTTTTGAACTCGGAAAATAGTTGAGCTGCTAATGTTTTGTTATGAGCCAAGATCAAAGTTGGCTTATTGATCTTTTCGATAAGATTAGCCATGACAAATGTTTTACCAGAACCAGTGACTCCTGTTAAAGTCTGATGTTTCATTTCTGCTTCCAGGCCTTGATAGAGTTTTGCTATAGCATCAGCTTGGGCCGGTGCTGGTTTGAATTTTGAGGCTAACTCAAATTTACGCATGCCTTAAATTATGAATATGTTGCATATAGAAAGTAAGATTATGAATTGTAGCATATCTATATCCGGTTGGGTTGTGAGTTCTTAGTAGATAACGAAGATAAGCCCGATCGATTGTTTTACAGGTTAGACAGGAGCATTTAGCATCAATGGGGTTTTTATCGAATTGATATTGACCATTTTTAATATGCAAAACATCATAAGTTTTATAGGATCTATCCCCTTGCCCTTTATGTACATAGAGGTAGGCATGTCTAGCATTGCGAGTAGGAAGAACACAATCAAAAATATCCCAGCCTGCTTTGTAGGCATATTCTAGGTCGTCCGGACTGCCTATACCTAAGCCATAGCGGATCTTATCAACAGGAAGAAGATTAGCAACGTAACTTATTAGTTCATGATAGAAGCCCTGAGGGGCGTCATTTTTCCAGGAATTTCTAGAATGCAATGGCAATCCCCCGAAGCTATATATATCAAAACCAATTTCTATAAGTTGCTCTGCACTTATTTGCCTATATTTAAAATTATTTGCTCCTTGGACTACGGCGGCTAGTAATGGCCTTTCTATCTGGGGATTATTAAAGTCATTCTCAGTTAGATCATGTAGCCGTAAAAACTCTTGTTTAGATCTTTTAGCCCATTTGGTAGTCCTTTCTACCGATCTTTTAATCTTGGCAAGAGAAGTATCCTCAATAACCGGCTCATCTAGTACAACTCTAATATCAGATCCTATCTTATGCTGAATTTGCTGAGAGATCTCAGGACTTAGGAAGTTGAATTTCCCATTGGCCTCAGCACTAAAACTGCATCCAGCATCAGTGATCATATTGCTCTTACTCTTATTCCTGTGGATGAGTGAAAATACTTGATATCCGCCCGAATCCGTAAGAATGGGGTTTTTAAAGTCCATGAATTTATGAAGACCACCGTATTTCTCTAGATAATCGCTACCGATCTTTTGCTCTATATGCAAAGTTGTAGTTACTAAAGCCTCTACCCCACTTTGCCTTAAATCATCACTTCCTACCGAAGTTATTGCTCCATAGGTAGCGTCCGGCATGAATAAGGGAGTTTTTAGCTCACCATGTTTTGTATGGACTTTAAATTTTCTTTTACAATTTTTAATCTCAAGTTCTACTTTCATTTCTTTAAAGCTTGGTAGAGTTTAGTCCAATGTTCAAATGCAAGCTCCCCTGCCCTGCTCTTTTCAGATAATCCCATTTTTTTAAGTTCAGATTCGATTTCTAATTTATCAAAACCAGCATTCGCAAGGTTTCGGGAGAGGATCTTTCTGGGAGCACTAAATGCGATCTTCACAAATTTAAGTAAAGATTCTGGCTTATCAAATCTCGGACCTAATTGTTCGAATTTAATTATGGCGCTTTCTACCTTTGGTTCAGGATTAAAAAAGTGAGCAGGTAGGGTTTTGATATAACTGATCTTGCCTGCATAAGTATTAGCTAGAATATTTAAGAATCTACCTTTAAATGCATAATCACTGGCAACTTCTTTCTGAAGAATAAAGCACATACAAGCTGGCTTTATTGTAGTTTTTAAAAATAGATTTATGATCTGTTTAGAAATGTTGTATGGCAGGGCTCCTATTAATTTAAAACCCTTATTTAGGCCTAATTCAGCTAGATCCAGTTGCAGTATATCTGCATTGATTAATTTGAAATTAGTAAATCCAGCGAATCTTTCATTTAAAGTCGGGATCAATTCACTATCAATTTCCACTGCAGTTAACTGGGCCTTCCTTTGTAAAATTATATCGCTTACTGCTCCATCTCCAGGTCCTATCTCTAATACATTATCCCCTTCTTTGATATCTGCCGCATCCACAAATTCAATTATTGATTCGAAATCAATTAAAAAATTCTGGCCTAATTGTTTTTTGAAATTATGTTCGTTCATGTTATTGATTATACTAAATAATGCAGGAAATATGTATTTGGTATATAATTATATTCATATATATTAAATATATCTTTATCTTGTCCTACAGAAATATTTCCAGTTCAGAATTATCTTTTGAACAAGAGCACCTTTTCAAAGTAACGGATAGGATATTACTCCCTGCAGCTGGTGCTATGCTAGCTGATCGATCAGTTCTGGATATTATCAGAAGCTTCGGTAAAGTTATGCCTATTGGCAGTATATTATGGGGAGAAGGTCTTCTATCTGGAAGGCACTTTAGTGAGTTCCAATTATCTAATAGACAAGTGTTGGAAGATAGTTCTATAGGTATTTATTGGAAGCATGGTGAGCCTATAGAGCAACTGGCGATCAATACCAAAGCTGGCGTTAGAAATGAAGTGCAGACTGGGACTTTGCCTCTTGATGTAATTAATTTTCTTGCCAGTCATTTTCAATTGACACCCCAATTAATGGCGATGGCTTATGATATGGGATCAAGTTTAATTGGAGAACAGCCTTTAGGATCTATGCTTGATAATATTAAAATGAATATGGCAGGAGCTGGTATCCAATTTGCTCTGCATAGAGGAGTGGTTAAGGTTCTAATTGAAGGGTTTTATGGAGATAAAGCTACTATGCTTAATGATCTTGATAATATTCGTTTAAAGACTCAACAGGTAAAAAGAAGATTAAAGCTGGGAGAATTACTACAATATATTCCTAACGTTCAATCAGGATTCGAATTAGATTAGTAGGCCAATTTTTAATAAAATTGCCCACCAGTGAAAACATTGGTTTTAAAAATTGTTTATGAAAAAGTTCAAAAAAAGGGACCCTCGTAGATCTCTCCATAATTTACATTGAAAATTGTAGGGATATTGTGCCTTAACTTAGAAGTATAATCAATAACTTATAGTGGGAAAATTTCAATTGGTGGGCGCCAGAGGATTCGAACCTCTGACCTATTCAGTGTAAATGAATTGCTCTAGCCAGCTGAGCTAGGCGCCCCTTTATTTGGTGCCGAGGGCCGGGCTTGAACCGGCGACACCACGATTTTCAGTCGTGTGCTCTACCAACTGAGCTACCTCGGCATTAATGCCTTAGATTATATGCAATTATATCAATTATTACAATCCTAGAAAAAAGCTAACCATAAGGCTAATATATTGCAGGCAATGGCAAAGATCCAGAATCTAACCACTACTTTATCTTCTCTCCAGCCTATCATTTCGAAATGGTGATGCAGGGGGGCCATTTGTAATATTCTTTTCCCAAATAAGCGCCTAGAGATACTTTGAACTATTGTACTTAGCATCTCTATCACAAAGGGGAAGCAGGCGATTAAAAGCAATAAGGGCTTACCTACAGCAAAACTTAATATAGTTAAAAACGCCCCTAAGGCAAAAGAGCCGGTATCCCCCATTTGGACCCTAGCAGGATTAACATTGAAGTAGAGGTATGTTAACAAAGAACCAACCCCAGATCCGGCCAGTAAGGCAACAGGATAATTATAGGTGAACATAGCGATCATCATAAAGCTTAATGCACTTATCATACCAATACCACCGGCCAGCCCATCCATACCATCTGTTACATTAACAGCGTTAGTTGTGGCCATAAAGACAACTATGGCTAAAGGAATCATCCAAGCACCAATATCATAACTTCCAATAAAAGGGATCCATAAACTCGAGCCTATGACCCTATACACCCAGATACCTAAAATCCCTCCAATTAAAGCTTGGATAAGTATCTTTTCATGAGCTCTTAGCCCACTGCCGGGATTGGATTCGAACATATGCATGATAGTTGAGAAAAGATACCAGGGTAAGGTGAGAAAATAGAAGATCCGCATCAAGATACTTTTATGGACTCTAACCAGTTTCCAGGCTCGATCTATTGTTTTTACTCTTCTGGTTTGTCCAAAGATGTTAAGCAGATCATCAGCTGCGCCTAAGAGGGCGGCAGCTGAGAATAAATGCAGAGGTATTCTGGTATAGATATTGTAGTTAAAGATATAGTTGATCAACAATATGGTCAGGATAAAAATAAGACCTCCCATTATCGGTGTGCCATATTTTTCTTTCCTATCTTCAATTACAGTTGAAAAATCAACTTCGATCTTTCGAACGACCTTGAATCTATAAAGCAGGCTGATTACCGGTATGGCAAGTAGTCCAGCTAGAATAGTGCTAAGAAGAATGAAAGTAATAATATTGTGGAACAGGATCATAAATTATTCTCCATTAAAAAAAGCTTGAATAAGTTTAAAACTAATCAAGCATATTAGCCTGTCTGTTACAATTGTATCAAATTTAAAAGGTGTGGCAATTACCTTAGAACTAAATGTTAAAACGATGATTAATATAATATAATTCAAAAGTATCATAACCAAAATAATAATGAAAAAAGATATAACTTCCAGAAAGATCCAGCATATAAAAATTGTATTAGAAAATAACGTTGAACCTATCCCCTCCTCACTTGATAATTATAGGCTCCCATATAAGGCTTTACCTGAGATCGATCTTAATAAGATCGATACTAGCTATAATTTCTTAAATTCAAAATTATCATTCCCTTTTATTGTGGCATCTATGACAGGTGGTGCCCAAATGGCAGAAACTATAAACAGAAATTTAGCTTTAGCTTGTGAGCAGGAAAAAGTGGCTTTAGCTCTAGGCTCCATGAGGGTTATTCTCAAAGATCCAGACAGTCTGAAAAGTTTTAATGTGAGATCATTATGCCCCAGTATCCCACTCTTTGCTAATATGGGGCTTGTGCAATTGAATTACGGATACGGTGCCGATGAGATCAATAGATTAATTGATGCCATTTCAGCAGATGGGATATTTTTACATGTTAACCATATGCAGGAAGCAATCCAACCTGAGGGAGATACTAATTTTGAAGGCCTATTATCCAAATTAGAAGCAATAATTTCTAAGCTTAACAAGCCAGTATTCATCAAAGAGGTCGGTTCCGGAATTGATTACCATAGTGCTAAAGCTTTATTTGAAATGGGAGTAAAGTGGATCGATGTCTCAGGTCAAGGAGGTACAAGCTGGACCAGCGTGGAGGCTTACAGAAGAGATGATGATCTGGGATTTGCATTTCAAGAGATTGGTATCCCTTTAGACCAAGCTTTAATTGATGCAAGGAAGATTGAAGGTTTAAATATTATTGCCTCAGGAGGTATTCGAAATGGACTAGATATGGCTAAAGCAATAATTCTTGGAGCGGACATGGTTAGTGCAGCAAAGCCACTATTACAACCTGCCTTAACTTCCTCTGATAACGTAGCTTCTCAATTTCAAAGGTGGAGAAAAGAATTAAAATTAGCTATGTTTGCTTGTGGAGCATCTGATCTGACCTCTCTACAAGAATTAGAACTAAAAAAAATATGAAAAAGCTAATCATTACTGCAGGTGATCTATGGAGTGATATCGATATATTAGCCTGCGCTTTAGCCTATGAGCAATTATTACGATTAGAAGGTAAAGATGCCAGAGCAGTTTTGACTGCACCATTAAATCTAACTGTTACTAAAGATATTAGAGATTTAGGTTTAGATTTTGAACAAGAGTTCCATTACGATAACAATAAGGTCGAATTCATAGTAGTAGATATTTCCTTGCCTCAATATTATGCCAAATTTGTTGATCTAAATAAGGTGGTCGAGGTATTTGATCACCATTTTTATGATGAGCTTGGCGATTTAAAAGCACGTCTAGGAAATTCCTGCCATATTGAAAAGGTAGGAGCTTGTGCAACTTTAATTTGGGAAGAATTCCAAAAAAGAGGTTTCTCGAAGCAGATAAGTCCTCTCAATGCTCTATTGATCTATACAGCTATAATCTCGAATACGTTGAATTTTAAAGCGGGAGTAACAACTGATAGGGATATTAAAGCTAGTGAAGAACTAATTAAGATAGCCAACCCGCCTCACGACTGGAAACAGCGCTATTATGAGCAGATAGAGGAGTCGATAATGAAAGATCCTATAACTAATATGCAGCTTGATACAAAAATCATTGATCTAAAATCAGGATCAATTGCCATCACTCAAATCGAATTATGGGATAGTTCAAGATTTTTTAAAAGCAATAGTGATATCCTTGACAACTTCTTATATTCTCAAGATACAAAATTCGCTTTCATAACAAGTCCTAGTATAAATAAAGGATGCAACTATCTTTATGCTTTAAACTCTCAGAGCGAAGAGTTATTAAAAAGCATTTGGCCAGAACTAGAATTCAAAAACAAGATTGCACAAACAAAGAAACTCTATCTTAGAAAGGAAATTTTACCACTGTTACTCAACCTCTGATTCTGGAATGTTCGAGGCTTTAAATCTTTTCCCAGTCAATTCCTCAAGGGCCATGGTCATTGTTTTTTCAGCACTTTTACTACCCTTTAAGGCCAAGAGATCTCCCCAATCAGTTTCAGGATCAGTTACATAGGAAATGATTTTAATATTGGGATTAAGAGATTTTAATTTCTTGGTTAGTATAGAGCCGTCTTGAAAGCTATTTCCAAGATAATCTGAAATTATAGCGATATCTGGATTTAATTGTTTAGTTTCGATCCGCTTAACAATGGCTCGTGCTTGCTCAATATTTTTAGCTGTAGCTGACATCTTCAATCCCATATTGAAACAAATAAGTTCAACTACAGTAAAAAAACTTTCGTCCTCATCAAATTGTATTATTATTGGTTCTTTGTTCATTAAAAATTCAAAGGCAATTCATGTAAATGGGGGTTGTCACATGCATTATATGTATCAGAGTTAACTTTTGTAAAGTCTAAAGCCATTATCTTCTGATAAGTTTCCTTCATTAAGGCTATAACAGGAGTTGTACTTTCAGGATTAAGAGTGAATTCTTTACTAACGTATTGATCATTATTATCCTTTTGAATAAATTCTACCAAACCCTGAGTAACATTCCCTTTGATCGTATGGGAATTCTCTACCAAGAGCTTGTAGAATACCAATTGCAGATAATAATCACCCAGATTATTAACACTTAGTCTTGAAGAAGCAGAGGCAGGATTACCTGTCTTGTAATCGATCACTTTAAGAATGCTGTTTTGATTATCTAGAAAGTCGATCCTATCGATCTTCCCGCTTATAGGTACATCATCAATTACAATCCCTTGATGAGAGAAATTAACCTCATTCAAAGATTTTTGCGGGAAGCTGGCCTGTTTATCCTGATAATAATCGGTAAGAAGTTTCTGACCTTGTTTTAAGGCATCTAGAAAATCCCTTTCTTCAAGCTTGTCTGATTTCAATGAATAGGCAAAATCTTGCAGAACATTTTCTAGAGGAATGATTTGCCCAGTATTCATATATGATTCCATTAATCCTTTTAAAGCATAATGAATACCTGAGCCTAAGGCTGCACTTTTACTCTTGATGGAGGGTATTCTTAAAATGGAATTGTAGAAGAAACATCTAGGACATTTGCGATAACTAATTATATTAGAAACATTGAGTCTAAAATCTTTGAGAATATTCTCTATGAGATTCCTACCTAGTTCGGAAAAATTAACATTATTATCAGCTTTAACGATATTAATTAAAGCCTGAGCCTCTTCTTGTTCACTTCGGTTCATAACATTGTAATTAATATATTCTTCTGGAATTTCCTTAATGAATTTGGAAGGGTTATTCTCTTTTTGTTTGTTGTTAAATCTGGAATAGGAAATATATAATCCCTGTTTGGCTCTGGTCATAGCAACATAGAATAACCTGCGCTCTTCATCATTTTCCACTGAAACCAGCTGATTCTGCATTAGACCGAAAGGAGGCTTGATCCGATTCATACTGGGCCTAGCTCCCCATTTACGATCCTGACATTTAATAATAAAAACATAACTGAATTCCTGCCCTTTAGCTCCATGTGCAGTCATCATTCTAATAGATTCATCACTATCGATGCCCCATAATTTATCAACCATTTCAATCCCATAGCGCTCATAAACTTCAAGATCACTAATGAATTCACTTAAATTGTATTGTTCTTGGGTTGAGCTTAAGGTCTTTAATTCCTGATAAAGTCTGGCTAATTTATTAAGTATAACTGTGCTGTCGGGTTTAGCCATTGTTGATGCCAGGAAGCCACTTTGTTCAAGCAGACGATTGAAATATGTTATTGCATCCTGATTGTACATACCTTGACGCCAATCTAACAATTTCTGGGAAAGCTCTGTAAATTTTAAAGGCTCACTCACAGTTGCCTTTTCTAAATGCTCTTTCGAGCTAATAATATCTTGATAGCTAAGTTTATTCTCTCTAGCGTAAGTATAGATTTTAGCTAGATCAAGCGAATTAAATCCCCAGAAATCATAATTGAGAATCACGAATAATGTTTTAGCATCGTCAGGATCAATAAGGTAATTCAATAAATTTATTAATTTCCTGATTTCCATGCTATCTAGAATATTTTCCCCTTTTTCTAATCTATACTTTAATCCTGCTCCGTTTAAAGCCGTGACCATATCATCAGCATCCCTATTATCCCTATAGATTATGGCTATATCTTTGCCTTTTACTCCCTGATCAATTAAGCCTTTGATCCTGTTTACTATACCACTACTTTCATGCCAAGGATCCTTGTATTCACACACCTCGATCTTTTGATGAACCAGTTCTGTATTTGAGGCATGCAGATTTTTATTGATATTAGGTATCATTTCATCGATCTGCAGCCCATTATGCTTGATAACGCTTCTTGATGCATCCAGGATCAATTGATGCGAGCGATAGTTCTCAGTTAATGTGATGACTTTGATCTTAGACAGGTAGGTGTTATAGAAGAAGGCCATGTTCTCAACACTAGCACCTTGGAACCTAAATATTGACTGGTCATCATCCCCTACTACGAAAATATTAGGATCAGGCCAAAAACTACCTAATAATCTTAATACTTCATTCTGGGAGCTGTTCGTATCTTGAAATTCGTCCACTAGAATATATTGATATCTTTCCTGATATTCACTTAATAGCTCTTTATCGCTTTTGAATCTATTCACAACAGAAATGATCATATCATCATAGTCATACTTGCCTTCATCTTTAAGTGATGTCTGGTAATTTTTAAAGATTTTTACAAATTCAACTTGTTTGGCAGTAATACTGCTTGAGAAACCTGTCTGGAATTGATCAATGATATTGTTTCTTAGTTGAGTTAATTTGCCACTCCCGAATTCCTGATAAAGGCTCATTAGATAAATAACAAACGGGAAACTAGCAAAGCCTAGATTTTGCAGTTCTACAAAAAATTGAGTAAAAACAGTATCGTTCAACTTTCTGTAATGCAGGGACTTTAATTCCTGAAATTTGTGTTTGGTTTTTGTGTAGAAATCAATATTTAAAGCTATCTTTTCCTCGATCTTTGTAACCTCGATATTGTCTCTTTTGAAGCCTGAGATTAAAGTTTGAATATCTCTGATATATGTTTCGCTCCTTCCAAATGGTTTTAGAACCGAGTCGAAGGGGAGCTGTTCAATTAAACTGCTAATAATTTTTAATTTATCGATATCATTTAAAGGCTCGATCTTGTCACCCAGATCGGCAAAACGTCCAGGATGATTTTGAATCACTTCATTGCAAAATCCATGAAATGTATAGATCCTGACATTGTAAGCAAGGGGGCCAATAATACTGATAAGTCTTCTGCGCATTGTGTTAACAGCAGAATCGGTAAAGGTTAGACAAAGAATATTCTCAGGATTCAATTGGGTTTGTTTTAATATATTGGCTATACGCATAGCAATAGTTTGAGTCTTGCCCGAACCAGGACCTGCAACTAGCATTACAGGACCATCAATAGTATCAACTGCGTCTTTTTGAGCCGGATTAAGCTTCAGGCTCATTTGTTCGAAGAGATTGGAAAGTTCTGAATCCATTTTCGATAGTTATTATTACTCTATTCTAACAAATTAGATAAATTAAAAGTATTAGATGTTTTGTTATAATGAGCAGGATTACGAAGAAAAATGGAACCAAGATTTAGCGTTTCCCAATTCAATAACATGATTGATCTAACTCTGAAAGGAGTTGGGGATGTAGCCGTGGAGGGAGAAATAACTTCTCTAAATGTTTCTTCCAAAGGTGGAGTTAACATAGTTATTAAAGACCCTAAAGAATCAGCTGTATTAAATATTTCAGGATATGCTCCCAGAGTGGAAGGTTTGAATTTAATAACGGAGGGCATGCAGGTAGTTGCCTTTGGAGTACCTAGTCTTTGGAGTGCAGGTGGCAGGTTCTCGTTGACCATATATAAGATCATCCCTATGGGAGCGGGAGCATTAAAAGAGGCTTACGAAAAACTAAAGGCAGCATTAAAAGCTGAAGGACTATTTGATGAAAGCAGAAAAAGGCCTTTGCCGGAAATTGTCACTAGAGCAGCCTTGATAACAGGGAAAGACAGTGCTGCTCAAAGTGATTTTTTAAAGATAATTAGAGAGAATAAAGTCGGGATCGAATTAGACTTATACAATGTGCAAGTTCAAGGGAAATTTGCCGAACAGGAAATATTACAAGCTTTAAACTATGTAGATACAATGCATTATGATTGTATATTTTTAGTTAGAGGCGGTGGCAGTTTGGAGGACTTGATCACTTTCAATTCTGAAAAAGTAGCTAGACAGATATTTGCTATGAAAACGCCTGTGATTGTAGGAGTTGGTCATGAAAAGGATGAGAGCATAGCTGATTTTGTCGCTGATATCAGGGCCTCTACCCCATCGCAGGCTGCCTATTATCTGTTCATGCATAATCAACAATTTTTAGAAGCCCAAGAACTAAAATTGGAGCAAATGGCCTCCAGTCTTAGACTGCAAAATTCAAAAGCTTTGCAGTATATATCCCAGCGCTACAAGGGAATAGCGTCAGTATTGAGATTAAGATCTGAACAAATTTTTAGAAAAGTTGAGGTTTTAGCTGCTAATTTAAGAGAATATAAATCAAATATCGCTTTAGTTTCTCAAAAGTTAAATTCATTGATAAGGATATTGAATTCTCTTGATCCTCAAAATGTATTACATAGAGGCTATGCAATTGTGAGAAGTAAAGGCAAGATCATTAAGGATATTAATTCATTAAATGTAGGTGAGGATATCGATATTAAAGTTAATAAAGGAACAATTATTTCTAAAATATTAAAATTAAATAACGATGGATAAAAAAGAGCAATTAAAATCTAAGGTGGCTAAGATTGATGAGCTGGTCGCCTATTTTGAAAACAGCAGTGAAGATTTTGATCTGGAAGAAGGATTGGAAAAGTATGAAAAAGCCCTAGCTTTAGTTAAAGAAGTTAAGGAACAGATGGAAAAGTTCGAATTGAAAATTAAAGCTATAGAAGATAAATATCTTAATCCTGAGGATTGATTGTCTCTTTTAAATGATCCTCTAGTCTTTCGATCATTTCGTCAAAATCGGCCTCAATTATTCCATGAGCCTCTGCCCCCTGTCTTAAGGTCTCAAAGCCAGCCATGATGCAGCCTACGCAGTGGAATTCGTATTCATTGATCAGGAAATCAACAGCTAGAGGATAGCGCTCGGTCAAGTCGATAATCAGCATATCCGGGTCGATTTTAATTTTAGTGCTTTTCCTTTCCGATTCCATTTACACAGTAAAATATGCTATAAATAATAGCACAATAATTGTACTATTAACTATTTTGGTCAAGTTACCCAGTTTTATAAAACAAAGGGAATCAAATCTTAATGCCAGCCGAAATCCCAAAAAGTCAGGCTTGGATTATACTCTTTTCTCTGTAATTCTCGGTCTTTCAATTTTCGGAAGCTTAATGGTCTATAGCGGCAGTGCTATTGTGGCTGTTAAACAGGGATTTGAACCTCATCATTATTTCATCAGACAAATAACCTGGATTGCCCTGGGTTTAGTTGGTATGTATCTGGCCTATAAAATTGATTATCGAACCGTTGCTAAATTATCCCTCCCTGCATTCATAGTGACCATTGCCCTATTAATTCTAGTACTCTTTATTAATGAGGGAGAAGATGTTAGACGCTGGATAAAGCTTGGGCCCTTTGATCTGCAGCCTTCTGAGATTGCGAAGTTAACTACCCTGATCTATCTTTCTAGTCTATTGGCAAAACATAAGGAAGTTAAAACAATAAATAAACAAACGTTTACAGAACATGTAAAAAGCGAATTACTTCCCTATTGGGGAGCTGCTGCTATCGTTCTGGTTTTGATCCTCCTGGAGCGGGATATGGATACTACTCTCATGCTGGGGGCAACTACTTTTATTGTCTACTTCATTGCTGGGAGGGATCTATTACATACATTAGGCTCTATAATCACCGGTTTATTGACCTCAATAATTCTAGCAGGGGCTATGGTTGTTGAGAAGTACAGGTTAACTAGACTTGGCACCTATTTTGATTTTTGGAACAAAGGTACTATCTCCGATCCTTACAGCAGTGGTTTTCAATTTAGGCAAATCCTGGTAGCAGTTGCTTCCGGAGGAATATTTGGAGTGGGATTTGGTGAATCCAGGCAGAAATATCATTATTTAGGAGAAACCGCTTTTACTGATACGATCTTTGCCATATTTGCCGAGGAATTTGGTCTGGTAGGGTGTGTGATATTAGTTTCAGTTTTTGTTTTCATATTCCTCAAGGGCTATAAAATAGCTATGGGGGCAAAAGACAGGCTCGGATTTTTACTAGCTATTTCCATAACTACTTGGATCACATTACAGGCCGTATTGCATATCGGAGCTAATGTGGCTTTGATACCAATCAATGGTAATACTTTGCCTTTTCTTAGCTATGGAGGCAGCTCTACAGTTATTAATCTGAGCGCTATTGGGATCCTATTAAATATTGCTAAAGGAGGAAGCCAGAGTGAAGAAAGAAGGGTTGTAAGTTTGCCTCAAAGAAACAGAGCGCAATTGCATAAATTACGTAAAAGACGATAAAATCAAGTATGAAAATAAGTCCCAAAGACAGAATCATGCTAATAGGAGGACACTTGACTCCTGCTCTAGCTTTAGCTCAATATTTCCAAGTGAAAGGGATTGTAAATCTAGTTTGGGTGGGAACCAGATTTGTACAAACTGGTGCTAACAATAATTCATTTGAATATGATGAGGTCAGGAAATTGAACATCCCTTTTATTGAGCTGAAAACAGGTAAATTGTGGCGAAAGTGGACTTTTAAAACTTTATTAAAAGCTATCTACAACTTACTATTGATACCCTGGGGATCATTACATAGTTTATTCATACTGCTTCGCTATAATCCCAAATTAATAATCGGATTTGGGGGATATTTGCAGGTACATTTAATGTATTGGGGTAAGCTGTTAGGTAAATCCTGTGTAATTCATGAGCAGACTACTGTTGCCGGGACTTCTAATAAAGCCGTTAAAGACTTGGTTGATCGGATTTTCATTTCCTGGCCGGAAACAGCTAAATATTTCCCAGAATCTAAAACCTTACTTTCAGGAAATCCAATTAGATCTTTCCTACTAGAGGAAGTAAACGATCCTAGATTATTCAATAATGATAAACCCACAATTTTAGTTACTGGGGGAAATCAGGGATCTAACACAATTAATTGGAGATTATTAAAGTTCTTACCTGAACTACTTAAAGAAGCCAATGTTATTCATCAGGTTGGGAATTCAACTGTTACCAATGATTTGAACCAAGCAAATGAATTCGCTCAATCCTTAGAACCGGATTTAAGATCCTCGTACATTTTCTTTAGCGGTAATTTCTCAGAAGATTTTGCCAGATACATGAGAGCATCTGATCTATTCGTTTGTAGAGCTGGAGCTAATACAGTTACTGAGATATTAGCACTAAATAAAAGAGCGATCTTGATACCTATTCCCTGGAGCTCAGAGCAGGAACAACAAAAGAATGCTCAACTTGTAGCTAAAATAGGTTTGGGCTATATCTTAAAACAATATGATGCTATGCCTCCTCAAGAACTTCACAATGCAATTAGATTAGGCCTGGAGAGAGTTAAAAGTAACAAAGATTTTTTGGGCAGGAATTTCAATGAAGCAATAGATGCTTCCAAGAAACTGGTGAAAATCAACGCCTGCGAAATTATTACCAAAGAGCTTGTTTTGTTCTAATTACTTAATTCCCTTAGTAACTCTTTAGTACCCTCACCCATTTTAGGATGATTTAAATAGTATTTGATTTGAGCTTTAAGATATCTTATGGGATCTCCCGTCGTCATCCATTCACCTTCTACTACTTTAAACATCAATTTGGCTTCTCTTGATAGTTTGTCGTTAGCATCTTGGAGCCAGAGTTCATGATCCTTCCCAGTACTATCAGCTTTTAGATGATCGAACACACTATAAGGTAAGACCATCCTTCCGTAACTAACAAGATTTGACGGTGCTTCTTCAATACTTGGTTTTTCTATTAGATACTCAAAAATTCCACTCTTTTCCTCTTCATTGTATTCACTAGGCTTAATTATGCCGTATCTACTCACCTCATGTCTGGGAACTTCCTGAACCGCCATAACAGCATCGCATTCGTGAGAGTTGTAAAAATCAACAACTTGAGCTAATGCTCCTCTGCCATGAGTTAAGACCATATCATCGCCCCACATCATGGCAAATGGCTCTCCTTCTGTTAAGTATGGCTTTGCTGATAAGATTGGTGATCCATTACCATAAGGTAGTTGTGGATCTTGCTGTATAAATCTGATATTTTCAAATTCCAAAACTTTTTCTACTTCAGAAAATCTTTCAGATTTACCTTGTAGGTCTAAAAGTGCTTTAACATCTGGTGCTGGTTTCTTAAAATAGTCTTCAATGAGACTATGTTCTTCCCTTGTTACAATTATTATCTCTTCTATCCCAGCTTCCTTACATTCTTCAACCAGATACTGAATTGAAGGTTTGTCTATTATGGGGAGCATTTCTTTGGGAATGTTTTTCACAAAGGGAAGAAATCTTGATCCGAATCCTGCGGCAGTGATAACGGCTTTTGATACTTTCATAAAAAAAATAGTTAAATATTAACTACTCGTTGTAGAGTCATCTTAGACAAAAATCATCAAAAAAGCAAAAATATCTGTAAAGTTCAATATTTTGTTTATGCTAAAATATGCTCAGTTATTATTCTAAGATGCTGCATTTAACAAATACACTTACCAAGAAGAAAGAAGATTTCGTGCCATTATCTAAAGATGAAGTAAAGATCTATCATTGCGGTCCTACCGTATATTGGAATCAGCATATTGGTAATATGAGAGGTATGTTGATGGGAGATCTTCTTAGAAGATCGTTAATATATCTTGGATACAATGTCCGATATGTTCGTAATTACACTGACTTTGGACACTTAACTTCAGATGCTGATGAGGGCGAGGATAAAATGGAAAAGGCTGCTAAAAGAGAGCAATTGGACCCTCAAAAAATTGCAGATAAATATATTAAGCAGTTTGAAGAGGATACCGAGGCTCTAAATATTTTAGACCCTACAGTTAAAGCTAGAGCAACAAATTATCTAGAGGAAATGATCGATATGGTCTCTATCCTGTTAGAAAAAGGCTTTGCTTATGAAACTCCAAAGGCAATATATTTTGATGTTAGTAAATTTAAAGACTATACTGCCCTTTCAGGCCAAAATTTGGAATTGAATCAAGTAGGTGCCGGAACAGGAACAGTTTCAGATCCTGATAAAAGGAATCCCCAAGATTTTGCATTATGGTTTTTTAAAACAGGACCTCATAAGAATGCACTTCAATATTGGCCCTCTCCTTTCAAATCAAGTGAGGTGGAGAATGGGTATGGATTTCCAGGCTGGCATATTGAATGTTCAGCTATGGTCAGAAAAGAGCTAGGTAAATCGATTGATATACATTACGGAGGGGTTGAGCATGTTCCTGTGCATCATACAAATGAAATTGCTCAAAGTGAAAGTGCTAATGGAGTTAGATTTGTCAATTATTGGCTACATAATGAGCATTTGAACTTGAATGATAAAAAGATAGCTAAATCGGATGGTAACTTTATACTTTTATCGGAGATCACAAAGAAAGGTTATGATCCAATGTATTTGCGCTATCTGTTCTTACAGTCGCATTACAGATCAAAACAGAATTTTACCTGGGAAGCGCTAGACTCAGCTAAAAATGCCTATATTAAACTAGTCAATACTGCCAATTCCTGGGGAGATAAACAGGGCGTTTTAATAGAACAAGCTATTAATGATTTCAAAGAAGCTTTAGAGGATGATATTAATATTCCAGCTGCTTTAGCAGTTGTCTGGGAGATGGTCAAATCAGATCATGAAGAGGCTGATAAATTAGCCACTCTACTTGATTTTGATAAGGTCTTAGGTTTAAAGTTGCAGGAACATATTATTGCTAAACGAAATGAAAGCAAGGAACTGGATCCTGAAATAATTGAGCTAATTAAAAAGAGAGAGCAAGCCAGGGAGAATATGGATTGGCAGGAAGCAGATAAGATAAGGGCTAGGTTGAAGGATGAATTTGGGTATAGTATAGTTGATGCTAAGTAAGACACAATAAACTATAGGATTGTGGTATAATAGTACGATATTTGTCCGCAAGCAATGCGGCTTAAGATCTTACAGGAGAATATCCTTAAAGATTTGAAAAAAGTAAATAAACTGCCAGTGATTAAAAAAAGCATAATACTATTTCTGGTCTTACTGCAGCTCTCAACTATTCTAGGAGTTAGCTATGTCTTTGGAGCCAATCTATTTCCTGCTAAAAGTGTTTTAAACCTTGATTATTCTCATGATGTGCTACTTAGTAAGGCCACTTTGGAAGAGGTGCAGGAAGCTTTAGCTATTGAACCAATATTAGCTGAACAGGAAAAGGTTGAAAGAGAAAGAGATGCAAAAATTGAAAGATTATTAAACTTTCTTAAAAAACAGAAATCCCCAGTGGCAACTAGAGAATATGCTGCTCAAATAATCGATCTGTCTGATGCTAATAATGCTGATTTTAGGATAATCGTTGCTATTATGGGAGTTGAATCGGGTTTTTGTAGAGTTCCTGTTAAGAAGAATGGCAACACCTATAACTGTTTTGGATATTTAAACGGCGTAAAATATGCTTCCTTTGAAGATGCTTTTAACAATCTGATCCCCAAGATCGCTGTCCAGTATGCTAACAAATACGGCTGGGACTTTGTATCCTTAGCAAAAGCATATGGGCAACACTCATGGGAGAAGACCTCCAAATATATGTATAATTGGGCTAGTAGCATCTAATCCCCTTTTTGTTTGTCAAGCTCCTAAAAAAAAGATATATTAAAAGGAATAATATATCCCTAATAATTCTTGTATCCTAAATGGGTAATCCTTTTGTGCATCTGCATTTACACTCTGAATATTCACTGCTTGATGGTATCAGTAAGATCAGGCCTCTTCTAGATCGTATTAAAAAGTATGAGATGAGTGCCGTGGCCTTAACTGATCACGGTAGTCTGGCTGGGGCATATGAGTTTTGGGCTACCTGTAAGGAATACGGAGTAAAACCAATTATTGGATGTGAAGTATATGTTGCTGAGCGTACCAGATTTGATAAAGAAACAGGAATTGATGATAAAAGAAGCCACTTAACCTTACTAGCTAAGAACAAACAAGGCTACCAAAATCTATTAAAATTGGTTTCTCTTGCCAATATTGAAGGCTTTTATTACAAACCAAGAATTGATAGAGAGTTAATAACTAAATACAGTGAGGGGATAATTTGTCTAAGTGGCTGTTTATCTGGAAAACTTAGTCAATTACTTCTCCATGATAAAAATGATGAGGCATTAGAATGGCTAAATTTCCTTAAAAAGAATTTCCAAGAAGTATATGTGGAATTGACAAGGTTTGATCATCCCGAAGTAGAGAATGCTGTGCCCAAATTAATAAAAATTGCTAAAGATACCTCTACCCCATTAGTCGCTACTTGTGATTCCCATTATTTGGATCAAGAGGATTATGTAATCCAGGAGATAGCCTGGTGCATTAGTGATGGCAAAAGATTGAATGATCCCCAAAGAAGACAAGCTCCTGTGGCGGAATTTTATGTTAAAAGCTCAGAACAGATGAAAGAGCTTTTTAAAGATCTTCCTGAGGCGATTGAAAATACGTATAAAATTGCTGAGAGCGTGGAGATGTATCCTATTGAATTTCAACGTATTCAGCCTCGCTATGATGCTGATCTTGACCATGACCAGACTAAGGAGCTACTAAAAGCTCATGTAATGAAGAAGATCTCCACACGCTATGACAAGGTTGATAAAAGTCTGCAGGACAGGATCGATTATGAACTAAAAACCATAGATCAAAAAGGATACAACGATTACTTTTTGGTTGTTGAAGACTATATCGCCTGGGCTAAAAGCAGAGGGATTCTAGTAGGTCCTGGCCGAGGCTCAGGTGCTGGAAGTGTTGTGGCATATATTCTAGGTATTACTAATCTGGATCCAATTAAGTGGGAATTGATCTTCGAAAGGTTCTTAAACCCGGAAAGGCCCTCCCCTCCTGATTTTGATGTGGATTTTCAAGATGATAGAAGAGATGAATTATTTGAATATATGAGCCATAAATATGGAGAATCTAATACATCATATATCGGTACTTTTGGAAGATTGAAGACCAAGGCCGCTATAAGGGATGTGGCCCGAGTAATGGGCTTGGACCTTTCACTTGCGGACAGGCTCAGTAAGATGGTCATAGTTAAATTCGGTAAAGTCTACCCCATT
>JAKQLP010000102.1 GCA_029567095.1 bacterium
TCTTGGTGTAGAACAAAGGATCAAGCTATACCAAAGAGAGGATAAACCAATAATTATCATGTATATATGCAGAAATGATGCAACAGACCTGACACCAACTGCTAAAAGCGCGATCAAGCAATTGCTTTTAACAACTGCAAATTCTGAAGCTATTAAGCTAGAGAATATTAGTATTGAGAACATGGAGCTCTACGCTAAGCAGGGCGAACCGATCTTACTCAAACTGTCGGAACTACCAGGCAGATGGCAGGTTAGTTTAAAGGAAATGCTGGAAGAGATCAAAGATCAATACAAACCAACCCCTAAGCAATATTCCCTGACTGTTGAGAAGATTAATATACCTGAGGGTAAGATAATTTTCCCAAATACTGTGGAAGCCTCTATTACTATTAAGAATAATTCTCCCTTTGTGCTTTACCAGGATACACAATATGAGCCGCTGATAGCTAAATTAGATAATTCTCCTAGTAAATTCTACCTTAATGAGACATGGCTAAGTCAGACCCAAGCTCCATTTATGTCAACAGGAGATAAGATCAAGCCTCAGGAGACTAAAACTTTCACAATTAAACTCCAAGCGCCACTCTACTTTGGCAATGTAACTGAGAGATATCAGCTCATGAATGCACTAGGACAAGCCTATACCAGTACTGAATTCGATCTAGCTATGACTGTTGATAGACCTGAGGCTAGTGTGGTGGAAATTACACAGACCGAAACCGGTCAATTGAATGTCAGAGATGGTCCCTGGTCTTCCTCAGCCGTGATCGGCAGAGTTACTCCGGGACAAAGATTTCTGGTTCTAGAAAGAACAGATAGTGGATATATTAAATTGGATCTGGGATCAGGTAAAACCGGATGGGTTGTTAGTAAATATACAAAAACTGTTTGAAATTAAGATTTTTTTAAATTGACAGCAGTAATATTTTTCTGGTATTTTGAGTAAATAAATATATCATTAATTCCCTGCCTTTAACTTACTAGATTTTACTTTTTAACGCCTCATTTTATGGCTACAAAAACTGAACCCGTTGATACTGCCAAATCAAAAGCTTTGGATCTTGCTATGCAACAAATTGAAAAGCAATTTGGAAAAGGCTCGATCATGAAACTAGGAGACAAAAGCACTACTCAAGTTGAAGTGATACCTACTGGAGCTTTGTCTCTTGATATTGCCTTAGGGATTGGTGGAGTACCAAAAGGAAGGATAGTTGAGATCTATGGACCTGAATCTTCAGGTAAAACGACCTTAGCTATGCATATTATTGCAGAAGCTCAGGCTAAGGGAGGTATTTGCGCTTTCATTGACGCAGAGCATGCTTTTGATCCAGCCTATGCTCGCAATATTGGAATTAAAACAGAAGAATTAATCATTTCACAGCCTGATTATGGTGAGCAGGCTCTAGAGATCCTGGAAACATTAGTTCGCTCCGGTGCAGTTAGTGTAGCTGTGGTTGACTCAGTTGCAGCACTAACACCAAAAGCTGAGATCGAGGGAGATATGGGAGATTCCCATATGGGCTTACAAGCAAGACTAATGAGCCAAGCTTTAAGAAAGATAACGGCTATAGCTTCTAAAATGGGAACTACAGTGATCTTTTTAAATCAATTAAGAATGAAGATCGGTGTAATGTTTGGAAATCCTGAAACAACAACTGGAGGCAATGCTTTGAAATTCTACGCCTCGGTCAGGCTAGATATTAGGAAGAAAGATAAAATCGGGACCCTAGATGCTGTGCAGGGTCATAGCGTTAAAGTAAAAGTAGTGAAGAATAAAATGGCTCCGCCTTTTAAGGAAGCTATGTTCGATATCATTTATCCTAATGGTATAGATAAGGTCAGCTCCTTAATTGATGCTGCAGTGAATTTTAATATCATTCAAAAAGCAGGAGCCTGGTTTAGAAAAGGTGATACTCAATTAGCCCAAGGGAAAGAAGCTTTGAAGGAAGTGTTAAAAAATGATGATAAATTACGAAAAGAAGTCTATCAGGAACTTAAAAAAGCAGCTAATATTTAATATATCTCTATATTTATTTTGATCAACTAAAAATCATGTCCGCACCCAATCTAACTAAAAGTCTTGATCATTTATTCATTTCTAAAGTCAGGATAAAATCACTTAAATATTTCATCTTCAATCCGGATATCCCAATCCATTTAAGAGGGTTGGTGAGAGAATTGAAAGAAGAGATCAATGCGGTGCGTAGAGAATTAACTAGACTGGATGAGATCGGATTTATTAAAAGCGAAACTAGGGGAAATAGGAAATATTTCCTTTTAAATAGAGAATATATTTTCCTTCCTGAGCTATTAAGCCTTTTTCATAAAACTTTTGGATTAGGAGGACTTCTCATTAAAAATGCAGAGCATCTTGGAGAGGTTGAATATATTGCCTTAACCGGTACTTTAATAAATTTTCAACCTCCAAATCCAAATATCATTGACTTGATCGTAGTGGGACAAATTGATCTGGGAGCATTAGGGGATTTAGTTCATGAATCCGAGAAGAAACTGAATAGAGAGATCAATTACACTGTAATGAAATCATCAGAATTTGTATTAAAGAAGAAAAGAAGAGATGCCTTTATTATGCAGATGCTGACTACGAATAAGATAATGCTTAAAGGTAATGTAGAGGAGTTTGCAGCCTAATATGAACTCAAACACGCCCCAAGATAATCGTTATCTTATCTGGCTTAAACAAGCTAAATTCGATCTAGCTGCAGCCTTTTTGAGTCTTGAAAATGAATATTTTGAATGGGCTGCCTATCAAGCCGAACAAGCTGTTGAGAAAGCATTAAAGGCTGTTATAGTCCAATCCGGAGCCAAAGCCCCCAAGATACATAAGCTTGGAATATTATTCGGGTTTGCCAATCAGGTTAATGATAAGTTCAGAAATACCAAATTCAATTTCAAGCATGTAGAATCTTTCACCTTTATCTCCCGTTATCCTTTACTATTACCTGATAAAGCTAAAACACCACATGAATTGATCTCAGAAAAAGACGCTGCCAAGGCAATTACCGAAGCCTCTGAGGTGCTTCTGAATATTACTAAGATCTTACAGTCACCTTTATCTGAGAAGAACCAATCAAGTGAACCTATTGAGGAAACTAAATACAGTGCTGAAGTGATAGCAAAACGACTTGATCATGTCAAAGATAGTTTAATTAAAGAATTTGATCCAGAGCAGATCATACTTTTTGGAAGATTTGCTAGAGAGTTTGGACAAGCAATATCTGGAACCATGGATGTGTTGGTCATTACCCATTGTGATGATTGTTCCTTCATTGAAAGAATATACAGAGCAAGAGAAGCAACAGGTGGTGGTGAACCAATAGTGGAGCCTTTAGTGTATACTCCTTCAGAAATTGAATTACTGCAGGGAGAAAATGAATCCTTCTTAAAAAGTGCCTTTGAAGAAGGCAAAACAATCTATACCAAACAAAGCCCGAAATAGCTCCTAATCATATTTACAATGTCCATATCCTTCTGTATAATTGCCCGCCTTTTTAATTGTTAATAGGACTGTCCGATATGAGAAACCTAGTAACTCTGGAAGGAGAAAAGATAATAAACATTGCAGGACCTGAAGTGGTCAGATTGACCTCTGATCATCATATCAGGCCTCAAGTCTGGGCCGAATTAGCAGGACATGCGCTAAGAGGCACTAGACCTGATGCATCTCAACGTGAAGCCTTCACAAACAGGTTTGCCATTGATCTATTGGAGCCCAGAGCACCTTTTGAAGTAGATCATCAGATTTTAAATGGGGATTTTATTCATACAGATCCCCACCATAATGGTGACGTTATTGCTAATCATGCTGGGTGGCAGGCTATTGAGCAGGCTATAGTTGCTCATGATATTACCGGAGATCAGCTGACCATGATTCCGGGTAATCATTCCCTGGTCTCTTCAATGCCAGAATCCAGTGTTGAGCAATTAACAAATAGAGGCATACTTGTACCCTCAGGAAAGACAAAGATCGTTGTACCTGATACAGCCTTACATGTGAGGCATGGGCATGAATTTGATGGCAAATCCCGTAAACATATGACCTGGGAACACAGTCCAGTAATTCAAGGAATTCTGGAGCAATTAGTTCGTGGAGCAAGAAAAGTAACCGGCGTTAAATATTTCCCTTATGGTAATGATATTACCCAAACTATGAATCTGATCTTAAATGCCCCTCAAATGATCAGGGCAGAAGCCGGACTTGATGAAGGTGAATGGGCTATTGATGGGCATACTCACTTTGCAGGGATCCAACCTCCCAATGGTAATGACCCTAACCCGGAATTCAATCTGTTAAGTAAAGAATATCTGGAGAAAGTTCTTTATGATTCACCAATTGCCAGAACCTTCCTAAAACTGGCTGCCAAGCTGGTACCTAATCTAGCTGGAATAGATAAATGGTATGTTACTTCTCATAATGGCAAAGGTTACGCTAATACCGGCTTTTTTGACCCCCTATCACAAGTAGTTTCTGCTCTTGATGTCAGAGCTGATGGCATCGATCTGTTATTAGCCAATGTCAATGGAGGCTATGAGCGAGGTATGATGAGAGCTGTCAATCATGGATCTATCAGTAAAGTGGAAAGTCATGCTTTCAAAGGAGTGCAAGAGCCTTAATAATTGGCTTGAAATCTTTAATACTAAGAGAGTTGCGCCCTACTAAAAACCCTTTGACCATACCGGAATGGGCTAAACCTTTTAAATCTTCTGCCTCAAGTGACCCGCCATAAAGAATGGGGACTTTGATCTGGAAACGTTTCTCAAACCAGCTATTAAGAAATTCCAGCTTCATTAATATTTGATCCAGATCATCCTCTTTATCACTATCTGATCTTAATGAAGAAATTGAATTAACACTTTCGTAAGCGAGCATAAGATCATCTAATTCTGAGGCATTAAATGAATGAAGAATAGCAGATAATTGTTCATCCATTTCCTCAATATCACCTTTAAAGCTTTGACCGGGAACAGTATCTCCTACACCCAGCATGACTTTTAAATTTGATGATAAGGCTGATTTTAATTTGGATGAAATCAAACTATTGCTTTCCCCTAAGTGGAGCCTCCTTTCTAAGTGCCCTAATAGAACACCATTCACTCCAAGTTTCTTTAATTGTTTTGCTGAGATCTCACCTGTGTAACTGCCTTGATCAGCGAACCTGGAACAGTCCTGAGCAAATACAGAAATACCACTGCCCTTAAATTTAATGACAAGATCCTGCAAGACTAGATCAGAGGCTAGTACTATAATCTTAAGAGAGGGTGGAAGATCCAGAGATAAATATTGATCAGCAAGCTTTAATGATTGCTTAAAATCAAGATTCATTTTCCAATTGGCAACTATGATCATAGTTTTGAAAATCCTTTACTATATTGTAAAGACAAAACAACTACTTGTCTATAATCTACTTTTAGGGCATAATAATTAGATACCTGCCTATACCTAATTTATTATGTTCTTTTAAATGGCAAAAAACCATGTACCCCTCAAGTCAGATCCCAAAAAGGAACAGGACAATGATGAGCTGACGATCAATATTCAGCCTTATCTAATTCCCATTTCCATAATTGTATCAGGGATCATGATCTCACTTTCAGTTCTATCTTTGGGAAGAAACAGCAGCTTAGTTGCCGGAAGTGGCTCCAATACTGCTGCCCCTACAACTACAGTTGCTCAGGAAGAAAATCCTGCCAGTGTCACCAGTATCGATGACGATCCTTATTTAGGTAATAGAGAAACTGCAAAAGTAGCTATTGTTGAATTCTCTGATTATGAATGTCCTTTCTGTAAGAGACATCACGAGCAGGTTTATCCGGATATAATTAAAAACTATGTAGAGAATGGCCAAGCAATCTATGTCTATAGAGATTTTATTGCTGTTCCTTCTCATAATCCAGCTGCTACACAGGAAGCTTATGCAGCAAGTTGTGTTAAGGAGTTAACAGGCAGTAATGCTAAATACTTCGAATATGCAGATCTACTCTATACCAACACTCAATCCAATGGTGGTGGTTTATTAAACACTGATGAGTTCAAACTAGCCTCTCAAATCGGGGTTAATGGAGACCAATTAAAGACCTGTATCGAATCCCAAAAGTACAAAGATGAAATGGCTGCTGATGAAGATGCTGCTGTTGCTGCAGGTATCCAAGGTACTCCCGGATTTGTTGTAGGAGTTCTTAATTCAGATGGCTCAGTTGATGGAAAGATCGTAGCCGGAGCATATCCCTATGAGACTTTCGCAGCTTTGATTGAAGAGATGTTAGCGAAATAAAGGAAGAATTGAATTTAAAAAGCACCCTTTAATATAGGGTGCTTTTTTTATACTTCAAAATACCAAGCTGATTCATTCTCTTCATCAGTATTAAGGAAACTGGGACATACCTCTAATAGAAGATCCTCCATATCTGTTAAAACATCTGGGAAATTCTCATAAAGTATATTGGGAGCTCCATTACTCAACCAGTATTTGAACTCATCTTCAGAACCGGCAAATCTGGGTATTCTTTTTTGAAATTGCCTTAATAGATTCAATAATTGGGCCCTTTGATGGAAATAGTCTCTGCGTGCTACCTGTGCCTCTAGTCCTGTGGCACCATCCTTGAGGGCACGATCATATTCTCTTCTGGTCCTTCCTAATTCTCCTACAGCTCTTTTGGCTTTATAGAATCCATGTGCTGCGATCCCCGTTCTTATCTTATCCTGCCTGGGAGTGAACATCTGTACTTCCAACCCAATTTCGGGATCATCCTGATGATAAAAACACAAATGAATACCTTCATAACCATCAACAGTTGGGCCTTCTATGGTATACCCAACTCTCTCTTTATCAGCTCTTCTTTTTTTCCCACTAGTCTGTCCCATACCTTCCCATTTGATCTCTATCGGATTATTACCTCTAATATCTCCCAAGATAAAGCCCTGCCCGGCCATTTGCTTTCTAACCCTATCCACATAGGTCCAGATATGCTTCTCAGTTGTTTGGGGGCTAGCAGCCTCAGGAATTTGTGCCCTTAATCCAATAATGTCCGGAGTACCTCGACCACCCTCGATCTTATCAACTATGCTACCTACATGCTTGATCCTTTCATGTAATACCACGGTTCCCGGTATGGCATGCATCGCACTTAAAACGCTTTTATTCAATCCGGATTGCCATAAAAAGGATGCTCTGGCTTGAACATCTCTTGCCTGAGCCATATGAGGACTATTCTCATAGAAATATTCATTGGCAGTACCATATGCTAAGGCTGATAATTCATCAAATCCTAAAAATTCCAATAATGGTGCATAGAAGGAATAAAGCTCCTGAGCGTCCCTCCAGGCAGCTGCCGGTCTTTGGGGATTCCTATGCTCTGGAGAACAATTAAAGATCATCTCAGAAGCCTTGATCACCAATCCCTCCAAGTCATACTTTCGACCAAAATCATAAAGCACCTGATTCATATCTATCATAGGTATCCTGAATTCCCTCATAGCTTCACTGACTGGTGCTTTACCTGAACTTAAGGCGTCAAAAATCCCCTCTCTTAATTCCAGCACAGAAATACCATGTTTTATTGAAATCTTTTCTAAATCTTCAGCTACAAAACCGATATCTTTCACAACCTCAGGATCCTCATCGAAATATGACATGGTCATTTCACGCCATCTCTCTCCAGCAAATTCCCACATATTTGAAGAAACGGCAACTCCCATGGCATAGAGTAATTCTCCAGCTTTAGTCTTTCTTTCATTAGGATCTAATGAAGGGTCTTTGTATACAGCATGGATCTTCTCCATGATCTGATGGGATAAGGGACCAAACCTCATCCCCAAAGCCATTTCATCATGTTTTTCCAGCCTACCCTCTCTAGGTAATATGGTATCGTGACCGATCACTGCTGTTTGCAAAGCCGGTACCATTCTCACAGGGGTATATTCAGCCATAATAGCTCCCACACCATGGGAATGTGTTAAATTATCACAACCATCAAGTCGCATTTCAGAAGGAGCTGTTCCAGCAGCCACCAACAGCTCTGGGATACCTGTCTCTACATACCTTTCCTGCCATTGTGTAAACAGTGAATGTTCTGATCCATTAGGACCAGTCGCTGTTTCCATATTTAATTTTGAGGGTCCTTTTTTGCTCATAAAGGGCTAAAAAAACCTCCGGCAGGGAGGTCATATTTAATTATTTTACAACTACCCGTGCCTAAAAACCTTCGATTTGAAGGGTAATAAGGATGTGGAGTTGATTAATTCTATTCATAGCGATTTGAGTTTAACAAAGATGGGATAGATGTGCAAGAGGGAGGGTTGTGATATAATTAGATATATATGGAATATATAGAGATGGATCTTGAAAAAGACCCGAATTTAACAATAGAAGAAGTAAAGCAAGGTGCTTTATTCAAAGAACAACAAGCCAGATCGAATAAAGAGTGGCTTAATAATATGTTTGGGGCTGCTTTCTTTTCAGCCATACTAACAACAACTGCTTATTACCTTCCTCAGATCATAGATCTGCTGGATAAATAGGTCTTCTATACTAATACCCTCTTAATCTGCTATGCTATTAACATTAGTTAATATTTCTATCTATGAAAGATTTCGTATCTCAGGTAGCAAGATTCACAGCTAAACTCACTGTTTTTTACATCTTCCTGCTATTTTTCGGCATGCTCATTTTCTATGTATTTATTAAACCGGCATATACTTCACTGGTTCAACAGCAAACATTTAGTGTAGATGCTGTAGCTAAGAGGAATTTCACTCCAGATACTGCAACGGTTTCAACAGGAGCAACACTAGAGGGAACAGATGTAAAAACCCTTCAAAACAAAGCCCAAACACAGCTGGATGGAGCCTTGAGTGCTTTAGAGCAATTAGGTATTAGTAGTGAAAAGATCTCCTCTAATTACTCAATAGACCCTAAATACGATGATGATTATGTAAACATTATTGGGTATAGAGCTAATGCCACATTAAGTGTTAAGACTAATGATTTCGAACAAATAGATTCAATTTTAGATATTGCCCTGCAGAATGATTTTAATAGAATATATGGCGTATCTTTTGATTTTGAAGATCCTGTTGCCATAAGAGAGAGCCTAAGACAGGAAGCTATTGAAACTGCAAAAGCCAAAGCAGAGAAAATAGCAGAAGAGTCAGGTTTAAGACTGGGAAAGCTTATCAATGTTTATGAAGGCAGTTATTCATATCCAATGTATGAAAAATACAATGTAAATTCATTTGCTGCAGATATGGCTTATGCAGAAGAAGTACCTCAATCATCAGGATTTACTCCAGGTGAAAGCGAGATCCAGATGCAGATGACATTGATATATGAAGTTCTTTAAGCGCTCTTACGCTTAACTTTAAGTAATAGACCTGTCATTAATCCACCCAGGAGTACAAATATTCCTACTGAAGAAATGACCATTTCAAATATCTCAGGGGACATATTGGAGAAATGCCCACCTAATAGACCGAAGATTGCGGTAGAAACACTCATGATAGTTTCATAAATGCCGTATTCCCTACCCTCGTGATTTTTTTCCAGATTCTTAGCAAATAGCTTGCGCCAATTATTTAAATTCATGGATGCTCCAAAGCCTCCTAATCCCATAAGGAAGAAATACTGTTCTGCTGTTGTGATCTGGGTAAAAAGGAAATATGGCAAAGCCATCATGATACAACCGGCTACAAGAAATCCTATCTCATCCTTGTCATGCTTAATTTTATCCGTCAAAGCTCCAATTGGAAGCTGAACAATACTTCTAACCGCATAATATACAGCTGTTCCAATACCTATGTATTCAAGAGTATTGCCTCCAAACTTGGTAGTTAAATATATAGCGATCAAAGGATTTGCTACTAGAGTGGTTCCCCATACAAAAACATCGCTCAGGGTTAAAAGCGCAGTCACCTTATTTACCCCATTCTCTCCTTTCATTAATCCGAATCTTTTAGCATGCATATTTAAAGCAGTGAATCAATAACTTAATTCTACTTAATGTATAATCTCTTGTATAGTTTTTACACCATTAAAATGATCAAGCCAGGTATATATAGACATTTCAAAGGAGGAGAATACAAGGTACTAGGTGTGGCCAAACACAGTGAAAACTTGGAAGATCTAGTTGTCTACATTCATTTTGGAGAAGATTCCTTTGGACGAAAAGATGGACTCTGGGTCAGACCATTAGCAATGTTTAGTGAAGAAGTGGAAAAGGATGGCCAGAAAATACCTAGATTTAGTTTTGTACGAGAGGAATAGTTTCAACAAGCTTAGCTTCAACTATTTGCCTGCGATAATTGATTCCAGCAGGCCAGCAACTCATTAGCGTCA
>JAKQLP010000104.1 GCA_029567095.1 bacterium
AATACATTACAAAAAGTTGGATTATTCCAGAAGAATTTTGAGACTTTAGGTATTGAAGAACCTAGAGCCCAAGATCTCATCACTATCATTGATAATCGCTTAAAACAATATTCCACTCAAAAAGGCTTAACCTTTTCTGCAAATTTCATCAATGACCTGATCGAATATTCTAAGAGATTTTTACCAAGCAAGGCTTTCCCTGATAAAGCTTTAAATCTTTTGGAAGAGATCATTGTTCAGGCTAAATTGAAAAAGATCACTAGTATTACGGGAGATGAGGTTAAAGAAGTGATCGCCCAAAAGACTGGAATTCCCTTACAAACCTTGTCGGTGGGAGAAAAAGATACCTTACTGCAATTAGAAAGTGAATTGAATAAAGTAATAATTGGGCAGCAGGGTGCTGTTAAAAGTGTTGTAGAAGCTATACAACGATCTCGTGTGGGACTGAAAAATCCCAATAAGCCTATTGGCTCATTCCTGTTCTTGGGGCCCACTGGAGTTGGTAAAACTGAATTTGCTAAACAATTAGCTAGGATCTACTTTAAAGACGAGAAGGCTTTCATGCGTTTTGATATGAGCGAGTATGGAGAATCCCATACCAATCAGAAATTGATAGGAGCGCCCCCTGGTTATGCTGGTTATGATGATGGAGGAGTTCTTACTAACTATGTCATGCAAAAGCCCTACAGCTTATTGCTCTTCGATGAGGTAGAAAAAGCACATCCTAAAACCTATGATCTTTTCCTGCAGATCCTAGATGATGGACGCTTAACTGACTCTAAAGGGAAATTGGCTGATTTTAAAAATACGATCCTAATATTCACTAGTAATATTGGCTCAAATGATATTGCTCTAGAAGCAGGCAACCCTGCATCATTACTTTTCTCAGCTCCCAAGGAGTACTTTGACAACAATATATTACCTCAATTAAGTGAATATCTTAGAATTGAGCTGATCAATCGTTTTGATGAAATAATCCCCTTCCTGCCCTTGGATGAAGAAGAAATATACAAGATACTACTTCTTAAAACAGCCAAGATCAGAGGCAATATTGAAGCTCAAGGGTATAAAGTGGAATTTGCTGAAGCAGATCTTAGAGAACTTGCCAAAATGAGCTATGACCCTAAATTTGGAGCCAGAGAAATTGATAGAGTATTAAGAAAATTCATAGAAAATCCATTGGCTCAGGGTTTGCTTAAAAATCCGGTAGCTCCTGGTGGCACTATTTTATGGAAATTACAAAAAGATGAACAATCTGATCAAATGCCCAAAATGTAACGGGGCCGAAGAAGGCTGCGCTTATTGTGCCTATGTTGGTTACATTTATGATGAAAATGGTAATCACTTTACCCTGACACTTGATTCCAATAATAATCCCGTAAAAGGGACACCTGTCCAAAAAGCACCTGAAACCCCAGCCCAGCCTGAAAAGCCTAATAAAAGCGATAAGCTATTTAACGCTCTCTTCCCAAAACCCGAACCAGATGATCTAATCTCCTTCTTTAAAAGAAAAAGAGATTAATATTTCCCTGCATGAAAATTTGTTCTAGAATAGAAGTATATACTTCTTAAATCATCCCTATTATGGTAGACCCCGTTCCTCAGGCACCAGCCACTGTTACTAATACTGTGGAGCCTAAAAAAAGCTCAGGCTCAAAGGTATTAGGAATAATAATCGGCTTAGGAGCTTTGATCTGTATATTTATCTTCATTATCCTTTTGTATGTATTTACTCAACAAAAAAGTAGCGATACCGATCCCAAGACAGATCCTGAGGATATTACTCTGGATCTAGATTATTATCGCTTTGGAGAATACAACTTAATGGAAGTTGGTATTGAGCCAAGTGTAAAGTCATATACCATTAACAGCGATCTTTCTAATGTCTACTTCCTAAAACAGGATGATCCTGAAGGATTTTACAAAGCAGTACTAAATGAGGAATTATCACAAACTGAAAGGACAGCTCTAGCTTCAGATCAATTCATAATCACTGAAGGGAAAATGAAGGAATTCTTCCCTGTGTATGAAACCAATCGTTACCAATATGTTCCCAACTTCGTAACAGTAGATTCTGTCATGCACACCTATCATCTAATGTTCGATTCCATGCTTAAAGATCTGGAAGAAGATTATCTGGCTGGGGCTAATAGTGAATTAACAAAACTTATGGTCACAAAATCCCTTGAGCAATATGATGAATATGCTGCAGATCAGGAGCTTTCTAATGCTGCTAAGAGAAATGTAGCCTTCTTCAGTGTGGCTGCTAAACTCATGGATAACGCATTTACTATACCCGCTTTAGTTGAGGATGAAGTTAAAGCAGAACTGGCTTTAATAAATGATCATACAGAATTCATGGCTATTTCTCCTGTCATGTCCATTGGCTTTGATAATCCTAATGCCTTAGATAATCTCAAAGAAGATTACACACAATATATCCCTAGAGGCCACTATACAAAATCGGATCTATTAAAGAAATACTTTACATCCATGATGTGGCAGGGAAGAGTTACCTTCTTAAGCAAAGACAAAACAACCGTACTCTCTGCTCTATTGATGAGCGATGTCATGGCTAAAAACGATGACATATATACGCTCTGGGACAGCATTTATGCTCCTATCAACTTCTTTGTAGGCAAGGCTGATGATATTACTTACTATGAGTACAAAGCAATATATGATGAGGTCTTTCCAGATGGTTTTGAGAATGATGCAACCAAGATCGATACCTTCTTTACTGAAGTAAAAAAGTTGGATCCTCCCCAGATCAATTCGATCCCCATCTTTGATGAAACAATACAGCCTGATAGGGATGAGGTAATTACCGGATTCAGATTCATGGGTCAAAGATTTACGGTAGATGCCATGATATTTCAAAATCTGATCTACAGAGATGTTCAGGAAACTGCAGATGGAGACAGGAAGATGTTCCCTACCATGCTGGAGGTTCCTGCTGCTATTGGAGATGATACAGCCTTAGATATTTTAAGATCAGATACCAATTTCTTTGAATTCCCCAATTACGAGTCTCAAATGAATAATTTGAGAACTTCCTTGTCTGAAATTGGATTGGATAAATGGACCCAGAATCTATACTGGAGCTGGATCTATACCCTAAACGGCATGGTTGGAGATACACCTGAAGGCTATCCCGGATTCATGCAAACAGACAAGTGGCAAAAGAAAGAATTAAATACTTATGTAGCTAGCCTGACGGAATTGAAACATGACACCATACTTTACAGTAAGCAAGTTATGGCTGAGATGGGAGATTTCGGTCCGGATGAAGCGCCTGATGATAAAGGGTATGTAGAACCAAACTTGGAAACATATAGAAGGCTATTGGCACTGGTGCAAATGACCAGATCTGGGCTGTTAGACAGAGATTTGATAACAGCTACTGTTGATAGCGAATGCCAATTCCTAGAGGATAAATCTCAGAAAGCCTATTGTAATTTAGATCATTTAGAAAGTGTAGTCACCAGTCTCATTGAAATCTCCAAAAAAGAATTAGTTGAGGAAGCTTTAAGTGATGATGAGTATGAATTCATCCGAAATTATGGCGCCGAACTAGAAACAATGTTCATGAACACTCTAGACCCTGATGCTAACCGCTATACTGCTGTTGATGACAATCCGGCCATGCTCATAGCTGATGTTGCTTCAGCCCCCGGAGAAGTATTGGAGGAAGGAACAGGATACATCAACTACATATATGTCATAGTTCCAGTGGAAGGTGAATTAAGGATAACTAAAGGGGCTGTCTATTCTCAGTATGAATTTAAAGTCCCGGCAAGCGGCAGAATGACCAATGAACAATGGAGAGAGATGCTAGAACAAGGTGAACAGCCGGAAATGGTTAAGTGGCAACAGGAGCTGATCACTAAATGAAATTGAGTTCACTGCTAAAGGCTGGGGCTATTCTCAGCCTTATAGCAGTAATTTTAATATCCTCACACTCTATCTTTAAAAGAACACAGTCTCGCACTTTTGATCTAGATGGAGACCTTGATGAAGAGACAATCGCTTTAAACAGTGGCCTGCTTAAAGTGTTTAGTGATAATCAAGTCATCTACAATAGTGATATTGCCTGGGAGGTAACGCTTTTTGAAGTAGGGGATGTGAATAACGATGCTAAACCAGAATTACTTGTAGGATTCTGGCGTTATGGAGATTATGGTCCTGAAAACGAATACGCCCGCATCAGACGTGACCCTAAAAGGTCCTATCACCTTTACCTTTATCAATACGATCGAAATGCTCCAAATCTAAGATTGATATGGGGCTCATCTACATTAAACGATCCAATCTTTAGTATGGAGATCCAAAGTATCGATGAAAAGAATTATCTAAAGCTAGAAACAGGCACATATTCTGAATATGACGAAACCGGAAATATATCTGTAAGGGCAGAATCTCTCTGGCTTTGGGAAGACTGGTACTTCTCGAAATTACATGATTACTAAATCCCGTAAATCTTATTGCTCAAATCCACAAAGAATAATACAATAGACGAATAATGGAAAAGCCAATTGAACTCTCCCTAGTTATTCCTGCCTATAAAGCTGGGAAATTTCTAAAACAAGCCTTACTTGAAAAACAAAAGGTTCTAAATACCCTGAATATACCTTATGAGATCATAGTTATAGCTGATGGCTATGATAAAGATACCGAAGAGGTAATGAATAGTCTAAAAAGTAAAAAGAACATCCACTTCTATAATCTGCCCCGAAATAGAGGTAAAGGATATGCGGTAAGACTGGGATTTCAAAAAGCTAAGGGCCGTATTATCTCATATATGGATGCTGATAATGATATTGACCCTGAAGTTATAAAGCAGGGATATTTAAGACTAAAAGAAAGTGAATTTGAGGCCATACTTCCTTCTAAAAATCATAAAGAATCTCAAACCAACTATCCCCATGACAGAAAGCTATTCAGCCGCATCTATAATTTCATGGTCAGAAGAATATTTATTCTAAGATGCAGCGACACACAGCTGGGAGCTAAAATATACCGCAGAGAACTAATTGAAAATGTTCTACCCCATTGCCGTATCAATGGCTTTGCATTTGAACTGGAAATGCTAAAGATTGCTCAGATTTTGGGATATAATAGATTCGAAGAGATACCGGTTAGAATCGATCTGAAAACAAAAAGCACTATCAGCTTTCTAAATGGTTTAACGGTGATCAAAGACAGCATACTTCTCTATCCAAGGGTATTACTACTAAATGCTAAAATTAGAAAAAGCAAAGAAAAAAATAAAATCGCTAATCAAGAATAAGGCTCCTTTTCTGATCCCTCCCTTGAAATATTTCTCTCAGAATTATGTAAATATCCTGGTCATTACTTTTGCTATCCTGTTTGCGGCCAGACTCATGACCTATACTTTCGGCTATGATAAAGACAATATTATCATGACCGAGAAACTGCATAGTGATTTTCTCAGTCATCTGTCCTTGATCAGGTCGTTCAGCATGGGGGAGAATTTCCCACCTGAATACCCTCATTTCCCAGGTCAGCCTATTAAATATCATTTCCTATTCTATGCTTTAGTAGGCCTGATGGAAAAGTTCGGGATTAGGATCGATATTGCTTTGAATCTGTTAAGCATTATTGGCTTTGCCGGCCTTTTAATAATCATTTATCTGCTTGCTAAAAAAATAACAGGCTCCAGGTTCGTAGGTGTGGGATCGGTATTCAGTATTATCCTTAACCCTTCCCTAAGCTGGCTTTACTATTTTCTAATCGGAGATAACAAATTAGGAAGTTTCAACGAGTTATTTACCACTACCAGATTCGCCTCCTTTGGACCTTATGATAATAATATTATCAGCGCCTTCTGGAATCTAAATATATTTACTAATCAAAGACATTTTGCCTTTTCTTTGTTTTTAATGCTGATTGTGATCTGGCTCACAGTCTACTGCAAAGGAAAATGGAAAGCTGTGCTTGCCATATTACTACTAGGGATCATGTCCTGGACCCATAAGGCAACATTAATGATGGCCTTCATAATCCTGGGCGTTTTCTTCATTGCCTTTATGGGCATGAGAAAACGCATATTGGCAGTTATCATTATAGGCCTTATCGCAGCCTTACCAGGTCTAATCTATCTATCCATGAACGTTAACGGATTCTCCAATAATATTCAGGAAGGAGCAGGTCTATTCGTATGGCAACCCGGCTTCTTATTCAAATCTACGGAGTGGTGGGAATCCTCTACCAATTCCGATCTGGAGCAATGGCTCATATACTGGTTTTTTAATATGGGCCTTCTGCCCTTTCTAGCCATAGGTGGTTACATTGTCATGAGTATCTTTGATACTGAAAATTACAAAGGGGAAAAACTAGCTGGACTATATGTAATCATTAATCCTAAAACAGCCTGGTTTTGGTCAGCAACGATAATGTTTGCTATCGGCAATCTATTAAAGTTTGGTCCGGATATGGCCAATAATCATAAGCTCATTAATTACACCATGTACATCTGGGCTATCTATGCCTTCTATTTCCTCAGAAAGACAATATCAGCTACTAAATTATTCGGTACTATCGCTACCATAATATTTACAATTGGCCTTTTCTTTGGAGGATTTTGCGATCTGTTCCCTGTTTTTAACGATAGACAAGGCAAGGTCAGTGATATTGCTGCAGACAGTAAAGCACAATGGGTTATAGAGAATACAAAACCACAAGATGTATTTTTAAACTTCACTAGCGATTTCAAGGCTGTAACCATAACAGGTAGAAAAATCTATCTGGGCGTCGCCTATTTCAACTGGTCTCTAG
>JAKQLP010000137.1 GCA_029567095.1 bacterium
ATATATATTGCTATCAAGATGGGAATTATCATGATCCCCGTATTTCTTGTGGCTGATAACAAAGCTCCAGTGCATCCTGCCATAACCCATTTCTGTTTAATACCAAGTAGAATTGATGCTAGGAAAAGAAATAAATAAAGAGATTCGCTCATGAATGCCGAAAACAGATAAGAAGTGGGGAAAACCAATAGGCAAGCAATTGTATACCAAGCGACCTTTGAGTTAGTGAAATATTGAGTAAGTTTAAAAAGAATTAAAGCTGAGAAGCAAAACAAAATATTTGATAATAAAATTCCTGCAATTTTGTGATCAATATTAAGCAAGCTCGAGATTATTGAGGTAGAAATGGGAAAAAGGGGGAAAAAAGCAAAGTTTCTTTGACAGGAACCATCTCCCATATTGCATTCTGGTGAGGTAGGTGAATAATCCGAAAAATTATTATCATATCCATTTTCTACTATATCCAAATACCACCCCCCATCCCAATGCACAAAGGCTTTTCCAAGATCATTAATATTAGCATTTAAGGAATTGGTAATAAAAACAACTCCAATAAAGACTGTTAAAAGTCTGGAAAATAGAGCTACCAAGATTACGATTATTTCCTGTTTATTATCTGCTAGGAATTTTTTCATATATTTAAATTGATTATTAATATATGATAATCAAACTTCCTGAACTTTAACATATGAGCCGATTCTTTCCATCAGTCCCTGAGCAATAGCCGGATCCTGAATGGCAATTGTTTGTAGAAATGCATTATTTGATATTATCGCTTCGGCTAGATGCCTAAGTAGGGCATCTGTGATGAATATTCTCTCCTCAGGATCACTTCTTCTTATTACCTCCCTTATTCTTATAAAATACCCAACAGCATCGGCAAAGCCTCTATCAACAGCTGTTTTGATTCCCAATCGCAACTCCTCTTTCTTTAAGGAAGCCATTACTTCACCTGAAAAAAGGCCTAATTGGAATTGTCCTTCAGGATTAATTAAAGAGGCAATATGGGTCTTGGCTGCAGGTATATCCATATTTCTGGATACAATATGAACTGCTGTTCTTATCAGGTCCTGTTCGATCTGGGGAATTGGATCTTGAGTATCAGGATCAATTCGCTCAAGCTTATCTCTTTGTAATTTACTTAATTCTAAAGCAGTTCCATAGGGCAGTATTTTTGAAGCTACCATACCTTTCACCTCTGCAGGTAGCTGGGCAAAGTTCAATGCGTTATACACTTTTCCCGGAGTCCTGCCAATAGATCTTGCTAATTGAGCTTTACTGGCACCTTCCCCATGCACACTTCTAAATTCGCTCCATAACTGAGCTATGGCTTCAGCTTCCTCATCAGGCGTCATGGGATTTTGCAGATTTTCAGCGATCTGGATCTCCAATTTCTCCCTTTGGGTTAATTCGCGATTAGACAGTCTAACCATAAGTTCCATCTCACCTGGCACACCGGCACTTTGTAATAACTGGGACATTAGGTTAACACCAATAGCTCTATGCTGACCCGCGACAACTCTAACTCCTCTAATTTCGCCCCCATTAAAAATCGGCTCAGCTATACAAGGTTGTAATTGCCCTTGTTCTAATATGGAAAGGCCGACCTGCAGTACATGATCAAAATTAAAAGCCCTAATATTCCTATCCAATTCAGCACTATCAGGAGCTACTCGGCAATGCTCCCAGCGTAATGGAGCAGCTTCTACTTCACTTCTTTGCCTGATCTGCTCGATAAGTTCTCTGCTTTGTAAAGCATCAGAAAAGGGCTGCATTAAATTAGAAGGAGGCTGGAATCTGCCTCTTTCCAGATGGGAAAGATCTAAGCCGTTATTATTAACCACAATTTCTTATCTTAAACTAATTTAGGCAGATTCTTAAATATTATAGTCTAATCTAAAAATTAACAAGTTCGTTTCATATAACCCACAGGAAATAGGTTACCTATCTGCAATTGTATTATTGAATCTAAATAGCAATATTGTATTTAGAAGCGCTGTTGCCAATCAATTTGCGATCGAGCCGGGGAAAAACACTGATAAAACAGCCCCTTTTATCATATCCTTTCCACCTTTTAATCCTAAAGCGTTTGCTTGTTCACTGAATTGTTGAGCAGTTGCTTCAACCTCTTTTAAAGACATAGAAAGATTTGTATACCCGGCAATTGCAGCACCTGCTATTTTCATTAAATGCTCTCGCATTCTAATGGGGTCACCTCCTTTAATTTCTTTAAAAGCAAGATGCAGACTGTGTTCAAAATCAAACAAAGTAGCTAGAGTTCTAAAATCAATAGGGTGGGGCATTTGGGTCGTTTGGAAATACCTGTCTTCAGGATAGGCATTCAATCTTCTAGAATCGGTGAAATCATTTGGTATAACAGTATTGCTTTGCCCTCCAGTCACGTTGATCCTGGCATTGGTTGCAGTGAATTGATTATGGGTTATCCCGGCATCATGCATAGCAGCCAGCATATTAAATCTTAAAAAGGTACCAGCTAAAGTTAATAAAGGATCACGAAGTACTCCCTCACTTAAAGCCCAGGCTTCAATATTTCCAAGTTGAGAGAAATTAATAGATAAGGGCATATCTGTACCCAATACGTAATAGTCACTATTTGCCTTATTAGCTATCAACACTTGATCAGGGATGGTAATTCCCTTTATTCCTAAGGCTCTAGCAATTAATCTATGTCTCTGGACCTTATCGATGATACCAGGAGTTGTATATACACCTAAGACTGTATTATTCTCATCGTGCTTGAATGTTCCATCAGGTTCAAATACTCTAGCTTTCATATTATTGGTTCCTTCAATATATCTTCCCATTCTCCTTTCCTGATTAGGCTCTTCCACAACTATACTATTTCCTTCCTGAGTGCAGATACCTATCCCCCCCAACTTATACATTCTGGAGGGGGAATCTGGATTAGAATAAAGTATGGTCCTACTAAATCCTATTAATGGACTCACTTCAGCTGTTAAAGGTATTGCCTCACTACAACCATGTAAAATATTTAAAAGCTCAATATTTGACTTGTCCGGCCTTGTTAAAGGATGCGCTATATATCTGGCATTTTCTTTAGGAAATCCCGCAACAGTACAAGGCTCGAACACAGAAAGATCCATTAAGGATCCATCCTGTGATCTCATAGAAAGTACTGGTAAACCATTACTATCTTGATCACCATTGTATTGAAGTAGTCTGCTATCGCTTGAGAGAACAGGGTTTCTACTGAAATCTATCAGGGCCATATTTAAATACGAAAGAAGAGGTTATTATATCACAAGAATATACCGTCAACACATTATTGTGGCTTTCCCCAGAACAATCGTCTTGATTCTTCTATAATGTTTGAATCCAGAAGTGATGCAATTTCCTTATCCCTAGACCAAATTTGAAAGATATCGAATTTATCTTTTTCTCTTTTTACTATTTCTGCACTTGCAGGTAATTTGAACATGAAACTATCGTTACCACCATCACCCACATTAAGGGGGAAGACTTCCTCTGAAAATGCATATGCACCAGTTGCGTAGGCTTTCTGATGATCTTGAATTAAATCAAAATCCCTAATTGCAGATTCAGGATATGAACAAATCTTACCGAAGACAACACTGGGTTTTTTACCTTCTTGGTAGTTTTGTTCAATCCACTGCTCTATGGTCATATCTGCAGAGAAAGGTAAGACTAATTCACTATTTCTTGTTTGCGCCATTAAAACTTCCGGATTATATAGATAATAGTCATATGACCTGGTAAGACCAGCATCAGATTGAAATTCTGAATAGATTGGGCTTGAGAGCTTTAATCCTAATTTGGCATAAATCTCAATTTCTCTTTGAAATTCATCTTTATCGAATTTATCTAAACTGATAGAGCCTTCAGTGCCAGCTTTAAAACCACATGCTATCATAATAGTCTCCATATTAAATGTATAGAATCTATGTCTAGGAGGTAAATTTGCTAATAAAAATTTTGTAGCATTAATAGCTTTTTCTGCCATAGCCGCTACCTCTGGGGTTGCTTCCAAATTGCCTTGATCAAATTGAATTGTAGGACGATCGATCATATTTGATTATTTCATTTACTAAATTTAACCTAACCATTAATATAATTCAATCTATTCGGTAATCTGTTCAACTCAGTATATATTCTTTACATTGATAATTTGCTATACTAAAAATACTTCGATTTTATTTCTTTCATCAATTACCATGAAAGACTTCAAAAACACTGTCCGAAATGTGTTTAATATTCCTGTTTTAATTACCTTATTGCTTCTACAGCAGATATCTCCTGTATTAGCTATTGTGGCGCCATCAGATCCATTACCGGCTCCAATTAACATGGGCTGGAATCTAGATTCAAAATCAGTAATTCCTAACGAGACACCTATCGATCTAAATTGTAATGGCGTGGTGTATTCTAATGAAAATAGTGTGGCTATGAATTGGTCAAGTGTAGCAGGGGAAAATATTAAATATCAAAGAGAGGTGACTTATCCAAACGGTTCAAAAAG
>JAKQLP010000142.1 GCA_029567095.1 bacterium
AGGTCAAGCATATATGCTGGCCTGGGAACTGGGCTGTAAAGGGATAACTATTTATAGGGATAGAAGCAAGTCATCTCAGGTAATTTAATTTGGCAATAATGGCTCATCTGCTTTAAAAACCACTGCCATAAAAAAGAAAAAAAGCATGAGAGAATTAATCGGTGGAGACGAATGCCCTGAATGTGGTGCAGATCTGATTGAAAGCGAAGGCTGTGTGAAATGTATTAGCTGTAATTTCAGTCTCTGCGTCCTATAGTAGCATTGACTATTAAGTAAGATTAGAGGATAATATCACAGGTTTAGCGACCTAAGTTAAATAGGTCGCTTTTTTATCAATCATGAGCGATAACAAGATCAGAAATATTGCCATTATTGCCCACGTGGATCATGGCAAAACAACTTTAGTGGACGGGTTTCTTAAGCAAGCCAAACTCTTTCGTGATAATGAAGAGGAAATGCAGCAGGAACAGATCTTAGATAGTGGTGAACTGGAAAGAGAAAAGGGAATCACTATTAAAGCAAAAAATATCGCTATTGACTACAAAGGGTATAAGATAAATATTATCGATACACCAGGACACTCTGATTTCTCAGGTGAGGTTGAAAGAACTTTAAATATGGCTGATGGCTGTCTTTTGGTCATTGATGCTCAGGAAGGTCCTATGCCTCAAACTGAATTCGTATTGCAGAAAGCATTAGAACTTAAATTGAAGCCTATAGTTGTTATCAACAAGATCGATAAGAAATTTGCTAATGTAGCTAAAAGTGAAGATAAAGTAATTGATCTATTTCTAAAATTAGCTCAACATGAATCTCAATTAGAGTTCCCGATCTTTTATGCTGTAGCACGTAAAGGTAAGGTTTTTACCGAGCTTCCTAAGGGAGATCTTCTATTAGCTGGTGATCTGCCAGGAGACCTTAGTCCTTTACTGGAAAAAATCATTGAATATGTACCTGCTCCCGCAGGTGATCAGGAAGGCGCATTCCAAATGCAGATCAATGCTCTTGATTATGATGAGCATCTGGGAAGAATTCTAATCGGAAGAATATATAGAGGCAGTGCCAAACCGGGTATGGCTGTTACCATAATCACAGGTGATGAAGCGCAAACAAAATCCAATGGCCGTATTAAAAGTATTATGGTCAGAGAAGGCCTGAACTGGAAAGAGGTAAACACTGCCAGCCAGGGAGATATTATCGCTCTAACTGGTATTGAATCCAAAGCAATTGGAGGAAGTGTTACTGATCCTAATGTGGTTGAACCTTTACCAGGCTTAAAAATATCACCACCAGCAGTTAAAATTAAATTTGAAGCTAATACTTCTCCTTTTGCAGGCAAAGAAGGGAAATTCGTCACTGCCACGCAACTGGAGCAGAGATTAGAACAGGAAAAGGAGAATAATATCTCTTTAGTTATCACCAAAGCAGACGGTGGAGGATACTTTGTGGCAGGCAGAGGTGAACTTCAGCTTTCTATCCTGATCGAAACATTAAGACGTGAAGGCTATGAGTTCCAGGTCAGAAAGCCTCAAATCGTTTTTAAGATAGTTGATGGTGAAAAATATGAGCCTAAGGA
>JAKQLP010000014.1 GCA_029567095.1 bacterium
TGGTTCTTAACCGATGACGCATGAATTGAGATCTGGACTTATTCCAAATTATCCTTATCGCCTCGCTAACTTTAATAAGCTCTTATGAAATCCATGGATTGTGGCACAACTGGACCTCGGCATTGTGCAGGTAGATGTGAGTATTGCGCAATTGATTGTATCTATAATTATTGCTAGTCTAGCAATTATCAGCTTTATAATATCTCTGCGATATAGGCAATCCAAATTTAGGTTAATTGTTGATCCTGATCATGGGTATGTCAGCATAAATGGAGTGATAACTTCAACATTGCATGTTAAAGGTAATTACAGAAATAAGGTCATCCTTAGTGTTCCAAAAGAGCCTCATGGTGTGCACGTAGCATTTTCTCCTGAGGAGGTCGAACCAAAAGGGATCTTTAATTTTTTCAATAGAGTAGGGGTTTCGGTAATTTCGATATCCGTAAGTCTTGATGCTAAAGATGGGCGCTATCCGATTGTAGTTGTGGGCACTGAAAAGGTTGGATCGGGCTCTGGTGCTTCTAGCTCTGACGGAAGATGGAAAAATAGCTGTACTTATCACCTATATTGTGGTAATGTAAGATGATGCTGTGTTTTGGGGTATGGGAAGTGATATATACATCGAGAATTAGTCAAAGGTTGAATTTCATGGAGTCATCAAAATTCGGCAATTTGGCATCGGATACGGGTAGGAATGGGTTCAACTCTCTTTCGGCCAAAGCGTGGATTACGAAAGCAAGAGCAGCAAATCGCAATAAAGACTATGAAGATGCAATTAAATACTTTAATAAGTATCGAGCTGTCGACCCGTCGAACAGCGAAGTGATAATTGAACTTGGAGGAGCGTTATATAATATTGAACGATATGATGATGCGATCGCATGTTATGACAATCTGATAAATAATTTGGAAATCGAGAGCAAAAAAAGCAGAAGTGATCAGATATTAATAGCGAATGCCCTAAAAGGAAAAGGTAATGCTCTTGTGGCGAAAGGTAATTACGAAGAAGCGCTTAGGTTATATAACAAGGTCATTGCAGACGCAAAGAATACAAAGATATCTAATGATGCGCTTTATAACAAAGCTATCGTTTATTATAAAACGCAGAACTATGAGAAAGCTGATGAATTATTTAATGAAGTTACTAATAAAAATTTAAATGATGAGTTAGCTTGGAGAGGCAAAGCTGCAGCACTTGAGAAATTGGGGAAAAGGGATGAAGCATTCAAAGCACTCATTAAAAGCATGAAGTCAGCCGGCATTAAATTGAGAAAGCTGGGCATAAGATAAATACGGCCCCTCGCTGTTTTGTATGGGCAGGCTCGGATTCTGAGGCCTGATTAGAATTATCGACAAAACGCAGTCAATGAAAGAATCAATATCAAGTGCCTCTTATTCCGGACTCACTGCTAAGCTTTGTACGAGGAATTGCGAATCGATATCCTTAGGTTATCTACAGAAAATAGCGAAGAGCCATAAGTACTTTGAATTGAGTTTTTGGCTAACCAGATTAGAATTATC
>JAKQLP010000073.1 GCA_029567095.1 bacterium
AACGCCAAAGATTCAGCAAGATTTCTAGCAGGTACAGCTGAGCCTCTAGTTGAATACCATGAAGGCACTATTACATTAAATAATTTTTTAGATGATGTAATAAGTGAAAAAGCATTTAGAGAACTTGGTGAAGTTATACCAGAAGGCTTAAGAAATGCAACGATGCATAAGATTGCTTGTTCTTTGCTAGTGAAATATGGAATTAGTGATGAATCTAAATCCAAATATATAGAGGCATCTTCTAAATGCAATCCACCACTAGAAACGGATGAATTGAATCTAATTTGGAAAAGTGCTGCTAAATTCTACAAGAATAAAGTTGTAACTAATCCAAGTTATACGAAGCCTGAAGAATATAATAAGCAAGCTGAAATCAAATGGGATACACCTATTCCTTTTGAAAAGCCTACGCTACCTACATTCCCTGTAGATGCATTACCTAAAATCATTAAAGATTATGTAGTTGCTGTAGCGGAAACCACACAAACACCAGTCGATATGGCTGCTACCGCTTCCTTAGCTATTATGTCTTTATGTATGCAAGGTAGATATCGTATTGATGGTAAAGCAGACTGGAATGAACCAGTTAATCTTTATACATTAATTATTGCCGAACCTAGTGAAAGAAAATCAGCTATCATCAGCTTTATGACTAGGCCAGTTAACGAGTATGAGCTTAATTACAACAATACAAATGCAGGAAGATTTGAAGCTTCTCGCATGCGTAAATCCGCTCTAGAAAGCAAAAAGAAAACTATTGAAACTCAATATGCTAAAGGTAAAGCATCAGAAACTGATCTAACTGAAATAGCCGAAAAGGTAGCTAACTTTAAAGAGGAAAAGCCTAAAAAATTATATGTTGATGACATTACAACTGAAAAGCTAACATCTATTCTATCTGATTCAGATGGAAAGACTGCAATTATATCAACTGAAGGTGGTATCTTTGATGTTCTTGCTGGGATGTATAACAAGAGTGTGAATATCGATGTGTTCTTAAAAGGATATTCAGGAGACACAATTAGAGTCGATAGAATCGGACGTCCTTCAGAGCTAATTCAAAAGCCTGCACTAACCATACTTCTTTCAGTGCAACCTTCAGTATTGTCTCAACTTATAAGCAATTCTACATTTGAAGGTAAAGGTTTAACAACAAGATTCTTATATGCACTACCTGAATCCTTAATTGGAAAAAGAAAGTTTCATACTTCTCCTATTCCACCAGAGGTTTCTAGACTCTACGATATGAAAATCAAAGATGTATTAAACGAGGAAGAAAACCTTATTGATAATCAAATCGTTAGATTAAGTAATGATGCAAGTTCTTTATTTGAAGCATTCCATGATGAGAACGAAAAAATCATGGGCGAAAACACTGAGATTAAGACTTGGAGAGGAAAACTTGTAGGTAATGTACTTCGTATATCTGCTCTACTAGCAAGATTCAACAAAGATCAATTCAATCCTTTCTTTGATATAACGCCACCGCTAGTTGTATCTAAAGATGATATGGCTAACGCTATCTTAATCGGTAGATATTACATTGAACATGCAAAAGCATCTTATTCACTTATGGGAATTGATCCAATCAATAAACAAGCTGAATATGTGCTAGCAAATATTAAAAAGAATGGTTTTTATGAATTCAGCAAAAGGGATATTCTTCGAGCAAGTAGATCCTTTAAAACCGTTGAATCCCTAACACCAGTTCTAAATCGATTAGTTGAATATGGATACATTCAAGTTAAACAAGTTAATAAGAAAACTGAATCCTATTTATCTAATCCAATAATCTTTAATCAAAATAGCAAGGAGGAAAAATAAAATGATATACCATAAAAAAAAATACAAAGCTTGGGAGGTGCTTAAAACCTACCACGAAAACAAATTTAAATATAATAGTGATTTCACTTACAAAATCAATGATAGATTCACAATAGAAGTTAATTTACTAACGTCAAATGACGATAGTGTCATACTTAGATCTAATTTAATCCAATATGATGGCTTTGTACTATACAATGTTGACATGATTCCAGCAGATGATATTTGGCAAGTAGTCAATGGATTTGAATACATTGCTTACCATATTAATTCTAAAATCATCACTGCTGTTGATAGAGAACTTCAAGAACACGATGGCTTCATTGATTGTGGTTATGAATGGTTCATGTCACATTTGTCACGTGTCACATATAAACACAAAAAAATATTTTAGTACCATTCCCTCTACTCTATCTAGTTTCTAGGGGGTAGGGGGATCTAAATCTCTACAGCTATTCATTTGGACACCGGGGTGGGGTTTCACGCGAAAAATTGCGAATTCAAAGGGGGTATATCCCCCTATCCATTAAAATACTAAATCCCAATAATCAAAGGCCCAATAAACGCCGTTAAACCACTTGTTATAGCTGTAACAATAAATTAACCAACAGACTATAAAATCGCAAAATAACGCAATATAAAGGAGGAATTTTAAGGTTATGACTGATAAAGAACGTATTGAAATTAGAAAATTAAGAGCTCAAGGTATTATGCCTACAGAAATATCAAAGATTACTGGTATTAAGCTTGAAACAATCA
>JAKQLP010000029.1 GCA_029567095.1 bacterium
CTTAAAGTGTCTGATAGCGGTATAGGAATCCCTGAAGCCGAACTTCCATATATTTTCGAGAGATTCTATAGGGTGGATAAATCAAGAAATGACCAAACAGGTGGATTAGGTCTTGGCTTAGCGATAGCTAAAGAAATTGCAGAAGCCCATGGCTTTTTGATCTCAGTTGAGAGCGAGCTTAAAAAAGGCTCTACATTCACGATATCCTTCAATTCATAATACCTTCAAAATTATCCTTTAAGATAGTCATAGTTTAACAAGCAATAGGTTGCACCTTAAACTAGACTGCGGTTGGCAGTAACAAATTGAACACAGGAAGACAACTGAAGCGAAAAGAACTTAAATAATTTACTTTTTATTTTTTAGACATGAAAAACAAATATTTATCAATTGGACTAGTAACTCTGGCTTTTGCAGCTGCGGGACTTTCCTATTTTACCCAGCCTGTTGAGGCTTACACTGAAGTTGGACAAGTTACAACTACTGCCGGAGAAGTTAAGACCAAAGTTGATATGAAGGCAACGATATTGGAGATCGATGGAAGCATGGTAAAACTTAAAGACAATGACACAGGAACAGAGTATGTTACACGTTTTGGCCCAGCCTGGTTTGTCGACAAAGAATACAATGTGGGTGACATACTTGAATTAACAGGAGTACTAGTTGATGCTGAGGATAATGAGAACGGGAACACTCTGCTCACCATGGTTGTGGATGGGCAGACCTTACGCAGTAATTTCCCCGGTAAACCTGACTGGGCCGGCAAAGGTGGAAATGGTAAGGGCACAGGTAATGGAAACGGTGGAGATTGTATTAACCAATAATAGTTAAGGATTGGACTAAAGAGACCCTCTAGGGAGGGTCTCTTTTTTATGGGTTTTTGATTTGATTGCTATCAGTATGGAGAATAAATATAATTGAAGGAGAGCTATGCTTTTAATGCATATTTTGTTTCGTATTGTTCTAATTACTGTTTTTAGCCTTTTAGCCGCCACAAAGGTCTTTGCCCTTGTGCCCCAGCTTGGCACTCTATATATCCATACCGAAAGCAATTATTCATATTTGAGCAGTGAGATCTTAAATCCCGGAGAGGGACCTGTTATCCTGTGCCAGTATTCTATAGATGGTGGGAGCAGTTGGAGAACGGCAATGATAGAGACCAATTATGGAATAAGCTATTGTAAGGCCAGCGCCAGTAATATCGGGACCACAAATCCTCAACTAATAATCATGAAAGCCGTTAATAGTGTTGATCAAACCGGAGCCAGTACACCACCGGCAGTATTTAGCAGCAACACTATCAAATTAATATCTTTCATGGCCGACCCTTCATATTTAGATGGAACCACTAATGTCAGGTATGTTCCCAGTTCTTTTAATATCAGGTCTCAGATCAACGACATCTGGTCAGGTTTAAAGACCTGTACAATCAAAAATAATGATGTAGCTCTTCGAGATCCTGTTATTACTAAATTGAATAACGGAAGTTACGCTTGTAATGCTGCTTTGCAGATAACAAATCCTACTCAGCTTAATTTGATCACCTTGAACGTATTAGACAGTATCAATTACCAACTGGATTCAAGTCCTTTATCAGTGATGCTGGATGTTGGAGTCCCTACGTCTAGCATTAGTTCTATAGGTTTGAACGGTTCTGTGATCAGTATCAATGCCAACGCTATAGATCAGGCAAGTGGGATCAGGAAGATCGCCTTGTGGTATAGGTTGCAGGGTGTTAATGATTGGAGACAAATAGCTGAGCAAAGTGCATCTGTTCAATCAGGCATGATCGGGCCCAGGAATTGGCAGACTACTTTCTCCATAGATAAGAATAGTATTGGAGGTAGTGGGGTTTTCGATTTTTTTGTTATTGCTAATGATCTAATAGGAAATAGTGAGCAGCCTAAAAATATTGTTGAGAAGAGCATTAGTATTACTAATCCTCCTGCTGTACCTACCTTAACATCTACAACAATACCAAGCATAACTGTGACTGGATTGGTTGAGGAAATTGATCTTTCGATCACGCCAAGCATAGAGGATGTGCCAACAAGCGAGCCTGTGAATGACAAAGAAGATTTTTTGTCTGATTGGATAAATTATGAAGTTGATGAAGGACTTAGCTTCTTTCTTGACGCGACAAGCGACAATGTCATGTTTAATGAAGATGGAGCCAGTGGATTTAAATTCTATGGCAAAGCTCCAGCTGGAGTCGAAGTCAGGATCTCGGTATTTAGTGATAGATATGATCTTTCAACCACAGCAGATGCCGATGGAAATTGGGAAGTAGCGATGGATCAGCCATTAAGTGAGGGTGATCATACTGCCTATCTTTACTATCTAAATTCGGAGCAGGATTATTACAGGCTGGAAAAAGAGATGATACTTAATGTAGACCTCAATAATAGAATGGTATTTTCCGATCTGAACATATTACCCCAAAGTGGGGTTCAAGATACAACCAAAGGCATTGTTGCCTTTATCTTAATGATATTTGGGGTTGTAATGATAGTGATAGCTATTGCTGGATTCAACTATAGAAGAATGTTTAGAACCGATGAGGTGATCGAAGTATTACCAAGACAACAGCTCGATCAGGATTCCTCAGTAGTGGTTGTAGGACAACGTAATCCGTATCTTTAATTTATTAACTTTTGACTAATGGGAAATACAATATACAGTGCGATATTGATCGTTTTAGGATTGATCGGTGTATTCAGGGGGTATAAAGTTTTTAAGATATATTTAGCTCTTAGTGCTTTTATCTTAGGTTTCTTTTTTGGATTTAGGATCCTAGCAGGGCAGGATCCTGCCTGGCAATTAGGGGGAAGCGTGATATTAGGGTTGTTACTGGGAGTTATCAGCTTCACTATATACAAGGTAGGTATGTTCATCATTTTTGCGGCCTTATCAGCAGAACTAGTGCGCTGGGGAATAGTATATTTCGGCTGGAATTTGGGAGTATATCAGGACTGGACTGTATTGATATTATCGATCCTGTTTGGAGCCACAATGCTAGTTCTTGGTATTGAGAAATTTATTGTTATTCTAGCAACTTCAATTGGGGGAGCTGCCTATGTTGTATTAGGGTTTGTGGCCATCAGGACCAATAGTTTTCCCGTTAACAACTACAATGTGTTTATGGACCTTACTAAATTATTCGCAGATGAACAGATGTTTTTAGTAGGGTATGCGGCTCTAGTTTTCTTTGGGATCCTCTTTCAGTTTAAAACTGCAAAATAGTGTAATAGTATGGGGCCCCTTGCGTTTATCTATCTCGACTTGAATATTATGGTATGAAGACCAATATCTTAGTAGGAATATTTGTAATAGGGTTACTTACTTTTGGCACTTATGTTGCCCATAGTTGTCCCGATCTATCCTCTCAAGGAAATCAAAGTGGGTTGATGCAGCCTGCTACTGATAACGTCATAGTTTTGATCAGAGATAAGATCACTATGCCGGATGTGATCACTGTTAAATCCGGAACTACAATTACTTGGATCAATAGCGATAAGTTCGAACATAGTATCATTTCCAATTCGGACCTTCCAGAATTACTCTCAGGAACTCTTAAGCCAGGAGACTCATATTCTTTTAAATTCACCAAATCGGGTCAATGGGGCTATTATTCAGCTCTTAATCCCGAGACTAAAGGGAGAATAGTAGTAGTGGAATAAACAGATCCAATTTATGATAATATTTAATATATTATCATTCTCCAATGGATCTATCTTCTCTCAGCACAATGGATATCTTAGGTAAGCCACCAATATTTTGGGGAGGATTAATGGTATTCACAGCCTTTTCTCTAACTGGACTTTTATCTACTTTGAATTTAAAGGGAAAGATTAAGCAGACTGTTAGATCTCATCAGATATTTGCTCTTATCTCCATACTGTTTGCCCTGTTTCATGCTACTCTGGGGATCCTTACATCAGGCAAGATCATTTCAATTATTGGAGGTATATTCACACTCCTATCTTTTTCAGTTACTGCTCTTTTGGCATTGTCAACTGTAAAGAATGGTCCCTTTAAGGTCAGTGTTAAAACACATCAGTTAATGGTGTATGTCTCTTTAGCATTTGCTTTAATGCATGCGATTTATGGCATTTTCTTATCATGAGTGCTTGTGAGCAAGAAGGTTGTGTTTCGTTTATAAATATATATTCCCAGTTATCCTATTGTCCAAATTTTTAGCTATATAAAGCTAGGAATATTTGGATATATTTTACTTTTTATTTTCCCATTATGAAGAAATTATTTACCTTCCTGGCTGTATTTATGGCTGGGATGGGGTTGGTCTTAACGACTGTCTATGCTAAAAAGGCTGATAACGATGCAGGTGCGATGTTTATCGATTGGAATCTCTCAGGTGATGTTATGCCTGTCCCTCCCTATGGATCTAGCGATATTATTGGTTCAGATACTGCATCAAAATTAATATTGAATCATCCACAAGGCAGGGTAGTAGCCAATCTAACAGGTGTTATGAAGGGGCTAAATCCAAATACGGTTTATACAGTATATCTTTCAAAAACTTACACTCCGTATGTACCACAAACAATTTCCCCTGATTGGACTTGGACTGTGCTAAACACATATTTTCACGATATACATCTCACAACAATTAATCCTGATGGGACATTTTCTGGAACTGGAGGATATCCTTCTGGAGCAAATCCTTACCAAACAACCGAGATTATTGAAGGACAGCTTATAGGTAATACTATGACATTGAAGACAACCTATAACGGTCCATACAATCCAGGGTATTCTGTAACCGCAACTGGAATTGTTCAGGCAGACGGATCAGTTATAGGAACGGTCCCCTGGTCTTGGTTCACTAGTGGAGGAGTGGTCGTGCCCGCAACAGGTTCAACTGGCTGGCCTGGCTTATTGACAGGTGTAAAGGCTTTTACATTTACAACTGATGAATTCGGAAATGGCAGCTGGCATTACAATTTTAAAGATACTATTCCTGCTGATTTTGCATCAGTTTGGATTAATGGTGGAGGCAAAACAATACTTATCAGCGATCCATTTGAGTTGTAATAATTATTAAGTTATTTAGCAGGGGAGAAATCCCCTGCTTTTTTATCTTCTTTGTTACCGAAGGTTTAGTTTAGCGTAATATCTTTGTATTGTTTGTAATGATTGAAGGAGGTGATCTTGAGATTATGAAACAATTAAATATTGCGCTTATTTCTTTAGCTATTTTTACCCTAAGTATTACTAATGTATATGCTGGAGGTGATAAGGTAAGAGGGGCAGAAGGAGATGGCAGCGTAGTTCAAAACTGTCTAAATTTCAATGGAGATTGCCCATATGGTGACTATGATCCTACTGATTTTGAAGTTACTGTATGGGATTCTAATAGTGATTTGGTTGACGGGTTGATCACCTGGGGTGCTGAAAATCCTTTATTCATTGATATGGTAATCAGATCTAATGAATGGACAAATATACTGAATCCTTTAACATTGACTGGAGAAATATCCAAAAGCATTGTTAAGGGTATGGATTTTGATAATGAATATGATAGAAGCATATTCACTCAGATAGATGAGGATGGACATTTAAGTTTAGTGATCTATCAAAAGATCTAATTTAAGTATTTAATATGCAGGGGAGAAATCCCCTGCATTGCATTTAAGCCCTTATTGGCTTATCATCCTTGATAGTATGTGAAATATTATGAAATTCTTAATAACACTTGACGATCTTAATGCCATAAATGGCTATGTAATAGCTCCTAGACAGCTTGCTATTGCTTTAAGAGGATCTGGGCATATTGCTAAGATCTTCTGCAGAGTACCTCCCAAAGTCATGTTTAAGGGGGAAAGCAAGGAGGATTTTTTAAGGATCGGGATTGGAAGCATATTGAATAATAGGCTGATCAAGGAATATGATCCTGATGTAGTCATATGCAACAGCCATTATCCTACAGATATGATCGCTATGGATTATGCTCATAAACATAAAGTGTTAAGTCTTTACTATGTTCATAGTCGTATTGAGAAATTAATAAAGAGTAGGGTGTTCATGGGGGAATATTGGCCTGAATTTTTAATTAATAGTGTTGTTAAGATTTTTAAAGATGAGTTGAAGCATGTTGATGTGATAATCGCTTTGAGTGAGCAGATGAGAGAATACCTGGAGAGCTTATTCCCAAGAGCTAGACTAGAGATCATTAGTAATGGAATAGATCTGGATGTTTTCAAATTCAAAGATAGAAAGATCAGTGATGGCATGATAGATCTTCTCTATGTTGCTAACTTTGAGCCTCGCAAGAATCAATTATTCCTATTAAAAGTAATGAATGAATTACCAGATAATTATCGTTTACATCTAGTTGGAGGTAAGGAAGACCCCGCCTATTATGATAGGTTTAAAACAGCTTTGAGAAAGTATAAAGGGGAGAATGTGATATTGCATGGAAAGTTAGATCTGAATGAAGTATTGCCTTTATACGATAAGGCTCATCTCTTTGTTGATTCTTCTCTTATGGAAGCTCAAAGTCTAGTCCTGCTTGAGGCTATGGCCGTTGGATTGCCTATTGTTAGGATTTACAATCAGGACACAGCTGGTGTTACAGAGCATAAGGTAACTGCCTGGCATGTGGCCGAAAAGACTGATGCTAAAGGTTTTGCAAGAGCGATAAGAAAATTATCTAAAGATAGTGAGCTTTATGCTTCTATGAGGTTAAATCAAAAGCAGGAAAGAACGAAATATGGCAGAGACGCAGCAGTTAAACAGTTACTTGATGTAGTGAAAAAGTATAAGTCTTAAGGCTGATAGATCAGTCTGCCTTCTACCTCTCTATAGATATTCTGATTATTCCTTAAGTATTCTTCCAGAACTTCCTGAGCTGATGTGGAAATGACCTTGGTTTTACCACTGGCCTCTAATTCTTGTGCAGATATATTCAGGTAATCCTTTGAGTTCTTGTAATGATAACCTTGCAGACAGACAGTATAGAATTTATCTAATTCGATTGGTGATCCTTTAATTTCAAGACTGACAAGCTTTTTATCTTTCTCATTGTAGATGGCTTTAACTCCTGAATTTACCTGATAATTTTCTCCTTCACCATTTCTGTTCTCAATTCTCATGAAATGTTCGAACATATTAAATACCTGAGCTCCTGAGATTGAAAATCTTGTTAAAGAATCGTCATAAGGGAAACAGGTAAGAAGATCCATCAGGCTTACTAGCGGGCCGATCTTTTTTACTCTGATCGAACCACTTCCTACCAACATGATGTCGCATTCACTAGCTTCAGCCATGGCATCAGCTACCAAATTACCCAAAGCTGTTTCAATCTCTCTTTTGGGGTGGGTTAGTTCTCTGGAGAGCTTGCATACTATTGTTTGATATTTTTGATCAACAGTTGATTTGTATGAGTTAATAAATCGCTTGAGTTTCATATCAGGTTCAGCGATTCGATTATCTATTTTGATCAGCTTCCATTCGTAGCTGATTATGGAATTGGACTCGTCATCAACCTCAATATCGAATCTGCCTATTTGATCAGTACCCACACCGGCCTGGGCAATAAGTATGTCATTGACCTTTTTAGGTTGTTCCAGAATGGTATGAGAGTGTCCGCCAATGATCATATCTACCCCCCAATTCTTTTTTAAAAGCTTGGCAAGCTCCACATCAGATTCAAAACCAATATGGGTCAAGAGGATTGTGAGATCGATATCATCCTTTTTGTAAGCGTTGCAGATCTTACCTACTTCTTTACTGGCCTCCTGTAGTGTAACAAAAGATCCGATCAGAGGATCTTGTTTGATGGAATCAATGACCTTTTCCGTTAAAATGCCACTGAAAAGGATGTCAAAGCCATCCACTTTTTTAACAAGGTAGGGGAGCATCAATCTTTTGTAGTAGGGCTTGATATATAGATTGGCGTTTACAATTGGGAAATTCGCTACTTTCTCTAAGAATAATAGATGGGGCAGACCATAATCGAATTCATGATTGCCAAGAGCAACTACATCGGGAGCCAGATAATTCATGATCTCCATAGTGGAGATGCCTTTGTATTCACTGTCAATGATGGAGCCCTGCAGCATATCTCCTGCAATCACATACAAGACATTCTTTTCTTCTTTTCTGACCTTATTAATATATCCTGATAACAAGGCTAAACCACCTATTAGCTCACCTCTTTCAGCTTTATCATCAGCTAGGAAATCTCCATGCATATCATTACTATGTAGGATCGTGAATTTTTTAGTCATGTGAAGAGTTTAAGGAGTATGCTTGAATAATATGCCTATCCTTGATTTTTGTAAAGGGAGATATTGAGGTCTTGAATAAGTTAGGGCATAATAAAAAGAAACTTGCCAGAAAAAGGTACAGTTCACAACTCAGAAAACCCCATACAGCCCCTTTTAAAAACAGCTTTGATTGCTGCAGGCAGTCTAGCGCTCACCTATGTTATTGGTAATTGTGCATTTACTAAATCAGCTTTTCGAAATATTGATAATAGAGACGGCTGCTGCCGAATGTCCGGGATGCGAGGCAGTAATATCCCCTTGCAGGCTGCTCATCTTTATCATGATGACGGGGTCCTGGGAGGGTATAATAGTGCGGAGAATGGATTATTAATGACTCCCTGGGCACATGGTCTTCAGCATTGGTTGATATACAAATGGGGGGTAGGACCGGAATTTGGATTAAGTGATAGTGAGAGTTTGGGGGCCGCTACAGCCTGCTTAAATACCAACGAAAAAGCATTTAAAAAGAAAGAAGGCTATGCCTTTCCTTTTGATATGACTCCCTTAAAACCAGATGATGTATTAAGAATTGCCCTATTTAATGCCAGCTGGTTAAGTGGGCTTCAAGGGATATGCCTAGGCCAAGCTGGTGAAGTGATAAGTCATTTTGTGCACGGACCTGGTCCTAAAAAAAGTGCTGCAAATTGGGCCATACCGGAAAGGACTCCCCAAAATCATAAGAAAGTTCCACCAGTATCTGCAATAACTAGCTACAGGGAAATGAGCATCGAGGAAAGGATCGAAGAAATTGAAGCAGTTAAGGCTAGACTTAATGGTGATGGGAAATGGATCATGCATAATTTCATTCAGGATCCTAAAAACGGTGTTAATAGAAGTAATCGTCCCCATATAGAATCATTAATAGCCAGATACAATCAGTATGTAGAATAGATTCATATTGCTAGAAGCAGCTAAAAAGTGCAATATTAAGATATATATTAATTTCAATAAAATGGACCAATTCGAATATGGAAATTTTCTTTTAGAATCATTAGGAAGAGCTGCTGATATTGCTTTACAGTATTATCAAAAGGTTTCTGGGATAGCTAAGGCTGAAGATAATAATCAAGTGTTGACTAAGGCTGATCTGGAAATAGGGCAGTTCTTAATTGATCAGATCCAAAGTAAGTATCCTGGACATAATATCATTGATGAAGAGATTGGGGCTTTGGACAATGGCTCTGATATGACCTGGGTCATTGATCCAATTGACGGTACCAGTAATTTTGCTGCTGGAGTTCCTACTTATGGAATAATGCTGGGATTACTTGTCGGAGATACTGCAATTGCAGGTGGTATTGTCCTACCTAGCTTTAATAAGCAGATATATATCGCTGAAAAGAATAAAGGGGCGTTTCTTAATGGTCAACGACTTCGAGTTACAGAGGAGAATTCTTTAAGATCAAGTCTTCTAGCATATGGTATTGATTCGCATCAGGAAATGCCTGATCTCACATATATGGAGTGCACAACATTAGCAAGATTGATCCAGAGGATCAGGAATTTAAGATCAACTAATAGCGCCTTTGATCTGGCTATGGTATTAGAAGGAAGGTTCGCAGGGTGTTTAAATAGGACAAGTAAGATCTGGGACAATGTTGCGCAAGATATTTTGGTAAAAGAGTCCGGTGGGGTATATGTTAATTTCAAAGGTGAGGAGATCAAATACGCTAATGCTCTGCAAAGAACTAAAGAAAATTTTGAATTTATAGCTATTGCTCCCCAATTCCTGGATGAGATTCTGGAAGTGGTCAGGACATTTAATGATGAGCGGGGTATAAACTAGAGAGCGGAAATAGTGTATTCTTTTAATAGAGATAAATACCTATGGGAAGAGAGAGGTTAATATATTATGGATTAATTCTGGCTTTAATATTGTCAGTAGTATATTTATTGAACTGGTGGAACACTATTCAGAATGAATTAAACGAGCTTCCTTTAACAGGTGCCTCCCCTTGTGGGGTAGTATCGGTTAAAGTCGGTACCAGTAGAGTAGCCTTCTCATCAGAATTAGAACTTGCGAGCAACTATGAAAGGTTCTATCTGCAATTTACTGATAATGCTGATCCCAATCTATTGTGCAGTGAAATGCCCTTAGCTTTGATGCTGGGTAAATGTCAGGATAATGAATGTACTTATTCAGTGCCGATCGAGGCTTGGGAGCCTTTTATGAGTGATCTTAAGGGGCTAGCAAGGATAGATTCTGCTTTATTTCCTCTTGGTAAAGGGCAATATGCTTTGAAGTTCAAAGAAGCTAATTCCCTGTATGCCTGGAGCTCTCCTGTTTTTATTAACATCGAAGCTGAGAGTACTGTTAAAACCGTTGCTGTCGATCTTAGTGACTATCTTACTTATGAGCAGGGGGATGTCTTTGTATATGATTCTAAAAGCTATCTTAGTAAAGGAGAAAGACTGGGAAGCCCTGTGGTAGGAACAACCAGAATTGAGATCGAGCATGATACTGCTTGGGGTGACTATGTGATCAGGCCTTGGAGGATCTTGAAAGATAATGCTGCTCTTTATTGGCATCCAATACCATTAGGGCAGGAGTATAGTGGGAAGGATATCACTGACGATGAGAATATGCGCCTTATGATGATAGCACCCCAAAATCAGGTTAAAGATAAAAGATTAGTTAGTATCAACGAATATATCTATGCAGTTGGCCACAAAGCATATCATAGATCTTCTTTGGATGGAGATAAGCAGATAAATTCCAATGATTTAAACCGTGTTTATACCTATACAACAAAAGATAATAATTATCCGGCACTCTTTTTTGGTAATAAGAATGAGATATTGCCCACTTCATATCTGCAGAATAATACTGTTAGGAATTTAAGCAGTTTGGATAGCAACACTTTACCTGTTTTGCTTGCAGATCAAGATACCAATAGAAGTTGGTATCTTAGAATTGAAAAACAAGCCTGGCCAGTGATAATTGGGGAAAAGAGCTATGATGATGTGGTTAGGCTTGATATGTACGAAGGGCCTGGTGATTTTTTAAGTGGCCAAATGCCAGTTAGGGAAAGCTGGTATCTTGCTAAAGGCGTTGGTTTGATCAAGGTCGCTGTTAAATATTTTTCAGCAGATGCCTTTGGGTCTTTAAGTAGCCACTATCCATATATTAAAACATGCAGCAGCGATCCTGATTGTTTATCTGAAGATATATTAGCTCCACATTTGATCCTGGAATTAAAAAGCAAAACCAAAGCAGAGCCTCTTAATTTTACTATCACCTCTAGTAGCAGTCCTGTATGTTCACTTCAAGGTAGTTGTTTAAGCATTTTTGATGTTAATACAGACAATGGAGTGTATTTGAATCTATCAGATACCAACTATACAGGATATATGGAAAGCAAGGACGATAAAGGCAATGTAGCAAAAATATTCTGGTTTGAAGAGGGTAGATCATTTATACCCGCCAGTTATTTAAATACTCTTGATACCAGTTTAATTTATTACAGCCTGAGAAAATATATACCTTCTGAAGAATTCCCAGGGGAAACCAGATACATTAAACCTCTAGCCTGGTCTGAGCCTCAGGGACTAATGATAAAATAAAGGAGATGAAACAAGCACAAATAGATATATTAGCAAATTGGGCATCTAGCTGGCTGGAATGGCAGAGACGTAACTACCAAATCCCGGGAATAGCATATGTGATCTTTGATAATAATGAGCTCTTAGTTAAAGGAGGGTTGGGTTATGCAGATCTTGATGAAAAGTCTAAGGTTGATCCAACTACCACGATGTTCAGGGTCGCTTCAATAAGTAAGAGTATTACGGCTATGGCCATAGCCAGGCTCTGGCAGCAGGGTAGATTAGAGCTTGATGATCAATTGGATAAATATTTAAATATTGGAAAGATAGGAGTGTTGAAGTTGCGATCATTGTTTTCCCATACTTCCGGGCTCAGAAGAGATGGCTTACTGCCATTTTGGGATAATGATGAATTCCCAGACAGCGATGGTTTATTTGAGGAAGCTAGAGTAAAAGGAGCTGAAGTATTTGCTGAAGATAGGAAATACAAATATTCTAATTTTGCATATGCGCTATTAGGACAGGTAGTTGAGAAGGTAAGCGGGATGAGTTACGAAGAATTCATTAAATCTCATATTACTGATCCTCTTAATTTAAAAAATCATTATTGTGATATTAAAGGCTTGAAAGCAAATGAGAGAAAAAAGCTGGCAAAAGGCTATTCCAGATTTGAATATGATTCACTATTGAATAGTAGTAGAGAAACTTTTAAGGAAATTCAAACTAAATCCTATGCCCCGGCTGTAGGGCATACTATTTCGGCAGTTGATCTTAGTAGAATAGCTCAGCAGCTATTTTTAAAAAATGAAGATATATTGGGAGCAAAAATTAAACAAACAATCCTAAAGCCAAGGAAGGTTGAGAAGCATCCCGATGATACTTATGCATTAGGATTTAAAGTATGGAAGAATGGTAATAATCAATTGATCGGCCATGGTGGAAGCTTTGCTGGTTTTAGATCATATTATGCAATATGTCCTAAATATTCACTAGGAGCAGTAGTACTAACAAACAGCATGAATGATAGAGCTAAGTCCATGGTTGAGGCCTTGATCGACATGGCAATAAAGATCAAGATCAAGGGGGCGGGAGTTAAGAAATATCAAATATTTGAGGGTATGTTTTCAAATCGCTGGAGCGATATTCAAATCCTGGGAATGGGTGAAGATATCTATTATTATGATCTAAGCTCAAATAGTCCTAGTAATGAATTAATTAAACTGGAAAAGAGGGGCAAAGGATTCATTGATGAAAATGCATCTGGAGGTGATTACAAAGGAGAAGGTGTTGAGTATATATTTAATAGCAGGGGCACGATAAGATATTTGAAATGGGGTAGTTCTATTTTATATCCAAAATACTGGAAATAATGGGAGCAGAGAAACCTGATTATTCCTTACATATCAAGGCTCAAAGAGAGTCTGAGAGTCAAGCTGTGAATGAAGTTAGAAAAGGACTCTTCGCTCAGATGGTGGGGAAGTTCATTAATCCCTTAAGGCCTATTTTGGAATTTTTAAATAATCCAATTAAATTTATACTGGATTTCCCTATGAGGCGCAGATTTAAAGCTGAAGATGAGTCTCAAAGCTTGCCTCAAAGCGCTCCACCAATGACAAGGGGTACTCCTTCACCTGGAGCTAGACCTAGGGAAATGCTTCAACAAATTGCTCAGCCAGAAGCTACTTAAATGGCCAGAATTTACCCGTAAGTTGAGTTGCCTTTTTAATATATTCATTGTTAGCTATCTTTTTCTTGCCTTTAAAGTATTGGGCATAGGCAAAGATCAATGATGAAGGTATAAGCAGTATTAAAATGCTTAAGAGCAGCTTGGGGGAGATCTTAGTGTAGTCCAAAGAGGGGATCGCTTTTGGATTTATCTCCTTCTTATTTAAATTAGCATTGTATATGGTCTTTAATACAGCTGGTAATTCCTCAAGTAATTCTTTTCTTAATTGGAGATGCTCTGTAGCTAACTTTAAAAAATCATTGCGCTCATCTACTGAAAAACCCTTAATGATCTTATGAATTATTGTTTCTGGATCTTTTATCTCAGCACCTAATCCTTCTTTTTTAATAAATGCTACATTCTCCAGTTCCGGACCAGTTCTATAGTGGTACACGACAAAAGGACCACAATTGGCTGTCAGCAGCTGGTTTATCGTTGCTGGAGCAATGGTAATTAAGATTGGGAAGTTGGAAGCTAACATGGTTTTGGCATAGGTATTTAGAGAGATCCAAGGCAGGGGGTAAATATTCTGCCAACTCTTCTTTTTACGAAGTGTATTTAATTTGTCCCTGAACTTTTCATTCTGACCGGTAATTATTAAGAATTGATTCTCGTTTTGGAAAGCAGAATTCTCTTCGTTATACTCTGCAAAAGCTTTTAGAAGTTTAAAAGATTTATTGATAACCCCACCAGCTCCACCGCAAATGATATATGTGTTTTTGTCCGAAGGGATTTCCCATTTAAACTTAAGTTCTTTGTTTATTTGTTTGAATAGTTCAGTTCTAGTTAATTTCTTACTGTCCTTGATAATATCCCTGAAAGATCTTGAGGCAATTGAGCCTGATAATATGATCTTATTAGATGGGAATTTCAAATCCTCGACCAATCCCTTTTTTGTTTCAACGTCGAATACTATTACATAATCAGGCTTGAAATATCTGTTGTTTGGGAATGCTGCAGCTCCTGTTCTGCCGTAATCTGGTATAGCATAGATATTTTGGAAGGATAGTTTTAAAGTTCTTTTTAAAAATCCAAATGCTGAACAGACTCCAAAGTTTGTTGAGATAACAATATCCGGCTTGATCTTATTAATGAATTCCTCACATTCCCTTACTAATTTCATGGCAGATACTCCTGGGTATTCACCAGGGGTTTTTTTATACAGGAAGTTCAAAAATATGGGGGCCTTGCCAAAAATATTATCGTTGAACCAGTCATAGCTGCTGTCAGAATGGGTAAAGCTATGACACTCAAAGTCCTTATGCTGGCTTAGTTCCTCAGCAAGAATATCACGTAGGGCATTATGTCCACCTCCAGCCCAGATCGAGGCTAATCCGACGATTATAGGTTTTTCAGCTAGGCTGTTCTCCATTATCTAGGTATAATTTTTAGGTTGTCGAATTCAACTGTGGCCGTATCTCCTTCATTGTAGTGAACGACTAGGAAGCCAATATCT
>JAKQLP010000042.1 GCA_029567095.1 bacterium
GTAGGTGTCCAATAAATTCACCGCCGTCTTTGATTATAATCTCAAAGTCTTGATAGTCTTGATTTAAGACTGCTTCAACCGCCTTAACAATGAAGTCTGGCCGATTAAATGTTGGTATCAGGACAGATATTTTCATATAGCTTCTTTAATGACTTAGCTACTTCTTCCCAGCGATATTTCTTCATTTCTTCGCTGTGATTAACTTTCCTGCCGTATTCTTTTTCAATAGCCTTCTTAATGCTGGTTATATTATTATATTTACAAAGTGAAACATTATCAGGCTTCCACTCGCTATGGTCTGTTAATACTATTGGACAATTCTGTGCCATAGCTTCCATTACAGCTAAACTCATTAATTCTGCTCTTGAAGCTAAAACCATTACTTTAGCGTGCTTATACATCTTTATCAATTCTTCTTTATTCATTGGTGGCAATATAATCGCTCCCTCTGCTTCAACTTCTTTAGCATAATCTTCATAAAGCCTTTCACCTACACAGATATACTTTAGTCCTAGTTTCTTACAAGCTCTGGCAACTGCTAATTGACCCTTAAAGGCTTCTATTCTACCAACTGTTAAAACATAATCACCGTAATTGTTTTTAGACCTTACCTGCTTAAACCAGAAGTCATCTATTCCATTTGGTATTATGTGAACAATATCTTCTTTTAGCTTTAATTCACGCTTAACCCTATCTATTTCGCCTTGATTTAAGAATATAGCAGCAGCACAATTATCAATCATTATCTGTTGCTTATCATAAGGCACAAATTGGTCTGTTTCTGCGTAAATCATAGAACTAACCCAAGGTTTTTTATGTAAGTCTGCCATCCAACAAGAATATTTTGCCCACTCCATTGAAAAGTTGAAATTATGAACAATATCAAACTCTCTAATTCTAATTGCTGGTCTTAATAGACCACTCTCTATAATTTCTACATCAACACCAATCTTTCTTAATTCTTCAGCAGTTCTTTCCATTTGGATATAATCACCACCAATCCAGACATCTTTTGGTCTATTTGTGAAAAGGACTTTCATTATAGGTCTTTATCATCACAGGTCATTAGCTCTTTAAA
>JAKQLP010000052.1 GCA_029567095.1 bacterium
TTTAAACAATATTGACCAATACCGGCCGGATTGATTTGAGCAGGGGAGTAATCTATTGCGATGAGCATGTTTTTGTTTAATTACTATTTAAGCATCTGGGAATATTTGTTTACCCGTTTCAGCTTCAAATACTTTGATGGCAAATACCGGACATGATTGAGCAGCAGCAAGTACTATTTCATCAGAATCCCATTCTCCTTCAATTATTAAAACTTTGTTCTTATCATCCAATGTAAATGTATTTGCTCCAATTGCCACACAACTGGCTGCTCCGATACAGACATTCCTGTCGATCTCTATTCTATACTTACTTTTAGGGCTAGTACCTGTATGAATTACATCATCTGGAGATTTTGTTACTTGTGCCATGTGTTGTTTTGCTGATATTAATTGCCTTTATTCTATAATTTTTAAAGACCATTTAGCAAATCCCAATCTATGAAAGCAAAGTTAAATATGATAAGCTTACACTTATCATGCCAAAGAAAAAAGAAGGAAATACAAAGATCTGGGATCTTCCTAAAATATTGCTTCTATTAGCAATAGTGCTTCTAGGATTTCTAATGCGCTTTCTTTCCTTTGAAAATGTAATGACAGATAACTTGGTGCAGCTCAAAGGAGCTGATGCCTATTTTTTTGCCAGACAAGCTAGTTTAATATCAAGCCAAGGTGATCTGCCCTATCTAGATGAGAATATCTGTTATCCTGAAGGCTACGTTAATCAAAGAGAAGCTATACTTTATCCGGCTCTATTATCATTGGCAGGACAATTTACTAGTATTGAAACTGCTACTGCCTATTTATCACCGATTTTGGCTCTGTTTACTAGCATAGTTCTTGTCTTTATACTGCTGGAATTATTCCCGAAAAGCTATAAAGCGGTCATGATAGGTGCTGCTGTGATCTCATTTACTGGTATTCAATATATTGCCCGTTCCTATTTCGGATTTGGTGACAGACATGTTCTGGAAGCTTTTCTATTAGCTTTAGGTCTTTTATTCCTAATTAAAGCTTGGAACAGGGAAAGTATTAAATATTCATTTCTATCAGGAATTGTCTTTGCCCTGTATCAATTAAGTTGGTCTCAGACCTCCCTACTTATACTCTTACTGATCCTAGCAATTGCAATTAAATATATTTTTACTAAAGATATCAGTAATAGATTTACTATAATCAATCTAGTATTTTTAGCACTGCAGCTGCCTTCAGGAATTTGGGCCTCATATGCTCAAAGCATAGGTATCACGATCCTGGGCATATTAACTATTTTTTCTCTGCATATTATTAATCGTAAATTCAAAACAGCAGGCTCTAGATCACTAGTACTACTAGTATCTAGCTTGTTGCTTTTAATCCTCACCATTATTTTCTTTAGGGATTTTGCAGATAAATTAGGGGTCATTATCTGGGGTTTTATTGGCAATAGAAGTTCAGGGCCAGTTGTAAGTGAGGCTCAGCCTATGTTCACGATCTATAGTAATATCTCTTTATTACCTCCCACTGCTGTTACATTCCAAGTTGCCTTATTTGCCCTAAGTATCTATGGCCTGATCAAATATCTTCAGGATAAAGATATCACTATAGCTGTTTTTGGGTTGGCTTTGGCTTTACTAGCATTGATCAGAATTAGAAGCGAGTACTATTATGTTCTCTTTTCAGCCTTAGGCCTTGCTTATTTAGTAATCAAGCATCCCCAGTCTTTTACATACATTGTCATTTTATTAGCAGGCTTTTTTTTGACATACATTGCTGCCTGGACTCAGGATCTGCAAGCACAAAGATCAAGTCTGGCTTTTAGTAATGCTGATTATGAAATGGCCGTCTGGATGAGGGAGAATTTGCCAGATACTAGTGAGCGCTATGGCATCATGGCCGATTGGCAATTAGGTTATCTTTATACTTATCTAGCAGATAAACCGATTTTAGCTGAACCTAATTTCTGTAACTACCTTAAACCAACTGAATTTTTCTTACTTAAAGATGAAGCTCAAGCTAGAGATATGCTCCACTCTTTAGGGGTTAAGTATGTTCTAGTAAAAAAGATCGATCTTAACAAATATTACTACTTTCTAACCCAAACCAATGCTAAAGATCAATTCAAAGTAGCTCAGGCAGAACTGGAGGGCAGTAAGGTCGTGCTTTATGATCAAAGCTATTACCAAAGGATGTTTGTGAAGATGTATAATTTCAACGGTCAGGCTAGTAGTCCTGGTAAGGTCTATACAATTACAGGTAATGATGTTAATGAATATCCTTCCTTTGAGGAAGCTGTCAAAAGCGGATCAGGCAACTATTATTCTATTGATGAGAATATCCCCTCCATACCTATTGATAAGCTGCAATACTTCGAGCTAGTTCATACCACAATTGATTCTAGTGGGGGTGTTAAACTGTTCAAGTTGCTTTAAGGTTGATGGTATAATATTGCTATGAACATATATCAGGAGAAGCTATTGGATCATTATCATGATCCCAGAAATTACGGTAAACTGGAGAACTTTAAAGCCCAGGCCATGATGGAAAATCGAAGTTGCGGTGATGCTATCACTATGTATATTGATGTTGAAGAAAGCAGTATAAATAGGATATCATTCGAGGGCGAAGGATGTTCAGTGGCAATGGCTACAGCTTCAATGCTAACTGAATATGCTCAAGGTAAGTCTTTGGAAGATATATCCAAACTAAATATGGAGGATGTCACTAAATTATTAGGAATTGAATTAACTTTATCAAGATTAAGATGTGCCGGAGTTGCCCTAGATTCGTTAAAAAGGGCAGTAGCTAAATATCTTGACCAAGGCTGAATTTTAAACTATACTATTTAAAGATGGATGCGCTAAATAACGAAAGAGAAAAATTCATCAAGCACTTTTTAACAATAGCCCCCAAGCATTGTGATAATTGTGGTGCCAAATACTCAGAGACAGATTACAAACTCCTCAAAACTACTCCTCAAGGCATTGTTCTACATTTAACATGTCAGAATTGTAAGAGTACATATGTTTTAAATGTGATGAATCCCAGTAATGGTTTTGTAGGGACCCAAAGAGCTCCGGTTAATCTGGATTTGGCTGATGATCAGGAATTACAGGCTTTTGCCGGTAAAGATGCTGTGGCTAAAAATGATGCTCTTGATGTCTATACCTTACTCAAAAGCGATCTGGACGAGAAGGCAATTAAAGATCTTCTAAAGATTTAATCCAAAGTGATGATCTGCATTTTCTTCAACAATTTTGTTGAGTAATCTTCCTTATGCGTTGTGGCAATAAATGTTTGAGCCTTAAGTCCACTTAAGATGTCCTGCAATTTTAGTCTGTTCTCATCATCAAGTTCAGCCATGGCATCATCAAGCAAAATTATGGGCTTTACCTGTTTTAATTGTTCCAGGTAACGCCACATTGCTAGCTTAAGAAGCAATGTGGCTATTCTTTGTTGGCCACGGCTTCCATAAAGCTTTAGGTCTTTTTCATTACTAGAAATATTAAAATCATCCTTATGAGGACCATATAGACTCTGACCGGCCCCAATTTCTTTATTCCTATTTAAAGTTATTTTTTCACTCATGATTTTTACAGGATCATCGCCCTTCATTTTACTTTCGTAATTGATAACTATATTAGAAAGTTCAGTATCAAATTGTTTTGAACTCAATTCCTTTATTAATGGTTGTAATAACATGAAGAGTTCCTGGCGCAAGATCACTAATTCTCCACCTAATTGAGCCAGCTTATTATCCCAATAATCAAGCTCAGATAATTTCCCAAATCCTTCACTTACGACTTTGAGAAGAGAGTTCCTGGTTCTTAATACGTTTTTATACTCAGCTAATTTCATTGCATATTTGAAGTCCACTGCACTGCCAAAATCATCAAGTTCGCTCCTTCTAACATCTGGAGTGCTTACCAAGAGATTGGTATTATGAGGGGCGAATAGGATCAGTGTTAAGTTATTGATGAATCTGGAACGAGTAGTGGGCTTAGAATTAACTTCCAGACGTTTTCTTTCGCTATCCTCATTTACTGAGAAAACAATTTTTAATTCTTTACTTAAACCGTCCTGATCCAGCTCAGCTTTAATGCTGGCAAAGCCTTGAGAATTAAAATTCACATTATTCCTACTGGTATAGGGTTTGAAGGATTTTACCAGGGCTAGATGGTAAAGGGCATCCAAAAGATTGCTCTTACCTACACCATTTTGGCCTAAGATCAGATTGAATCCAGATGAGGGCTCAATAGCAATATCAAGATTGCGAAAATTTTTTAATTCTAATTTCCTGATGATCAAGTGAATAGTTCGTATGTGAAATACTCTATCACTTAGCAGCCTGATCTTTCAACCAGGTCATGGCCTTTTGCTGTAATAATACAGTGATCAGATAACGCTTACCTTCATCTGTAGTAAATTGTTCCTTAGTAGCAGGATCAGTGATCTTGGCGATCTCGGCGTCTACTTCAGAGTCAGTTACGTTGAATTTTTGGTCCTTAATTATCTTTAAAAGCAATAATTCTTCATTAAAGCGCTTTTCGGCTTCTTCTTTCCATTGAGCTCTTAGTTTTTCCATGGAAGTTTTTTGGACTTTTAGAAATTCTTCCAGCTTTAAGTTTAGATCTTCTAATTTCTTTAGATATTCTTTCTCCTTGGAAGCTGCGCTTTGTTCTATTAAGAATTTTGGTGCTTTTACCTTACTCTTATTGATAGTTTCTTTAAGAAGATCGTCTAGATATTTAACTTCAGAATTTCTAAGTGCTGAATTTTCTAATTCTTTTCTAATTTGCTCCTGTAAAGATTTAAGATCATTAAAACCAATATTCAAGGCTTTAACCTTTTCATCTGTAATATCTTTCAGCTCTAACTTCTCTGGAGCTGCTTTTTCTTCCCCTTCTTTTTGGGTTTGGGATTTATTATAGTATTGGAAGATCCTGGTTGTTTCATTTGCTACATCTTCATCTTTTACCTGTTTTACTTCCTTTTTGATCTTGATCTTACTAACGTCAGTGATGGTAAAATCGGGCATAGCCACAAACATGGCTTTAAAGGTCAACCCTTCGGAATCACTTACTTTAACTAGTTCATAGCGAACTTGATTTAAGGGGGTCATATCGCTTTCCTCCATTATTTCAGCTGTGACATCAGGAATTAAAGTGTTTAGTGTTTCATCTAGGACCTGTCCTGAGATCTGCGATTCTATCAAGGCTTTAGGGGCCTTGCCTGGTCTAAAACCTGGTAATTTAACTTCTGAAGATAATTTTCGAAAGATCTTTTCCTTAACACTTTGAAATCTCTCAGAATTAACACTGCATTCAATAATTGTCTCGTCTTCCTTACTTAAGGATTTGGTATATTTGTATTGCTTTTCCATGAAAATATTATTTAGCTAAGATATCGTGGTTAAGTATATCAGCTAAAGCCGAATTGGTAAATGATTACAGGCTAGAGATCAAGCAGCATCATCAAGTTCTTCAGGAGATTCTCCTACTGGTAGTTCATCATCTGAGAAATTGAAATCACTTAAACCCTCATCTTCAGGGTCATAGAAGGTATCATCATCAGCATCTTCAGAAGCTAGATCCGAAGAGATATCCATATCTTCTTCATCTTCGGATTTGTACATGTAATCATCGTTCATAGGTTTTTAAAGCTAAAAAGCTAATAAATTCTATATTTTACAAGATTATTTACTATACTCTACTTTGTCAAGATATTGATTAAGAATTTTTTCAACTTCAGTAATATTTTCCACTCTTACTAATTGCGATCTTAATTCACTGGCTCCTTCTATTCCTGATATATACCAAGCTAAGTGCTTTCTAAGAGGTAATATTTTCCCAGGATTATACTTTTCATGCTCTTTAGCATGCTCTACCATAATTTTAAATGTCTCTTTAATATCTGGGGTTGTATTACTTAAAGCCCAGGGTTTGCCTAAGAAGCCTCTTCCTATTAAAACTCCATCAACTTTATATTCTTGGGAATATTGCACTGCCTGTTCTTTATTCCTGATATCTCCATTGCCAAGAAAAGTAATATTAGCATTATATGATTTAACTATGTCTGAAGCTTTTGCTATGGCTTTCCAATCAGCATAACCGCTATACATTTGTTTGTATGTTCTGCCATGAATAGCTATAGCATCGGGGTTAGCGGTAATTAATTGAGGTAAGAAGCTGTTTAGCTCTTCCTGTTCATATCCGATCCTGGTCTTAAAAGAGAAGCCGGCATTTGTCTTTTTTGAGATTGATACCCCATTTTCCAGCAGATGTTTTTTCGTTAATTCTAATTTTTCTTTCATTGCTTGAGGCAGATTCATTTCTTCCTCATTTAAAGAGGCGTAAAGTCCTTGTTTTAC
>JAKQLP010000055.1 GCA_029567095.1 bacterium
TATCGGGGCCTTTCTTGATTATATCCCAAATTCTCAAATTTTGTATCAAGAAGCTGAATAATGTATAATTAATATATAGCAAATATATCCATGTTCGAAGTAGATCATTGCAACTGTGAAGGTATCCATCGTAAGGCAGTAGCTAGATGGAGAATAGAACACCCTGAAACCAGGGAATTACCCTATAGGGATGTTATAGAAATGGTCAATAGAACCAAAATAGATAGACAAGCCCAATTAACAGGAGATCATTTTCGTAATCCAGGAGATATGCGCTATGCCATCTATCAGCGCCGTTTGTTTGATGATAATCGCTATTTACGCCACAACGATGGTAGACAACCTCAGGAAATGCAAATAGCAACACCAGATGGAGATGTATCGTTCGATCTTACCTTCATTCCCACACTGGATTACTCACCACTACCAGTAAAAAGTTCAGATCTTAGGGGAAGGGCTTGGGATTTATTCATAAAACTGGCTCAACAAGGCTTAGATGAGACATTTCTACTCAAAGCAGTTTATGATACAAGATCCTTACAACCATTCTTCAATCCAATTTACACTGCTGCAGGCAGATTAATGCCCTATTTCGATCCATTATGTGGAGATTGCCCTGCACTAAAAAATGGTAATTGCATTCCAAGAGCTACAAGGTTTCCAAATTATGCAGACTTCTTAACTAAAGCTGATGGCTTAGTAGAAATCCAGAGGAATTTAATCTTTAATCCTCGAGATTAGCACCTGCTTTAAATATTGTCCTCCAATCAGGAAATAGTAAGTGTCTATTGTGAACAATACTAGACATTAATGCCTGAGCTAAAGCTTCATGATTTAGTGATGAGCCTAGCTCTTGTTCATTCATAATAGAAATTGGTTGGCCAACATAAAGGTCTCCTCTTAATCTCTGGATTTGCTGCGCTTCCTCAGTTGATGTTGAGATTATTAGTCCACCTTGGATTTTCCTTGATCCATAAATTAAGGAAAATAAAGCATGCAGGAATCTGTCTTTATGTGTAAAAGGCTCACCCAATTTTCCTTCTAGAATATTCAAAGGATTAATGCTTGCCAATCCTGTAAAACTATCTTTGGGACTCAAATCACTTAATGCTCCAGTATGCATCATGAAATATCTGGGGTGAGGTGCATCTGGGTATGCTTTTAATCTTTCATAGAATGTACCAGGATCTGATGTTTGAG
>JAKQLP010000063.1 GCA_029567095.1 bacterium
TAGCATAATCATGCCCAATGGATCTTCCAAAGCTTCAGTCATTTTTGAAGTAACATCTGGTGATAGTGTGGAAGAGATCGCAGATAAATTGGTAGCGCAAGGTCTTTTGAAAGATCGCTGGTGCTTCATTGTTTACGCCAAATTAAATCCCGATCTGGTATCCAAATTCCAGGCTGGGTATTTCGAGTTAAGCCCTCAAAATAGTATTGTAGATCTTTTCTCTCTTTTGCAAAAAGCCAAGAACAAGGAGGATGTGAAGCTCACCATAATTGAAGGTCTGCGTTATGATGAGATCGCAGATACTTTAGCGATTGCTTTTGCTAAAGAGAAGGATTCAAAATTTGATAAAGATGAGTTCATCAATCTTGTAGAAAATCCTGAACAGGCTGAATTTTCAGCAGAAGTTACTCAGTACTTAAAAGTATACAAACCGGAAGGAGCAAATCTGGAAGGCTTTCTGTATCCAGATACTTACTTTTTTGCCAAAGACTCAACTACCATGGAGGTCTTGGAGAAGCTGGTGTCCACTTTATTCAATAAACTAACACCAGAAGACTATTCCAAGTTCAATTCTTCCAGGTATAGTTTCTATGAGCTCTTAACTATTGCCTCTTTAATTCAAAGAGAGGCATTTGGTACGGATGAAAAACCAATGATCGCTGATATTATCTTTAAAAGATTGGAGCAGGGCATCAATGGTGTTAAATTGCTTCAGATTGATGCTTCACTACTTTATCTAGGCAAGGATTGGAAAGCTGATGTTTATAGATTGAAAAACGATGATAATCCTTACAATACCTATAAGTATCCCGGATTACCTCCTTCACCAATATGTAATCCAGGTATAGATTCTTTCAAAGCTGCTTTGAATCCTGAAGCAAATGAATATTACTACTATTTACATGACAGTTCCGGTAAGATACATTATGCCAAGACCTATTCTGAGCATTTAAGTAATATTAATAGGTATTTGTAGGGATGCCCAAAAAGGATAATAGAATACATAAGATAGAGATAGATCTGAGCCCCAAGATGATATTGGGAATTGCCTTAATGTTTTTAGTCTTATTCGTTCTTCCTGTAAATATCATCTATTATATGAACAATCCCCAAGACATTGGTCCTAGTGTAGCTGGGCTGACTTCAGATGAATCAGGACGCTATTACACGATCCCCATAATTAATTTCGCTTTTGATACCCAATTAAGAGAGCCTAGCACCATTAGTTTCGTATTTGGAGCTGCACTTTTGATCATCTCGATAATAATGATCGGAGTGTTCTTTGTGGATTTCAGACATAGAGAGAAGAAGTACAAAAGCTAAAGAAGATCTCTTTTAGCTAGCATTATCCTCAACACTTTGTTATTTATCTCCTGCTCCTTTAATTCGCCATTTTCCAGAGCTTGAGTGACAACAGAGATCATTTTCTCTGAACTATCAGGTAGACCTACATAGAGAAGTATGTCCATACCAGCATTCAGAGAATCAATGATCAACTTTCTATACGAGCTTCCTGTACTTCTTTGAATTAAGTTCATATCATCACTTATTAATAATCCATCATAATTAAATTCAGTCCTTAAAATATCATTTAACAGAATTGATGATGTAGTAGAAGGATTTTGGGGATCGATATTTTTAAAGAAGAGATGACCGATCATTATGAATTTAGATTCGCCAATTTTTTTAAAAGGAATAGCATCGCTATTAAGCCAGTCCTCTTTAGATTTGTTAATTACTGGCAATGTGAAATGGGAATCTTGGGAAGTAGCACCATGTCCGGGATAATGTTTTAACACAGTAAAGACTTTGTTCTCCTGCGAGCATTTAACAAAAGCTTCAGCTTTGGAAGAAACTATTCCCGGATCTAAACTAATGGTCCTGTTATTAATAAATCCACCTCCACTTACAGACAGGTCAACAACAGGAGCCAAATTAACATTAATACCCCCCTGATTTAAGGTAATGCTTCTTTGCTTTCCTAATTCGCAAATCTCATCATCGCTCATATCATCCCAGGCTGTTTGACCGGCAGTTCTATCCCAACTTACTCTTTTTACGACCCCACCTTCCTGGTCGGTGGAAATAAAGAAGGGATATTGAGTATAGGTTGATTGGATTTGTCTAGTAAAGGTTTTTAATTGAGACTCGGAAGAGATGTTGTATCCCATAAGAATCACTCCCCCTGGCGGAGTAGAGCCCATTCTATCAATCTCTGTCTTTGTTAAAGAGGTTCCATTTAAACTCCACATGAATAATTGAGCAGCCTTAAGTTCAGGACTCATTGCTTCGACTATGCCTCTAATTTCCCTATCACTCTTGCCCCACAATTCATTTACGAACTTATTAGCATTTACTTGCTCCCGTTTATACCCTTCGATCCCCTCTTTATACCTATTAATATTCTCCAAAGCTTGATCTTTTTGTGTGATCAAGCTTTGGATATAGTTTCTTAGCTCATTTCCCTGAGGTATCTCCTGTTCAAGCAGATTTCCCATTTCATCTCTTGAATAAATATCAAGGGGCAGCATAAGAAGAGTTACCTGTTTTTCTAAAGATACAAGATCAGAATGTAATCCCTTTAATTCTTCTTGCAGGCTCAAAGCTTCCTGTGACAAGATTGCCTCCATTTCACCAGCAATGGAACTGATTATGCCTAATTCCTGATTAGCCGTTTTCAAATTGAACTTGTAGCTTGTCTCTAATGAAATTTCCTGATTCAACTCTAATTGTCCTAGTAGTGCCAGATCAGCAGTGATTTGTTCTTCTAATTGTCGTTTTTGAAGATAGGGTGGCAGGGTCAGGATCAGATTAATTAGCACAACAATAACTATCAGGAAGGCGAGCACTTTGATGAGTTTGGACTTAATAATCTGACCCATTTCAATTTATTAATGGAATACTGATATGATTGCATAATTAGCTTGATTTGTTAATCTGTAATTGGGAAATATTATGGAATTAAAATTTCAAATACAAGGACAAGGACAAGATATTTTACTTCTGCATGGCTGGGGCGGCTCTATTAAAAGTCTGGAACCATTAGCTCAGGCCTTGTCAGCCAGAGGATTTCGTACTATCAATATTGAATGGCCAGGTGCGGGAAGTAGTGCCCTGCCTCCACAGCCTTTAAAGCTTGCTGATTATGCGGAACTCTTAAACAAGATCATTACCAAGCTGGATCTAACAGATCCAATTGCCTTAGGGCATTCCTTTGGAGGGAAGGTCCTACTTAAGGCCTCACTATTACATCCCCAATTATTCTCCAAGCTCATTATCATTAATGCCTCGGGAATAAAGCCGAAAAATAGTTTTAAAAAGAAAGTTTTTAAAGGAATAAGTAAAGGTGCCTCAACTTTAGAAAAGATCCCGGGAGTCAGTAAGATCAGTGGCGGTTTGAGACATGCTTATTACAAATTTTTAGTTGGAGAATTAGACTATTACAAAGCAGGACCAATGAGAGAAACTTTTAAGAATATAATAGCTGAAGATCTGGATAATGATCTAGACAATATTAAGACCCCAACGCTATTAATTTGGGGAAAGGAGGATAAGATCACACCTTTATGGATGGGTGAGAAGATGCATTCCCTAATTGCAGGGTCTGAACTTAAAGTTGTGGAAGAAAAAGGCCATGGACTGCCTTTAATAGCAGCAGAGCAGGTAAGTGAACTTGTCTCAGATTATTTACATAAATAATTAAGAAATGAATCTATCTATCTATATCTTTTTGATCATATTTTTAACCCTTCCCTATTTTATTATCTATTTTAGAAATCTCATTTGGGATGTATACCTATGGCAGGTTAAAGAATATCGCATAGACAGACTTTTATCCTCAATTTTCGTTGAAAAGCTCAATGGAGTAAGGCATAGCCTTATGAGCTATTTCAAGATCGCTTTGCTAACAGGAATAATTATTGCCTTCTTTACATCCTATGTAGAACAAATGCTGTTTTTAAGCGCAGTTTCCTTCTTTATTTATTGGTATGAGAGTATGGATTTCTTCCCTAAACTGATCAGAAAGAAATTCCATAGACCCAATTTAAGAAGTCCCAGAAACCTCATATTGATAATAGGAACCTTACTGTTTTTATTGCTCCCTTCAATTTGGCTAGCTTTAAGTTTACCTTCCCAAAACATCATAAATACACAAATTGCTAGTACTGATAATTTCTTAAGCCCAGCAGAACTAGCTAAGGAAATATCTCCTATCAGAAATGATGATACTCTCATATTCAAAGCTGAATATTTAATACTCTTCTGGGTAAATGTATTTGGAATTTTCATGGAACTAGTTGCTCCAATCTTTACAGGGATCTTGGTGCTTTTAACAAGACCCTTAGCCTACTTTAAAAGGAAAAGTTTAATAGCAAAGGCTAGACAGAAATTACTAGATCATCCCAGGATCAAAGTCATTGCTGTTACAGGCAGTTATGGAAAGAGCACAACTAAGGAAATTCTTTATCAATTATTAGCTCCTTTTTATGAAACCATTAAGACCCAGAAGAATAACAATACCGATGTGGGAATAGCAAGAACTATACTTAAAGATCTTAAAAAGGATACTGAAATTTTCATAGCAGAGATGGGGGCATATAAGCTGGGGGAGACAAGAGATTGTTGCTATGTTGCCCCTCCTGATATTGCCATAATCACTGGAGTAGACCAGCAGCATTTAAGTCTTTATGGTTCAATTAAGGCAGTATTGGATTCCACATTTGAAGTAGTTGAGGAATTAAAGCAAGGAGGACTGGTTATCTTTAATGGTGATAATGAATATTGCTTGAAACTGGCAGAAAGAACCGAAGCCCGTAAGCAATTCTATTTCACCGTAGATAGTGTTGAAAAGCTGGTTGCTCATAATTACGATAAGAAGAGAAAAGCAGATTCAGGTCATTTTTACCCAGCTCCAGATAATATCAGCGTTAGTGAGATCAAAAGGACTTCCAAAGGATTACAATTAAGGATGCGCTATAGGCAAGGGGAGTACTTATTAAAGACAGACCTTCAGGCCAGTTACAATATTGCGAACTTGATGGCCGCCTTATTAGTAGCCTTGGAATTAGGACTGCCCATGGATAAATTAAGTAAGGTCATTAATAATATGACCTTCCAGGTCCCTTATCTAAATGTTAAGGAGGGTAAGAATGGGACTTCTATACTTGATGATGGGTATAACGCGAACTTTACTGGCTTTATGGCTGCTTTAGAGCATTTAAAAAGCATTAATGTTAAGGGCAGAAAATATATATTCACTCAGGGGATTATTGAACTAGGCACTGAAAGGGAATCAACTTACAGTCAGCTGGCTAAAGCGATAATTGATAATAGTGATGGCACTTTCACTACTGATAAAGATCTTTATGAGCAATTAAAGGAGCTTGATTACAAATATTTCTGTAAATACGTGCCTTTGGTATTTGATATACCCATTTACTTTAAAACAGCCATTAATGAAGGGGACCTTATCTTGATCGAGGGGCCTTTCCCTTATGAAGTATTAAAGCAGATATACGTAAAATATCCATGATGGAGTTAAAGGCTATTGATAACAAAGCAACCTGGGATGGTTTTTTAAAATCTACGCAACTGCCAGTATCTTTTTTTCAGTCCTACACTTGGGGAGAATTTGAAAAAGAACAGGGACAGGATATATTTCGTTACGGCATATATATTGATGAGCAATTAAAAGGAGTATTACAGGCAGTATTAGTTAAAGCTAAAAGGGGAAGATTTTTACATATTAGAAATGGCCCTGTATTTGAACTTAATGAGGTAACTACTTATGCAAAATTACTGAATTTGCTTAAATTAGAAGCTGAAAAGCTTAATTGCGACTATATCCGTCTTAGTCCCTTAATTAAAAATACCCAAAAGAATATTGAAAAATTAGACCTATTAGGACTAAAGCTATCTCAGATGCATGATGTTGATGCTGAGATCACCTGGATATTGGATCTTGGTAAGAAGGAAGAGGAGATCTTAGCTGATATGAGAAAGACCACCCGCTATTTAATTAGGCAGGCAGAGAAGATCGAGGATCTTAAGATCGAGATCAGTAGCGATCTAGAAGATCTTAAGGAATTCTTCCATGTTTATGAAGATACTGTAAAAAGACAAAAATGGCATGCTTATTCTTTTGAATATATTAAAAGAGAGTTTGAACACTTCCAGAAAGATGATGCGATCAGAATATTTTTAGCTAGGTATAAAGGGAGGGTGATCGCGGCCTCATTGTTCATCTACTATCTTGATGAAGTCTATTACCATCATTCAGGCAGCTTAAGTGAATTTCGCAAAGTACCGGCTATGTATCTATTGCATTGGGAATCAATCAAGTATGCTAAAAGTAAGGGTTATAGAATATATAACTTCTTTGGAATAGCTAGAGACAATGATCCTAAACACCCCTGGGCTGGCCTGACACTTTTTAAGCAGGGCTTTGGGGGAGAGCAGAGAGAATGGGTACATGCCCGGGATCTGCCTTTAAATAGAAGATATTGGTTAACTCATTTTTTTGAGAAATTAGAGAGGAAGAGAAGAGGGTATAAATAAGGCTGTAATTGAATTATTCCCACATTCCTTTATTATTATTATATGTCTAAACTCATTAACCTTCTCAAAATGCAGATCAAAGCCCATCATGTGATAATCACATTGCTAATCATTGTCCCTATTTATTCTATCCTGGTCTTAACATTTACCAGGTATAAACAGGTGGAGGCGGAGCTAGTATCGGATGAAGGTAGGACAGTGGTACTAGATGATAACAGTTCCTATTTAAAAGAATATGACAGGGATGCAGCCGGTAATCTATATATCTTCAATGATGACTATCTTTCAATAGATAAATTCGATAGTGATGGTTTTATCCTTGGAAGCACTGATGCTCTTCCAAACCTTTACGGCTTAGCAGTATCAGATAGTGGTGATGTCTTTGCCTCTGTTATTGGGTCAGAATCAGAGAGTGTTATGCATTTTGATAGTGGTCTTAATCTCATTGACACCTATGATATCGCTCCTGTAGCAGCGAATATTGGGATCCGAGGATTAGCCTATTACGATGGATTTGTTTATGTGGTGGGCGAATATTCTGATACAGTATATAGCGTTGATCTATCTGATAGTACTGTCTCAATTCATTCCGACTCATCATTGATCTCAAATCCTGTTGATGTTGAGATAGATACTTCAGGTACTGAACCCAGATTATTTGTTTTAAATTTGGAAGGCTCTTTCGGTGTGCCTCAGGTTTTCTATTGTAACCTTAATGATTGTGCTGCCAGTGAAGGTAGCTTTGCAGAAGAGATTGAGTATCCTTGGAAACTAGCAGTTGATAGCTCTGGCTATGTTTATGTCCTTGATCTATATCTTCCTGGCCTACATGTTTATGATGATACCTTTAACTATGTTGATAGTCTGACAGTATCCGAAACAGTTAACGATGTTCTATTTGATACAGATAGGATCTTTTTAATGCTGACAGGAACTCAGAATAGGGCTGCTGCCTTCTATACTTACCTAGATACTCCAGAACCAACTATAACTCCGACCCCTTTAGCTCTAGAAGTAATAGATTATGATGATTTCCCAGGTTATACACTTCCCAATCTAGACGTTGTAGTTACTGGTGACAACTCCACTGCTTCAATTCAACCGGATATTAATGAGCCGATAATAATTGATGGGAATGATATTGATTATACAGGCTGGTTTAACTATTTTGTTGATGCAGACGAGATCAATCTCACAGTTTCCACATGTAACAGTGAGTTTGATACTGGTCTAGCTATTTACTATGGAGATCCTGGAGATCCTTACGATCTAGCAGAACTTACTTTGGAATATGGATCCACATCATATGAATGTTTAAATGGCTATTATGGGGCTCAGTTTGAGGTGACACTCTATTCTGGCGTTGAATACTATTTCCAATTCGGGGGGCAATATGGTTCTACTGGACCATTTGAAATTATTTTTTCAACTACAGGCATAACTGCGACACCAACAGTAACTCCAACAGATGAGCCTTCAAGTAACAATGATGATTTTGAGAATGCTATAGAGATTGGGCTTAATGAAAGCAGTTATAGTAATGGGATATTGGAAAGCTCCACAATTCAAGTAGATGAACCAACCTCATTAATATATGATAAATATTCAGCTTCAAACTCAGTCTGGTGGCAATTCACTGCTCCCTATGATACAGATATCTCAATTGGCACTTGTGATATGGAGTACGACACCATGGATACTATTATTGCTGTCTATACCGGAACACAGTTAACAGATCTGTCGAAAGTTATCGATAACCAGCTTGGCTGTTACAATGACGGAGCTAAGCTTTTTATGTCTGTTACCGAAGGTACCACCTACTATATTCAAGTAGCGATCAGGAACCTTATTGAATTTAATGACCATTTACCTTTATGGTTTAACCTTGATCTGTATGAGGAAGTCCCTTCTGAAGATCCTCCGGAGAATGATAATTTTAGTGATGCTATCGAGATAGAGTTAGATCAGCTAGATGAGTATGGCGAATATCAGCCTTATGTGATATCCACATCAAGAAATGCCACTATGGAAGCAGGTGAGCCTGATGCCGCCACATATGCAATGGATCCTAGAACCTTATGGTGGAAGTGGACCAATGACTCCACAGCACGTGAAGTATGGATAGATACCTGCAATACTTTGGCTGGACGTGTGGATACTCTTGTGAGTGTTTACACTGGTTCTTCTGTGAATGCGTTAAGTTTAGTGGCTGACAATGACGATTGGGCCACTGACAGCTCAGATGCAGACTGGTCTTGTATGTGGCAGGATGTAACTAGTTTTTTAACCTTTCAGGCACTTCCCAATACCACCTATTACTTTAGGTTGTTAGATATTAGTAATAGGAATATTAATATGACAATTACTTTCCGTAATAGACCAACAATGTATTCTGTGAGAGAGGATACTCCTCCGGGAGACTATTGGTGTTCTAATCATGGAGGTGTTGCCAGAACGATTCCCTATGGCATGCCAGGTTTGGGGATCTTTGAAGATTGGCAGGTATGTTGGGCTTGGTGTCAGGCTAATATGACAGAAGAGTTCCCGATCTGTCAGGACAATGGAGATTCTACAAGATCATGCTGGTTAAATCGTACACCTGTAGGCGGTATGGATAATTGTGAATGGGTAGAGCCGAATGAGGGCTGGAATCATCCTATGGGTTCCTATGTGGGAGAGGTCGAGGGCTATTTATTAAGCCTTGATCCTGATTTAAGAGCGACTCTTATCTCGAATCTAGATATGGATGTCACTGTCTTCAGACAGGTAGGAGAAAGAGGCATATATGTCATGGATGCTGATGACTCTATGATAATGGCCAATGTCGGCGTACTTTTCAATGCCAATCATGACTGGACAGATCTAAGTGGAGAAGTAGATATGGTAGGAGGAAAAGTCTTTATCGATGATCCTAGTTCCAGGCCAGGAGCTCTTGGTGCATACAACCTAATGGTACCGATATTAGAAAGTGATCCTTCTGAC
>JAKQLP010000072.1 GCA_029567095.1 bacterium
AGAGCATTATCAAAAGTGGATTGGTCTTGCTGAGTTTCCAAAACTATTGGTACTGTGCAAATAGCTACTCTCTGACTCAGTTTACCCGAATTGGGAGCTAGATCTTTGATCATTCTCATCTTTTGAGCCAGTAATTGACTGTTAAGAGCTGTATTAACTAATGGTGATCCTTCCAATACCATAAGAAGATAGGGATGCAGCTGAAATTGATGGGCTAGAAGCACATTTAAATCCTCAAGATCAAACCCATCTTCCATTTCATATTTATAGGGGACTCGCTTGCCTTCTAAAGCTAACGTCCTTTTAAGCAGAAGATCCTGGATAGGTCCCCGATTAGTAACAGGTTGGCCAGAATACACTTTCGACATTGGAGCTAAAGTTCTTTCCGGGATTCTAGTATGATCGTACATAAATCGAATAGCAGAAGGATGGTTGCTTCTACAGATAGTATAGAGATCGTGGGAAAGTAGGGGGCCGTCTGGGTCCGACCTTTGTTGAGCTTCTATCCAGCCCAGCCTGTGCTGTGAGTTTTTAATAAGCTGAGCTTCATTGACTCCGGGGCCACCAATAATCTCAATGAGAGGATGTAGGGGACTTGGTGTTACTAGGCTTCCTGTTTGAAAGTGAAAATCAAAGAAAGCAGAAGGGTCTTCCTGATCTATTGCTCTTTGGGTAGCGTAAGATTCTTCAAGTAGGAATGAGCGCAGCATTTCTCGACCTTGTTTACCTAAGGCGCTCATATATCCGGGGCTGTGTAACTGCATATTTTGTATAGTATGAAGTACCCTGTTATAGGGTACTTCAGCTAATCCGATTGTCATTTATCAAACAGATTTTACTTTTCGGCAGTCTCAGGTTTACGCTTCTTTGCCACTAAATATACGGCAAGAGCGATGAGGGCAATGGTAAGTAATAGTATTAACCACCAGAATTTCAAGATCAGCCAGCTTCCCAGTACCAAGACAGTTGCTATTACGAATGCCAATCCAGTTGCTGCAGCTTTTGCTGCCCAGCCAAATAGAGGAATCCAGTCAACTAATTCAATAATAGGAGCCATGATCATGCTTAATCCAATAAAGGTCAAGACCCAGGAGCCTATGGCAAAGGCCCATCTTGTAAAGTTTTCTTCATCGCCTAGTGCCTGAATAAGCTGCGATTCAGTCATATCAGTCACTATAAACGGGTCGCCTGATCTTATCGTATTTGTCTCCATTCTTCCGGTCACAATATATTCAGGAGCAGGTAATGATAGGGGAATGTAAGAATAAACCAGTCTGGTGCTACCTACTTGAGCTGAGGGCTGCTGACCGTAATAATTTAAGGCTGAGAGATTATCGATCTTAACATTGGCGACTTCTTTTTCTTGAGTATCGATCATAAGTTTGGTATCAGGTGATCCTTTAACCGTGACTTTACCGTTCAATGTAAAATCTGCCCAAAGCGTTTTCTTTTCTTTACTTACCCATTCTTCCTTGTATTCTTTTACTTCTACCTGTTCTTCTACTTCATCTCCACCAACATCTCTTGTCCTGGTTTCGGTTCGAACATGTTCCACAATTTCGAAGCGTTGTTTATCAATGCTAAGATACAAAGCTAATTCAGTTTTAGAAGGAGTGGTCTCTCCGAAGCATTGGGCATTAGCACATTTTTCGTAAGAATATTCTACTGGCGTAGGTACATCAACCATGCCTTTAACTTTTACAAGTTCTTCATTACCCATACTTTCGCTTGCTTCCTGCATAGGTAAGGCAGCTAGGATCTTGGAGTATTCTTTTACTCCATAGACGCTTTGATAAATTAAGACCAAGCCAATAATCAGCATAATGAAACCGCATCCGACTCCTTTAATGGAGCTACTGATGCTTCTCACTTTTTTGGCTATGGGATTGGAGCTCCCCACAACTCTGGAGGAGATAACTCTTTCAGTTGCCATAGAAATTAATTAAAAATTAATAATATTATTTATGCTTTTTTACTTTTCTTTTTTTTAAGAGAAACAGTATCCCGGTAGAAACAAGCCCTAGTAATATACAGCAGCATGTTAAAACAATAGCTAAGATCGGTGTATAGTCTTGGGGGGTCAGGCAGTCAGGACAAAACCCTGTAGCATGATAATTTCCTATCTGGTTAGTGAGATAGGGAAGTTCTAATTCCAGACAACAGTTTTCTTCAGAATAACCAGAGAAATCACATCTGCCATAAGGAGTTTCAATATATGGCTGGCCTGCTTCATCATAATCAGGCACGTAGGAAGTCCAGCCTTGAGGTAGTGAATAGTAGGAGAATTCATCTCCAGCCCAGTAACCAGCACATTCCTGCTTCTCATCATTGATGGCAATGCCCCATGGAGAAGGTGCAGCAAGAGTTAAGGCAGGGAATAATGATATTAAGAGCAGAATGGAGAAAAGAAAATATTTCAATTTACCCATTATGGGGTGTTAAATTTAAGCAAATAATAATACATTTAGCCTTTAATTACCAGACTTATGGATTTGTGAATACTTCTCTCTGATCAATTCATAGAGATGTGAATAGTCTTTAACATTGCTTAGGATCAATTCTGGTGTAAGGCTGCCCGCAGTTTCCAGAGTAATTGAACCGTTGCCGAATAGTTTATTCACAGGACCCTGAGTTTTATTAATATTATCGATCTTCTCAAATAGAATGGAAGTGATTGAAATATTAAGAATACCTCTTCGTTCCATTACTCTATGTTCCTGAACAATATATCTTCTCTTTATTAATTCAATTAATGAGAAGGGTATGAGTAGGATTAAAGGCCATATTAAAAGACTGAGCAAAAATAGCAGGAATAGATCATTGGCTAATGCGGGTTTACTTACCGCAACATCAGCTGGTGTTGTCTTTTTCCCCTGGAAATATTCTTCTAATTCATTAAGTTGCTGATGAACAGTATCAAGATAATCGACTACCAGTTTGTTGCTAAAAGCTTTAATACTAGTAGAGTCCGTATTGGTTTGACTATTATTCTTATTGTTTTGAGGGATTTGATCTCCTGCAATGTTGATCTGTAGAGTTCCACTTTGTGTCAGGGGCCATTTAGTAGCTTTCAGGTCTTTAATATTATCATAGCGAGCTAGGGTTCTTGATAGATTGATCAAGCCTTGCTCCAGCACTAATTTATCTGAGTAAAGCTTTAAGCGAGTTTGTTTGTGGTAGAAATGACCATAAAGAGCTCTGATAAAGAATAGTAGGAATATCACTCCGATTATTAAAGCAAAGTAAGGAAGGATAGAAGTAATATCAAGGTCTGAAAAATATGGGCTTAAGATTAACAAGGCTATTAATGCCAGGGTTAGAAGGAATCCCAATACTAAATAGCCGGCCAGTTCTTTTAATAGCATTTTGGTTATTGAGAAATGTGCTTTTATCTCTTGCTGGGGAGTATCCTTTGTATCGAATCCGAATTTTAAAGCCAGTTGTTCTAGGAATTGTTCGTCTCTATTAATATGCTCAAATGTAATATCAGATGATGATCCTATTGATATGAACTTAATGGAACAGGTATTGAATATTCGATCTAGTAAGGATTGGAGCATAATTACAGCTGTGATCTTCTGGATATTGAACTCTTTGTTTTTAGTAGACAGAAATTTATACTGCTCTTTAATACTATTATCAGCAACTTTGTATTTGGTATAGAAGATCTGCAAGATTTTTGAGATCGTACCGAATATATATCCTATTACCAGGAAGAAACCGTAGAAGAGCACATTGGCTAGGACTTCCTCACCAGAGCTAGCGCTTGTGAAGATGATGATAATTACAATAAAAGAAGAAGCTATTAGGGAGATGAAGAATTGTAGTAAAGCTACTACAGGGTTCATCTTTAGTTCGCTTGTAAAATCTGTAGTATGCCATTGTTTCTCATCTAGATTGATAGGGCTATTTGAGACTGATTCAGTCTGAGCCGGTTTGGCATGAAGTTCTTTCTGATGTTTTATGGCGATATTATCTATAGCCGCTTCTATTTGTTCACCCTGAGTTAAATTCTTGAATTTGATCTCGGAAGCAATGCCTTTGGAGCTGATCTCAATATCGTAGACCCCAAATATTTTTTGCATAAATGTTTGAGTCGTATTGGAATCAGATAGATTCTCAACAGGAATGAATGCAGAATGCTTTGTTAAGAAGCCTTTGTTATAGTGGACGCAGTCTTCATACACTTTATACCTTCTTTGTTTTAGATCAAGAAATCTAATAATAACTGCTGCCAGATAAAGTATTACAAAAACAATGAAGGTGATCATAGGCCAGATCAAACTGGAGCTGGCTGAAATTAAAAAAATGTTAATAAAGAAGTAAGCAAAAAATAGGAAGGAAGCTAAGCCTCCTGTTTTTCTTAGAATATTTAATAATATCCCAATAGTATCGGGCTGAGCCTCCATCACTAATGTCTTTCTTTCTAACTTGAAACCATTTGCCTTCATAGCCTCTTCGATTGCTTGGAATATGGTTTCCGGTGTTGCCAAAGAGAGGAGGGTCAGAGAACTTAAAAGACCTGTGCCTGCTGATGTTATTGTGATCTTTCCTGTTTTAAAGATCGAGTTTTCGATAAAGGGAAGTTCCAGATCCAGAAATGTAATATTGCGGATCTTTAATTCAGTCGAGCTATCATAGAAAATACCTCCTTTTTTGATTATGATCCTTTGCTCTTCAATAATATATTCTTCTTTATTGTATGAGATGAAGAGATTTAGAAATGAGAATATTGAAAATGCGATAGTAAATATCCCAATAATGCTAGGACAGAATGCAAATAGGGTAGAATCAGCGCATTCTGGACCTGGGCACGATTCTGATGAGCCCACATAGTAAATTGATAATAGAAAGAGAATGGCAAGCACGGCAAAGGCAATAAAAGAGAAAATCTTTAAAATGCCAATACCAAGATATGCGTTTTTGTTGGGTTTGATATGTAATGTGGTTTTCATTTATGAAAAGCAATAATACCTGATTATATCAAGAATGATTAAGGATTTAAGTAATAAAAATAGCGCTCCATGATCGGAGCGCTATTAATTTTAATAATTAATGAGTTATTCCAGAGTGATTTGAATTTGATTGGAATAGCTATCTAGAATACATTTTTCGGCAATGTTTGGGTTATAAGCGCAGACTCTTACGTAATAGTTGCCCGGACCGGTGAATGCCTCAAGGCTATCAGAGCTCCTTTTTTCTGGATCAGAAAAATACTGATAATCATCACCAGTACGATTTGGGTAGATTGGATTCTCATTTAAAGACCATACTACCTTAAAGCCATAGGGTGAATAACCATCAACATTCCATGATACTTTAGTTGTGCCAGGTATCTGGGCTAGAGAAGTTACATGTACTTCTGCTGGTGTAGGAATGGGTGTCTTTGTTACCAGAGGTGCTGTAGCCTGCAGGTTATTACTGTATACATCGCAGCCTGAATTTATGTAGCGGCATACTCTAAAGTAGTAGGTCTTGCCATCTGTAACCTTCCATTCAAATTCCCTCTTAGTTCCATCGATCCATTTAGCTGTGTTAGTTGGATAGGAGGGATTTGGGGTTGTAGCAATTACGATCTTTAAGCCATTTGATGTGTCCAGGTTCTTGATCTCCCATTTCAATTTAATGGCATCATCATCAGGTTCGCTCCACAAGTTGATAGATGGGGTGGTGTTTGTCGGAGCGGGTTTAGCCTGAGTAGGCTCTGGTTTATCATCATCTTCTTCTTCATGTTCCTCTTCCTGTTCTAAGGAGTATTCAACTTCGATCGTCTTTTCTATGTAGTTACCTGAACTATCAACTGATTTGATTTTAATTATGTTCTCGCCTTGAGTTAATGTCATTTCGTAGGAAAAAGATCCTGCGTTATTTGTTATTTCAACTCCATTTACAAACACTTTAGCGCCCACTTCAGTAGTTCCTGAAATCAACAGGGAAGGAGTGTAAACCTTCTGATCATTTTCTGGAGTAGCAATGAACAGGAAGGGAGCTTGAACATCGAATAAAACACCTAATTTGTTTTTGAATTCAGCGATTTGTTCGTCAAGATCTTTGTTCCACATCACAAAAGAGTCTTCTTTTATTGATGCCGGATCGATCTCCAAAATAGTGGAGGCCATATCCGGGGCATTAAGATTAACAACGAAATACTTGTTCCCTTGTTCAACTATTATTGTATTGTCTGTTGTTAGACCAAGTATTTTAACTTTGCTTTCATAAACTTCAACTCCTTTAACATCATCGTAACAAACGGTCTTGTAGGCTGTGCCTAAAGCTTGGTAAGTCTGGTCTCCTACTGTTACATCAAAAACCTTATTATCACCGGGCATGACCCTGGTATATACCTCTCCCTGTTCATTAGTGATCTGAATGTGATTAGGATCAAGACTTGAGAAGGTAACTATTGAACTATCATTTAATCTAACTGCACTGCCATCATCAAGGTTAATTACAGCTTTTCCAGTACCTTCAACTCTAAGGCTCATACCTTCTTCAATCAACAGACTGGTTTCTGCCTCTATCCATTTGCCATCGGCGCCTTTGGCAGCTACTAATCCTTCTTTGTATGCCAGCTCTCCTCTTAATTTACTGTTGTCCTTGATTAGCGAGGGACCCATGAAGATCACTGAAATTAAAAGAACGATAAAGGCCAAAACTATTAAGCTTCCGGCCAAAAGAAGGGGCTTCCTTTTATAGAAAGGAAGGGTCGCTGGATTTGATGCTCCAGCTGGGGTGGAATTATCTTCCATCTTGGTTGTTTCCTGAAAATTTAAATATTCCCTGGAAACAAGTTCTTTGATCCTGCCTTGTAGTTCGCTTGCAGCAACCTGAGAAGGATCTGTGATCCTGTTCCGGGTAAAGAACTGCCTATATTGTTGTTCTTGCGGTTCTTTGTTAACCATGGTTGCTACTAATACGATTGAAGTAAATTAAATATTTCACTTTCAGGATCATTTTCTAAAATTTCCTTACGAAATGCTTCATGGGCTCTAGTTAGAAGTACATAAACATTGTTCTTATTCAAATCCATTACTTCGGCAATCTCTTCAGTTGTTAGTTCTGCATAATATTTTAAACTTAAGATTTGTTGATATCTTTCATTAAGTTTCAACATTATCTTGTTAATTTTCTCCTGCAGGGTATTTATGATTATCGGCTTATCAAGGTCAGGAGTTTGGGCATGGGTTGCTTCGTTCAAATTGCTATGACGGGACATATTCCTTTGCTGATCTATAAGCAGATTGTGGGCCATCCGAAACAATAGGGGTTTTAAAGTTAAGCTCTTTTTTTCATCAAATTCTTTAATAAGTTTTATCATCTTGATAAAAACATTTGAGGTAACGTCCTCAGCTATTTCCTTATTAGCACACCTATTTAGTGTATAGGCATAGATAATAGGGAAGTAGTGATCGTAGAGCTGGGCAAAAGCATGAAGATCAATTCGAGCTGATCTGATCAATTGTAATTCCTGATTCGCGTCCATTGATTTGTTATTATATCAGGTTTGAGAAAAATTAATTTACAGAGCAGGGACCGTTCTACTAGGAGATTGTATTGTGATATAATTATATATATAGTATATCTATTCGTGGCTGAATCGAATAAAATTAGTGGTAGAGCTGGAATTTATTCCCATCTCTACGGATTTAACGGAGACCTTAACAGGGTCCCTCCATTTTGTGGAGTGGCCGAAAAAGTATTATATAACGCTACTTTAGCACCTGCAGTTTTAGTAGATGATACACATACAAGTGAAATAGTAAGGGTAATGCAAATAATTCAGGATGAATATGCCGTGTTTGTATTAGGAGCAGTAAATGCTTTTAAATCAACTTGCTTAGAATTATGTGGTAATTGTCCTTTCAGATATCCAGCTTTGGAAAAGAAAAATCGACCGATAGGGAGAAATTACAATGTGTATGATATTAAACAAAAATCAAATGTTGTCGCTAGTTTTGATATAGATCCTTTAGCCGTAAAGGCAGTTGATGGGGATGTTAGTTTTAATGGGGAACCCGTTATTTGTAGACCTGAATTCGCAGTAGTTACTGTACCCGGTTTGGCCTTAGGTGAAGTTAAAATTGGAAGAAAGTATAAAGAGTCTTTCTTGGGGGTTGTCTCTAGAACTTTACGATCTCCTTTAGTAGATATGTTGCTCTATCATAATTCCTTTGTTAACGGCCAAGCCTCCCTAGCTCATTATGAATTGCCTAGGATGATCGATGTACTTTAAGGCTGGAACACATCAAAAGGTGAATAAGTCACCTGATCAACACTTCCAAATTGTTTGACTGTAAGATCGATCATTGAGGCCATTAATCCAACCCTGCAGGAACCGCCACTACTGAAATAGTCGGGATCGTTAAAGGTAAGCTTGGCAACACCATTATTAATATCTACACTTTCCAATTCGAAATTCTCAAATCTATCTGCATAGTTTGGATCCTCGAAAGGAGAATTTAGTCCAAATGTCTTCTCTTCCTCTGTTAATTTATTTTCTAGTAATAGTCTTACTGTATCTGTTAAAGGAGTTGTGCTTTTAGGGATTGTCCTATAAACAAATGTGTCAGCAGAACAATTTATAGATTCCGGATCATTAGCATAGTTTTTGTAATAGAGTTTAACTTTAATAGTTCCTGAAGGATTAGATGTGGGCTCTAATGGGTCATCAGGAGAAGTTGTGGGGTCAACAATCGGGTCATCGCCTGTTAAAGCTGAGACAGCATCAGACAACTCAGAAACATCCTGTTTTAAAGTATTAAGTTGGGAACTTTGCATTAATTGCAAAGCAAATAATAATACGATGGAAATGGAAAGGAAAATTGCAAAGATAACTTTCAGGAGTGTTTTCATGGCAGTTAATTAATATATTCACATTCTAATCCATCTGCCTATTTATGGGAATATGCTGAATAAATATTACTTAAAAGAAAGATAAATGAAAGTACCACTACGATGGATGCTCCTGCTGGCAGATCGAAGCTCAAGGAAATAATTAATCCAGTTATTGATCCCAAAACGCTAATGATGGCAGCCATTGGTATTACTTGTGAGAATCTTTTTGCCAGACTCCTGGCTGTTGCTGCTGGGGCTAGAAGTAATGCTGAAAGCATAATAAGTCCGACTGCTTTAATTGCGGCAATAACTGTTATGCTTAAAAAGATGTTTATCAGATACTCGTTTTTTCTGACATTTATCCCTTGCAGGTAAGCATTCTCAGGATCAAAAGTAGAATAGAGCACTTGTTTAAAATTCTTAGCCAGATAAATGACAGATATCCCTAGTAATATTGAAAGCATTGTAAGCTCTTCTGTTGAAATACCGAACAATGATCCAAACAAGTAACTGTCTAGATCAACTTTTACACCAGTAGTTCTTGAGAGTACGATCAAGCCCAATGCAAAGAAAAGAGAATAGATAATTCCAATTAGAGTATCGTTGGTTTGGATTGAGCGATTGCGTAAATAGGTTAAGGCGATTGCGAATATTATGGCAATTACAATAGCTAGATAGAGAGGGTAAATTCCTAGGTATAGACCTAGGGCTATTCCTAATATTGAAGCATGAGCAACTGCATCACTTAGGAATGCTTGTTTTTTTAGAACTACAAAAACTCCCCAGAGTGAAGTTAAAAGGCTTAATAGCAAAGCTCCCAGGATCGCTCTTTGCGTGAAAGTTGTTTGAAATATCTCCAGATCCATTTTTATATTATCTCCAATTTATGTTTGTTAATTATCTCTTCTGCTTTTCCTGAATGAAGGTGTGAGTGCATTAATAATACGCAATCGCTATTTTCATTCACTATACTTCGATCATGAGTGATTATTAAGATCGTCCTTTTTTCCTTTTCATGCAGATCTTTTAGCAGTTCAACTAAAAGCGCCTCACTAGTATGATCAAGATGATTAAATGGCTCATCAAGAATGAGGATGGGTTTATCTCCAATTAAAGCTCTCGCAATCAAGGCTTTTTGAAGTTGTCCCCCTGAAAGTTCATTCAATTTCTTGTTCTTTATTGTGTCGGCGTTAAAAGCTTTTAAGTGTTCATCAATAGTTATAGGGCAGTGCTTGTGGGATGAGCAGGCTAGATCTATCATTTCCCCGACTGTGATAGGAAAGTCCCTGTCAATGACGGGGTTTTGGGGAAGATAGCTGATATTTTGAGCTATGTTTTCCTGAGTGTTTGGCTTTCCATTAATTAATACAGAGCCCTGCGTAAAGGGAAATAGCCCGAGAATAGCTTTAACTAATGTTGTTTTACCAGAACCATTACTACCAAAGAAATAGGTTAGGCTACCTGATCCTAGAATTAAATCGGCATGCTTGATTATGGCCTTACCATTGATTTCGATCTTAAGATTATTTACTTCCAGAGCCTTATTCATTTGAGTGCTGAAACGAGATTAACTATATTCTTATCCATCATTTCCAAATAATCAGTTGTACTTATACCAGCAGCATCAAAATATATTACTTCCAGATTGTTATCCTGTGCAAATGTAATGACCAGATCTGACTGGGTGTTTGGTTCGGCAAAAATATGTTTGATCCCATAGAGTTTAACAAGATCGCTTAATTGCATGAGATGCTGACCAGAAGGTTCGGAATCGTGGCCTTCTTCGATTGTCCCTAATATTTCTAAATTGAGTTCATTAGCCAAATACTGGTAGGCATCATGCTGAGTGATTATCTTTTTGTTTGGAAGCTCAGTAATTCTTGATCGAGCAGATTCTAAGGCATTATCAAGCTTTAGTTGGTAGGTTAATAGATTTGAGTCAATTTCAGAAGAGTATTCTGGGAATAGTGCTTTAATTTCTTTTGCAGATTCTGCAGCAATGAGTGAGGCGTTTTCATAGCTTAACCAGTAATGAGGGTCATTAGGTCTGGTTTCTATTGCTTTAGATAAGTCTATCAATTTCTCAGGGGAATTAATGCTGTCTGCGATCCAATTATCAAAGTCCATTCCTATTTGGAAGATCAGCACTGCATCGTTAATATCCTGTTGTTGAGCAGGTAGAGGCTCATAGTCGTGAGGCTCAACGCCTGCTGGGATCAGAGATACGACATTGAATTTCGAACCGGCCACTTCTGATATTATGCTAGATAAAGGGGTGAAAGATGCTACTAATTTTGGTTTATTTGCCTTATCCTTTGCACCTAGATTAAATAGAGCAAAGATTAAAAGGGCAAGGACAGGTAATAAAATCAGAATTAATTTTTTCATATATAAACTATTAGCTATGGTATTAATCTAGCAAACCTGTCAATAGCCTTACTCCATGACTTCTAAACTTAGTAGTATCTTATCCATCTGATCTAGTTTGATTGGATCAGGTGATTCAGGAGCGTAATAGTAGATATCGCCTCCGGCAATATTGCTTAAATAATTACCCGTGGTTGCATCCTTCATGCAGACATACCATACGTTATTTTCAATTTCATAACTTCTGCGAGCATCTTTTTGGGCATTTCTGATGGGTACATAGGAATTGAACTGAATATATTCAGGATAATCATAGCCAACTGAGTCCTCATACAAACACACAGCAATGCCTGAGGCACATGGTTTGTAATATTCAAAGGAATATTCGCCATTACTAATGTAAACACTAGTAGTTAGACAGGTGTCGGCTGTGCCATCAACATATTCCTCTACACTCCAACTGGAGGGATATTTAAGCGTGATCCCAAGTTCTGTATTAGTATATGTTTTTAATGTGACTTGGGGTGAAGGCATTAGTGAAGGTGAGGGGAGATCAATATCTATTGTGGGCTTAATACTGGGTTTGATCGTGGGAGTTGGTGTTTGGGTTACAGTAACATTATTATTGTAGAAATATACAGCTAGGCCAGCAGTAACTATACAAAGCACGCAAAAAATCACAAGGCAGCCTAAGGCCATTATTAAAATCGTTTTTTTATTCATATTGGTTGGGGAGATAAGATATATCTGATTGTATTATTTTTGGACTTTATTGGCAAAAGAAGTGGACCTGATCGGGTTCGAACCGACGATCTCCGCAATGCGAATGCGGCGCTCTACCAGCTAAGCTACAGGCCCATCAATGTTGATTATATCCTATTATTAATAATGTTTTTAAGAGCTTCTGCGATTTTTAAATGGTCCTCTTTATCTAGATGTAGGCCATCAATAGAGCTGGGGCTTACAATTTGGGATAGATCAATTAGCTCCAGTTCGTTTTCCGAGGCAATTTTTTGGAAAACAGCGCCCAATTCTTTTGATTTGTTTGAAGCGCCGATATAGTTTTCCGCTGCTAAGGGATTAGTCTCATCGATATGGGGTGGAGATAACAAGATTATTCTTGGAATGTCTCCAGCTTCATAGTTATTGATATCTCTAATTACTTGTATGAGCTTTAGAATATTTTTACCAATATCTTGGGACGATTGATTGAACCTTTGTTTCATATCATTAGTGCCTAGACTTAGTATGATAATATCTAGTGGAGATTGGCTTTTAAGACAGGGGATCAAGTAGGTTAAACCATTCTTATCTTCTCTTCCTGGTTTAGGATCATCAAGACAAGTTGTTCTGCCATTTAAGCCTTCTTCAATTATTTCATAATCATTCCCTAATAGAGATTGAAGTATGCCAGTCCATCTCTCTTGTGGAGAGTATCTAAGTCTGTGGTCATTACCGGGAACACAGCCCCAAGTATTAGAGTCTCCGAAGCAGAGGATCCTTTTGGAACTTAAATTTGTATTCATAAGGAAGTACTAAAATGGTGGCTGCGACAGGACTCGAACCTGTGACCTTTCGAATGTGAATCGAACGTTCTACCAGCTGAACTACGCAGCCAGCCTAGTTGAAATTATACTACAATTTTGTGTTTTTGCTAAAAGAGATACGTTATGATAATTTGAGAGATGAATACTGAAATTTTCCATTGTCCTTTAATGCAAGACCCCAATTATGAATTGGGTATAGTTCCTGCCTATTTTTTAAGCAATGGTTATCCGGATCTGATCAGGGAGCAAGTCATGGGTTTGATCGTTCCCCCTGCTATAACTAATGAGGTAAGAAGATTAAATAGTAATGGTGAGATGCCTGGCTGGGCGCCATTGTTTGTAAGGGCGTGTGGAGCACATCTATGTAAGGCTTGTATCCCGGGATTAAGCTGGGGACATGGACCTGAGCTGTTTATAATTCCAACCGGAATTACTCCAGGTCGTGAAGGTGAATTTGTAGGTAATTCCCCTCAGGAAGTTTAGACTAGAAACTTCATTAATTCTCCACCAAACAGGGTTAAGAGAATATAGAAGATGGAGAATAATGGAATAAAGATCAGTTTTCTCCAATCTGCTACTTTGAAAGCTGATAAAGAATACCCCTTGGCTTTTATTTGATCGAACAAAGCTTGATCCTCTTTTTTAATATCCCTTGTTGCTGTAAAAGCCACAATGAAAATAAAGGTGAGGATGGTGAGAATATTGCCTAGTCCTAGTAAGGTATAAACCCAGAACTTTCTTGTGCGGGCTTCCTTGAATACTATTAATCCTGCTAGAGTGCTAGCCAGCATTGAATTTACTAGTAGAGGAATGAGGAAGAATACTAGTGGCATACTGCTGACTAGATTGCCCAAATGAATATTTAATGGAGCAGATTGATCAATATAGAGATCCTCAGTTAATAATTTGGAGGGAGCATCGATACTTATTGTCGTATACTCAAGTCCCGAGGAAGTATTTGTTGAGCCTATAAAATCTGCAGGTAGGTCACCAAGAGGGGAGTAATAGCCATCGATTCGATTGTAGGTCACTTCGGTATAAGATTCAATATCATCAAAAACATCAGGTGTTACAAGACCCATTACTTTAATTACTGCTGGGACTACTTCGCTTCCGTAAACACTGGTTGGTATCAATGGGAAATAGATCCTATCAGTAGGGAAACTGACCAGCAGTCCTCGCATGTAGTAGGGCTGAGGCATATATATATCTGAGAAGGCACTATCTAGTGTTTTATCCTCCTCATAGGATATTCCATCAGATTGATCATATATGGGTTGAGGATACATTCTATTGTTCAGTCCAAATACAGGTGTTAACCAGCTAACTACTAGTGTATTGTCTTTTCCATAATAGCTTTGTAATGAATCAAGTTCTTCTGCTGTGATTTTTAGATCTTTGGAATCAAAGTATTCTTGAAGCACACTGGAACTATCAGCTGTTAATAATTCTGTAACTACTCCATCATTTTCGATATGTTCATAAACAGTAACCTTATCTCTGGCGGTGTCTTCCTGAGCACCTGTAGCTCCCATCATGGGCATGATACCGGAATCATAGACCAGTGGTGCGTAATTGATAGCGTCTAGAAAAGGCAGGAAAAAAGCTGGATAGATTTGATTGAGACTTAGAAGTAGCTGCATGCCTGACAGATCGTCTTTGGCTTTTTCAGTGATGTCGTAGCCGTAAAGTCTGGGCATATTGGTAATATTGTTATCGATAATGACCTTATCGGGTTTGGCTGGAACTGGGAAGATCCATACTAGATTATCACTCATATCCTCAAGCCCAATTGATAGGATCATGCTCTGTCTGCCGTTCTCGTAATTAATATATGCCTGCTGGACACTTTCATTATAGTATTCATACCTGTCCCAATAAGGCTTTACAATCATGCCATCTGCAGAAATTGAGGCCAGGGGAGACAGGAACATTAATAAAAGGGTAAGGAAAATGGAAAAGAAATGAAGTGTCCTTTTCATGAGGATATATTAAAAGTTATTAATATTGTATGATTTCGGTCAAGTTTATTCAACGATAAGACTGTAGCCTGTATCGTTAAAGATCAATTCCAGGATCTTTAAGGCTTCGGTTTTAGATTCCATAAACAATTCCTCTTTTTGTTCAACTGCTTTTTCAGCCTGGGTTGTTAATTCAGAGTAGGCTAGATTGTAATCTTTATTGGTATCATTATCGAAGAGCAATTTAAGCAAGCCCTGTTGATTATCAACCTCAATATCACCGATTATCTCTTTAGAGATGATAGAGGGTTCTGGAAGGTCTATAGTAATTTTCTTTTCTAGTTCGTTAACAATTATCTGATCAGGAGTAATATTTTGCAGATCAACGCCTAAGCTAACTTTAACTAAGGCTTGAGCCTGCAGAGTTTGACCCCACCAGAAATTTGACCAGTCTGAGCCGGCATCTACTACTATTTCAATATCTTGATCTAGATAAACAGACCTAGTTATTAGAAAGGCTTCTTCGTTGATCCGATCAACAACCATAACACTGGTAAGCTTCTGGCGGGCCGGATTGGAAGTGTATTTCTCAAAGAAGATACCAGATAGGAATATTCCTAATAATAGAATGATCAGGATAATGATAAGTAGAAGAGTTCTTTTCATGTGTTAAATTTAATTAATATAGTGTAGCAGAAAATGCCCATAGATATTAACTAATGGTATAATTCATTTGATTAATAATTGATTTATGAAGTTACACCGGTTTTATATAGAAGAAGGGTCATTTACACCCAGGAACTTTCATATCCAAAATATTGATATTGTGTCTCATATTAGATTGGTATTAAGGCTTAAAAAGGGAGATGAGATAATTCTGTTTGATGGTCAGGGTATGGAATACAGGGGTAAGATCGGATACCTTGATAAAAAGCAGGTCGCTGGACTTATTGAAAGCAGCTGGGAAGCAGAGTTGCCTAATAAACCTAGATTGATTTTAGCTCAAGCTTTACCAAGAGCAGGTAAGATAGATGAGATAATCAGAATGAATACAGAAGCTGGTGTTGCGGGATTTATTTTATTTGAAGGAGAATATTCCGTACCAAAGAAAGATGATTATACAGATACTAAGATGAAAAGGATCCGTAAGATCGCCCAAGAGGCACTTAGACAAAGCGAGGGTGTTCTCATGCCTGAATTTAAAGGTCCTTTAAGTTTTGATGAATTATTAAAAGCTGAAGCTGATCACAAGCTTGTATTACATTCCAGAGATGTCAAAGAGAGTGTCAATATTAAAGAATTAAAGGCCTATGCAGATCAAATTGTGGTTGCCATTATTGGTCCAGAAGGGGGGTTGTCTGAACGAGAACTGGAAATGGCAATTAAAGCAGGATTTAAACCTGTACATTTAGACATGCCTGTTTTGAGAACTGAAACTGCAGGCATAGTATTATCAGCAATACTTCTAAGTTGAGTTTGCTTAGTATGGTCGTAGTTTGTAGAATAAACTATGGCTCTTTCACCCAATGCTAAAACAATGATAAGAATGTGGCTTAAGACCATGGTCTTTGCTTTGATGTGCGCCGTAGTTTGGGGAATATATATTGGTCTGGAAAGAGGATTCAATGTCTATCTGATAAATCGGTTATTTGCCACTATGGCCGTATTTCTGATCATGTGTTCTTTGAGTTTAGCTAGCCTTGTGTATTTCACTAAAAAATTCACCAAATTGTTAGGCTACAGGATGTATTTAGGTGTAGGCGGGTTCTTTTTCGGATTGTCTCACGCCTTATTATCCCTATTTTTCTACATTGTTATTGAAGCTGAAAGTCCAGCCTATTTTTTTGAACAGCAATGGAATGTTTTTGGAATAATGATCCCTAATCAGCTAGCTTTCCTATTTGGTGTTTTGAGCTTGATAGTCTTCGGATTCATGGCCTTTATCTCTATGAAACGATTTATTTTAAAACTGGGAGGACTACTCTGGCGGGAATTATTGAGGAAGTTTGGCTTTTTTGCATTAACTACAGTTCTGATCCATTTCTTTATCAAAGATTTCAACAAATGGGTCGACCCGGATTCCTGGGGCAGGGGACTTCCTCCCTCAAATCTACTACTGTTCGTTTTGGGATTATTTGTTTTACTTCTAAGAATAGCTTTAAGTATTAGCTTGAGCAGGAAGAAAGTTTAGTCCTGTTTGGTTCTATCCTTTTTTAATAATATCCCTTTAACTTGTTGTGGTAAGTCGAGATTGACCAACTCCATTTCAACAGGATAGGGTAGGTCATATTGGAATAATCTATCTGCTTCTACTGGATCAAGATATTGTCTTTCCTGATTACTATTGATTACCATGATCTGATTAGCCAGGGTCGCAAATTCATAATAGTATTGGGTCTGCGTTACTGCAAAGTTTTGTGAAGGATCGATTAAAAGCACCACTATGATATTACCAGGATTGGTAACTTGTTTTTGGGCAGCATCTTCATCATTGAAGTAGCAGAAATTATTGGGAATTTTCTTTACCATCCGGTAAAGCACTTTATCCCCACTCACAACCTCTTCAATTTCTGTGGCTTCAGATTGCAGGGTAGGCGTTATTGATTGCTCAATTGTTTGAGGTAGGCTGTTATCAGTATTTGCCAATTTAACTAAATTGGTTGTGGCAGCTCCATAGTATCTGAAATAGTTGTCGTCGTTGACTAGGATATAGTCAAGAATGGAGTTGTCTGTATTGTATTCCACCATTTTAAAGGAGATAAAATCGGTATTATCACTTTCATATGTAAAGATGTCTGCTCTTGTTTCTTGAATTTGCAAGTCGATACAGTTTAATGAGAATGGTCCATAAGAAGTTGTTGTTGAGAGATGGAAATAGTTGAAATTCTTTTCTGATTCCAGTGATTCTGTCCCTGCCAGATCACTTACGGCCATGTTTAGTATGGAGTCATCCAAATTGGATGTTAACAAAGGCTTATTGTAATTTAATAAGGCCTGGGGATTATTGGCATAGACTTGAGTTAAGAGATTGTATTGTTCATTGCCTTTAAGCACTCTGACCTGTTCGTGAACAGTATAGTTATTGTTCAATAAATAGAACCCGGACCCGAGAAATACGATCATGGTAATAATGATCCCTAGAAAGTTGCCTAGTCCATTTAATTTTATTTTCCCAAAGCCAAAAAAGAGCTTGCTCCAAAACCCTTGATATTCATGTTTATTAGCTTCCAGTAATTTATTCCTTAATCCATATTCAAATTCGAGTGACGGAAAGGAATTCTTCTTGCTTAACTGGTCTATTAAATTTTTAATCTCTATATCCTCTTTCATATATTAATATTGTTGCTTGGAGTGTACATTAAAAGTTGCTATTAATAGCTTCAGATTTTTAATTCCACGTTTTTGAGTGGTTTTTACATAATTCATATCTTTATTGAGTTTAATGGCAATTTCAGATAATGATAATTTATCGATCAGGCGCATTTTTAATACTATCCTTTGTTTTTCAGGAAGCTTATCAATATATGGGAGGGCAAGTTCTTCAGCTGTAGGATTAGCGTCGGCTGTTTTAATAAATTCCTGAACATATGATCCAAAATCCTGTTCTTTTTCAATAGGAATGGTTTTGATATCTTTGTACTTCTTCCTGAGATACTGCATGAATACTAGTTTGACTACTCCGTAAAGATAAGCTTCTGCATTGAATACATCGTCTTTGGTTTTAATGATATTGATAAATTTCAGGAAAGCCTCGCTAGTTAGATCTTCTGCAATTTCTTTACTTTGAACCTTGTAATAGAAGAAGCGGTAAACGCGTCTAAAGTGTTTATCATAAAGTTGTTCAAGCTCATGATCGTTCATAGGTTTTGTATTTGTCTGGCAATTTCCAGTTCCTCATTGGTCGGTATGATCCAAATGGGGCAGCTGCCAAAGGCGCTGATCTTGAGATTCTCAGCCACATTGATCCGGCCATCATTTAATTTTGGATCTACTCTGAGATTAAAATAGCTCAATCCTTCAAAAATTCTCTTCCTGATTATATCAGAGCCTGCTCCGACTCCTGCTGTGATAGTGACTGCATCAACTCCATTAAGAGAGCCTATGTAGGAGGCTATATATTTTTGGATCCTATAAATATACATTTCAATTGCCAGATGTGCTCTTTCATTGCCTGCAGCTTCATCCTGGAGCAATGTGCGCATATCGGCAGTATAGCCTGAGATACCTAATAGGCCGCTCTTTTTGTTTTGGATCTCATTAAACTCATCATCATTGAAATGTGTGATTTCCTGTAGATAATAGACGGCGCCATCGTCCACATCGCCTGCTCTAGTAGCCATGATCAATCCTTCTAAAGGTGTGAAGCCCATAGAGGTATCAATACTGTTTCGCTCCATTATGGCCACAATACTAGCTCCCCCTCCTAAATGGCAGGAGATTATTTTCTTAGCATCTGGTTCCAGTTTATGCAGTTCTGAAATGATAAAGCTATGAGATATACCATGGAATCCATATCTTCTAATTGAGTACATCTGATAATACTCATAGGGAAGGGCGTACATATATGCTTTGGGGGGCATTTTGGAATGGAAGGCTGTATCAAAAACTGCGTAAAATGGGATATCGCTGATTAATTCTCTAAATTCCCTAATCTTCTTTAAAGCTGGGGGATTATGTAAAGGTGCCAAGTTATTTAATGCTTCCAATTCTTTGAGCACAGCATCTGTTAAAAGAGTAGGTTCCTTAAACTTTTCACCTCCATGCACGATCCTGAATCCGATCTTCTCGATAGTATGTCCTTGGCATTCATTCAATATTAAATTGGCCGAATTCAAAAATTGCTCCTTAGTTATATCCCAGGAGTATTCTTGGCCATCCTTAATTATTTCGCTTACATATCTTCCATTCTTATTATCGATCATGCCGGATAGCAATAGCTTCAGTTCAGAATCAAAAAGCTTGTATTTGATAGTTACGCTACCTGCATTGATAATGAGGGTGGCCATTTTAGTCGGATAATTTGAATTCAGTAACTTCTGGCATATCGCTGCCGTGCTCCCTAATATATTCAATATGCTTATCAAGAAGCGCTTTTAATTTAGCAATACTTTCTTTAGCTGTAGGAGGCTCAGGTTTACCAGTAGCAATATATCTTTCTATTGCTTCAATTGCGATCTGGTAGCGACTACAATTATTCAGGACAAGCATATCAAAGGGTGTAGTGGTGGTACCTTTCTCCTTGTAGCCGTGAATATGGTATCTTTCCTGATCATAGGCTGCAAACAACATTTGTTTTACGTCTTCAGGATATCCGTGATAAAGGTAAATAACGGGATTATCTTTTCCAAAATATTGGTCCAGAATGCTTTGTTGATCACCCTGAGGTTTTTTAAGATTACCCAGATTAAAATTGTTAAGTTCACTAACACTAACATATCTTACCTTGATTTCAGGAGTCATCTGTTTAAGCATTTTAACTGCAGCCATGGCTTCCAATGTTAGATAATCGCCGGTGGCGGCAATTGTGATATCGGGTTCAAAATCTTTGCCTTCCCATACCATCATTCCTGTTAGTAGTTGTTCTCTGGCTTGCGCTAATGTCAGGTATTGGGGCAGATCATGTTTGCCCGGCACGATGATATTGACCATATCGTTGCTTTGCAGACATTGATCCATAGTTGCAAGCAGCATATTGGCATCAACAGGGTAGTGAATGCTCACATGTTCAGAATGGTTGTTAAGCATAGAACTTACAAATCCAGGATTTTGATGAGACAGGCCATTATGTTCCTGTCTCCAGCTGCCGCTGGTAACAATGATATTCAGAGAGGGGACTGGTTTTCTCCAATCAAATCTGTATTTTTGGCTCAAGAACTTAATATATTGATCGACCATACTGGCTACGATCATCATGAATGATTCATAGGATACGAATATACTATGCCGGCCCGTTAGAACATAGCCTTGCATCCAGGCCATTAATAGATTCTCACTTAATACTTCCATAACTCTCCCCTCGGGTCCGATTTTTTCACTACCCTCCGGGGTGGGCCAGATATATGTTCTGGTTGTGACATCGAAAAGAGAGGAAAGTCTATTGGAAACACTTTCATCAGGGGACATAAGCCTGAAGTTTTCAGGGTTCATAGCCATCATATCCCTTAAATACTTTGACAGCTCGATCATTGCTGCTGCATTCTTTTTACCTCTTGCTTCAATATTAACTTCGTATTTGGATACATCTGGTAAATTAAGTTTTCTGGTATTCATGCCATTGGCATCAGGATTTTTGCCTAAACGCAGTTCAAGAGGAGGCAGTAATGATTGAATTTCAGCTATAGGGGTAAATTTGTCATCGAGTAGTTCTTTAATATTGTAGCTTTCCAGCCATTTCTTAAGAATTTGAAATTCTTCATCATCAGTCTGGGGCTTCTCTAAGGGTACTCCATGAGAACGGAAACTGTCTTCTATCATTAAACCGTGTGCCTCTTTAGGACCTGTCCAGCCCTTTTTAGTTATCATCAGGATCACAGGCCATTGTGGTTTATCGATTTTTCCCTGATCCCTGGCTTCACTTTGGATTTGTTTGATCTTTTGATAAGCTTCCTCCATAGCAATCAGCATGGGCTCATACATAAATTCACTATCTACTATTATGGGATGATATCCGTATCCCTCAAAGAGATTTCTTAATTCTTCATTACTCATTGTCCCGTATATTGTGGGACCAGAGATCTTATATTTATTAATATGTACAATTGGTAAAACAGCTCCGCAAGTCTTGGGATTTAAAAACTTATTACTATGCCAGGCTGTGGCCGTTGTTGCGGTCTCAGCTTCGCCATCTCCTACTACACAAGCAACCAAAAGATCAGGATTATCAAAGGCTGCGCCAAAAGCACTGCCCAGAGAATATCCTAATTCTCCACCTTCTAATATCACTCCGGGGGTTTCCGGATTAGAATGAGAGGGGAAGCCTCCGGGCCAGCTGAAATTACGAATGAGTTTGCCCATAGCTTCCTTGCCCCATTGATATTCCGGGTAGAAATGCCCCATGGTTCCCTCAACATAGAGATTGGCAAGCAGGGCAGGATAGCCATGACCTGGCCCAACTACAAGCATTGTTTTTTGGGAATGTCTTTTTACTAGAATATTTAGGTTGGCATAGATGAAATTAAGACCGGGAACGGTACCCCAATGTCCCAGCACTCTTTGTTTCAAATGCTCTTTTTTTAATTCACTTTCAAGTAGGAAATTATCTTTAAGATAAAGCTGTGCAGCTCCGAGATAGTTGACCATCCTTAAGTATTTGGTCAAAGCCATCAAGGTTTCTGGATTATTGATATCGGATAATTGGGCAGTCATGTTGTACTTGTCTATTTATATATTGTGACAATTTTATTTTATTTTTGCAATAAAATATTATCTGCTGTTAAGATATCCAATGTATTAATTCTTTTTATGAAACTATTTCATCTTAATATTGAAAAGGGGAGGAAATATCCGGATCTGATCAAGTATATTAAAAGAATTGAACCTGATATTCTTTGTTTTCAAGAGCTGGCTGGTGGGGATTATCATGGTCAAAAAGGTGATCATTTTACAGAACTACTTGCGGATCTGCCTCAATACAATGGGGTCTTGTCAAAGCAAAATCAGCCTGAGGGGCATACAGATACATATATGGGAGTGGGGATCTTTGTTTTAAAGGAATATAAAATATCATCCAAGAAAGAAATTATTATGACGCCCAATTCTGGAAGAATGATCAGAAGTGATGACCCCATGAATATGCATTGTGGTAATACAGCCTTAGATGTTGCGATAAGACTGAATGGGAAAAAGATCAGTATTGTTACGGGTCATTTTACTTGGGAAAATAGTCCCTATGATAATAATTACAAGATTGAAAGAGCTGCAAAGGTACTAAAACATTTGAAGAAGTTGAAGCATGATTTTGTACTGACAGGAGATTTTAACGTAAAAGCAGAGACTAAAACTGTTAGCCAATTTAGTGAGGTCGGTACGATTCTTACTTCACAAATGGGTATTGGGAATACTCTGAACCCAGCACTTTCTAGGCATAAGCATTTATTCCCTAAAGGAGTAGATTGTGATCACATTATTGTATCAAAAGGTGTGAATGTTAATAAGCTAGAGCTGATCAGAGAGCCGGATCTTTCTGACCACTTCGGATTATTGATGGAATTTACTGTTCAATAGGTTATAAAGTAGATAAGCCAGGAAGGTCCCCAACTGGTAGGTTTTATAGTAGTTCTTAAGATCTTGTAACCAGATTTAGCGATTAAGTTTTCAAGCTCTTCAGGTTGAAAGTCTGAGAAATGTCTTTCAGGCCAGTGCAGACCGGGATGTTCTCTTAGTCCATCATTCTCGCCACTCATAAAAGATAAAAGGAAAACACCCCCTGGTTTTAATACTTTCTTAAAGCCCTTTAAGGTTTTAACCATTTCTTTTTTAGGGATATGAAGCAATGAGGCCATAGCCCAGATACCATCAAATGTTTTAGCTGGGAAATGAAGTTTTCTCAGGTCCATGTTTAAGAATAAAACATCGGGATTGTTTTTCCGGGCAATACGTAGAAAAGGTTCACAAAGATCGATACCGATGACCTTAAAGCCTTTGGAGGTGAAGTAGGGAATATCTCTGCCATTAGCGCAACCGGCATCTAGTATTGAAAGGCCTTCATGTTTTGGCAAGAGATTTAAAAAGATCCTTCTTAACCCAATTATACTGGGATTTGCTTTACCATTTCTTTGGGAATAATCATCATAAATCTGATTGTAAGTTTCTATTGTCTTTGTAATATTATCCATTATCTGCGTTTTATTATCGTTATTGCATTTTAACATGCAGTTGCCTAAAATTGACTGGTTTTAATTAAATACATGAAAATTTCTAAAGCATTAGTTGATAGTGATTTTGATGGAGTTGTATGTGGGGCTCTATTATCAATAGTATTTCCGGGGTTGAATATCAGGCTTACTGAGGCCAGCGCCTTACAATCAGGTAGGGATAAAGATTTTGTAGACGAGAATACTGTAGTTGCTGATCTAAGTTATGTAGAAGGGTGTGGTTTGTATTTTGATCATCATCATAGTAATGAGCCTAAACGGGAGATCGTTGGTAAATGGGAGCTGTTAAATAGCGCCGCTGAAGTAATATACAACTATTACAAGGATAAGTTTGATTTAGTGAGATATGAAGGGTTAATACAGCAATTAGGTAGGTTTGATAGTGGCTTAACTACACTAAAGGACATGATGGAGATGAATAACTACTTATTGATGGGCTTTGCTATAGAGAGGCAGGATAAAGAGTTTAGTCTAAAGCTCATTAAGGAATTGGCTGAATTTGCTTGGGATGATGTTTTAGAAAAGGAATTTGTTAAAGAAAAGTTGCAAAAATGCAGGCATGATATTGAGCAGTATTATGATTATCTGAAAAAGAACACTGTTTTTGAAGGCAATATTGCTTTTATTGATAACAGAGATTTCAATGGAAACATGGCTCATGCCTATTTCTTAGCCACTACTTACCCTCAACTGGATGCTATTATTATGCTCAGGCAGGTGAAAGATGATTATCGCATAACAATGTTTTGGAATAATTTCAAAAAAGATAGCTTTAAATATGATCTTCTAGCAGTAGCCAAGGAACTAAATCCAGTTGTATCTGGAGGCCATAAAGGAGCGTGTGGAGCTTCAGTTAAAGCTAATCTAAGTGTTGAGGATTTGAAGAAAAAGATCTTTAGCATGTTGAAACAACAAGTTGCAGAGGATTTGATATAATTTGGGAAATAATAATTAGGAGAAATAACATGGATGATCCTGTGCAATTGCGTGAGCAAGTTCAAAAATCAATTGTTGATATTATTACTAAGGGTTTAGAGGAGGGCACAATAAGTGAAGATAGAGCTAAAGAGATCGCTAATCACGTCTTACAGATGCTTCCTGAGAATATTGACTATCCCCGTCTAATGGAAGTAATTCCTAAATTAGATGACTCATTTACAGAATTAACCGCAGCAGTTGTTCCTGTAATGAGAGAATATGAGCAAAAGATGAGAAGTGTTGTTAATGAAAAGATCACTAAGCTTTTAGCGGAAGGCAAATTGGATGAGGCCCTTAATCTGACTAAACAGGCTATCGAAACTGAGAAGAATCTCAGTTAATAATGACAGATTAGCACTTATACAATATAATCAGGGGAGCTGTTTTTAAATTTTTCCACAGCAATTTTTTCAACTATGGATATATTTCATGTATTGTTCTATCAACCGACCTTCAACTTATTGATGGTTTTTACAAATTGGTTTGGGAGTCTGGGTTTAAGTATAATCCTCATTGCTTTGATCGCTAAATTGATTACCTTGCCAATGACCAATTCTCAGATCAAGAATGCTGAAAAGAATAAGGATCTGCAAGTAAAGTTCAAAGAGCTTAAGAAGAAGTATAAGCATAATCAGGAGAAATTAACTCAAGAGATGGCCAAATTACAGGC
>JAKQLP010000092.1 GCA_029567095.1 bacterium
TACTCCAGCTACATTATCAGAATTAAGTGCAGCTCAGGATGAAATTAAGGAATATTTCAGTAAGAAGGGAGTAATAGCCTATCTAGTAGATGATAGATATAGATTGATAGCATTCTCAAATACATTCGCAAATATCCTAAATGTAAGCACGGCACAACAAACAGAAATTATGTATAAGACACTTCCTGAATTATTACTCGATGAAGCATACCCAACCTCAAAGTTCTTTAATGGAGATCTAAATCATAATATTAAATTGCTATTATCCAGATTTAAAAATGAGATGGGCTTCATGCAAGATGACACTTATTATAAGAAAATAGTAACGACTATCAATAATAATGAGCAGGCCCGTAAGATCTGGGAGGAAATAAATTCAAAAATTGACAGGGTGAGTGTTTTTACCCCAAAAGATAGATTTGCCTGTTTTAAAATTCTAGGGCATGAATTCAAGATGCATTACTCCAACGAACAACTGCAGAAATACAAAAGGTTTGATGTAGTTGAATATATTCCTACTGATAAATTATTAAAATTATTTACCAGGATTTTCTAGAAGCCAGGATATAATTTCGCCAATTAGCCCTTAGCCATATCTTCGACTCTTTATAAATATCCCCCAAACCCCTTTTAAGCATTTCCTTTCTAATTACTCCTCCTTTATGAGGATGCTCATAAAGTTGTTTAAGTGGAGAACTGAATCCATGAGCGTAATGACATAATTCATGAGCTATAGTGCCTTTAACTACATAATCAGGAATAGCAAGATCTTTAAAATAGGAAGTAATTACTATTAAAGTCACTTTAGGATCATCAGCTGGACCATGATCTTTAATTAATTTATCAATCTTTTTTGTTTTATTGCGAAGCCAGGAAATTGCTCCTAATTGTCTAGATGATTTCTTAGAAAATCTAATTACAACTACATTCTTTCTGGGAATATCACTGAAATGATCTTCCCAGATCTGATACATTGTTTCATTTAACCATTCATCTGTTCTCATAATACAAATTATACCTTAATAAAAAAGCCCCCTATTTCTAGAGGGCTTTTTCAAGATTAATTTACTTAACGTTTATCGAGATCTTCTTTGGTTTTACCTCCTCTGCTTTTGGAAGGGTAACTTTTAGTATCCCATTTTTCATCTCTGCCTTAATATCCTCACTCTTAACAGAGGTTGGAAGTGTTATAGATCTGGTAAAAGATTCATTTCTCATCTCTTTGTAATAATACTTTCTCTTTTTATCTTCTTCTTCCTTTTCCATCTCAATTTTACCAGTTATCGATAAGACCTTGCCTTCAATACTGATATCAATCTGGTCTGGTTCAAATCCAGCAGCTTTCATCTTAACTACAACATTATCATCATCCTCATACATTTCCATTTCCCCAGTCTGAACAGGAACGAAGTCTTTTAAAAAATCATCCCAAAGATTTGCTGTCCAAAATCTGGCGGGATCCATTAAAGTAATTCTTCTGTCATTCATGTTTGAAAATATTAAAAAGTAAAATAGGTCAATTAGCACTCTTTCTAACTGACTGCTAAAAGTTTACCTCAAACCATGAATTTATGTCAAGTGCATTAGAACAAAAGTATTACTAGAAGAGAATATACAAAGGCAATGATCAAAGCTATGAGAGTTAAACCGGCCGACTTACTTCTATCTGCTTCATTAGCTTTAGGGTCTAAGACCTTAACTGCTAAAACATTATCCGTAGTGTTTTGCTGCTCCCTAAAACCATACCAGACACAAAAATTAGAATTGTATTGGATAAAACCAAGAGCGGAGATAAATGCAGGTATGAATACCAACATTTTTAAGAATAATGGAAAGGCCCAAACATAACCTAGGAAAGTCCAGCCACAGGTCAGCATTAGCCCCGCTAATCCCATCCTCTGTCGTTTCTCACGTTCTTTAGGGCCAATATTGCATGTGCCAGGGATGTATGTTTGAGGGTTCATAATATTTTCATTTAAAATATATAATATATTATGACAAATCCCGACAGTTTTTTGTATGCTATACTTTTATTGATTTAATAATTAACAATCATGTTCATACCAGCTTTTGATCCTCTCTATTTATTATTCGCACTTCCAGCCCTTCTTTTGGGATTATTTGCCACAATTTCACTGCAGCTAATTAGTTCCAAATACGAATCAGAACTAAATAGGCAGGGATTGTCAGGTTTAGATATTGCTGAAAGGATCGCTAAAGAAAAAGGTCTGAAATTCAAGGTTAATATAATTAATCAAACTCTTGGTGAATCATATGATCCTACAACCGGAACGTTATCTCTTTCCACTCAGACTGCACACGGTAAAACCATAACAGCAGCAGCAATTACTGCTCATGAGTTGGGACATGTGGAACAGCATCAAAACAGTAGTGTGTTATTTCAATTCAGGACAATGATAGTGCCTATTGTTAATATTGGTACAAATATTGGGTATTTTCTTCTAATTATTGGGTTGATCTTACAATTCTCAGAACTGGCTTGGTTAGGAGTAATACTTTTTGCTCTTGCCACCTTCTTTGCTTTCATAACTGTGCCTCTGGAACTTGATGCCAGTAGAAGAGCTCTTAATCTATTACAAAGATCACAATTGATTTACCCTGAAGAAACTGGCGGTATCAAACTAGTACTAGGGGCTGCTGCATTAACTTATGTAGCTGCATTGTTCCAATCTTTAGGGCAGCTACTATACTTTTTACTACGCGTTCAAGGGATCTCCAGAAGATCTGATTAATACTGATCCATAAGCCGGATTCTGTATCCTCCAATTTTTTTGGATTAAGACAGTAATTTATCTATGCCCAGAAATTTCTCTGGTTGCACCAAGCAGGGGTTACCTAGCATCTTCTGATTACTCACAAGACCGGTGGTCTTTTACACCACCTTTTCACAATCACCAATAAAATTGGCATGAATTTTCTGTGGCCCTAACCATAAGCTCACGCCTATCCATGTTTCCATGGTACTTATATTCCTACATGAGTAAGAATGGTGTCCGGACTTTCCTCTCCTAATTACTAGGAGCTACCATCTGGATCAGTGCTGTAATTATATTAAAAAGAGACCTGCTTTGTAAATGTATGGGAATCACCATCGAAGACAACTGTGACAGTGATTTCATAATCTCCTAAGGGGAAATATTTATCTAAATTACTTTTATCATCTTCTGTTTTAGAATTCTCAATATATGAAAAATTTTCACCATCCTTTTGTACAAGTGACCAGTAAATATCAAATTTATCACCCGGCTGCCCCCAGACATCGCCTTCAACTGAAGGAGTCAATTTCAAAGATACATAAGCATAGTCCCCGTCTGTTAAGAGCACATTGCTATAGATCTCGGCAGTTACTGTTCTTTTAGCTTCAATATTGAATACCTGCTGAGAATTTAAGGCCAGAATACCAAATACTAAACCAGCTGCAACTACTACAACTCCTAATAGTGAATATATTGACTTACCTAAAAACCCTGAAGTTGACGTAACTCTATTGTCCATTTTGTTTTTTTGTCGCAACTTAAATACAACTGCTACTATAGCTAATATTAATATTAATACTAATATTAGGAAAAATAAACCATTTATTGAGATTGCGATCTGTTTATCAAATAGATTCATAGTTATTGTTACTGAACAGGTTTTTTAACTTCATTCATTGCCAATATTTCTCTTAGGTTTGTCGTTATTAAATTATGTTCATTCTCACTAGCAAGGATTTGAATTGCTACATGATTGTAATCGGCAAAGAATAGACCTTCTCCAATTCCTGCGGATAATAGGTAGTCTTTCTCTCCATCAGATAAATAGAAGACCTTTTGGATCTGATCAACAGCTGCAGGGTTCTGTTTTAATAATAACTGGATAGAAGAGTTATTAACCACCGCCTTTCCATAATCAGAGTTTAAGAAATCATTAACATCCTGAGTTATGGTGGTAACTCCCAATCCGTATTTTCTTGATCTTTTAGCAATCGAGTAAACAAATCTGGCGGCATCAGGATATTGCATCATCCACCAGGCCTCATCAATGATCAGGATCCTTTGCCTCTTATCCTTTTTAACAATAGTCCAAATGTAATCAAGCATGACATACATGGCAATAGGTCTTAATTCATCTGACAGGTCCCTGATCGAAAAGGCAGTAAAAGTATTATTGACCTCAATATTGGTCGGCTGATCGAATACGCCAGCTGCACTACCTTTAACATATCTTTCGATCTTATTTGCCAGCATATGAGCTTCATCTTCGGCCATAGCATTCAAGATCTTATACAAGTCCTCTAATAATGGAGGAGGTCTTCTTTGTGTTGCAGGATCGGGTGTTATCCCTTTTTCTTTGTAAGTAAGAATTAAAGCTCTATCTAGAATCGCTGTTTCTACAGGACTAAGCTTTCCCCCGACCATGATCCTGATCAAGCCTTGCAGGAAAAGAATCTTGAATCTTAATTCATCCTCATCCTTTTCATAAATACCTGATAATTCAAAAGGATTCAATTTAGCCTGCTGATCTTGGGAGAAAGTAATATATTCTCCTCCAATAGCTTTAGTTAACTTTTCATATTCTTTCTCAGGATCAATGATGATAATATGGGTACCCAACATCAAGGAACGCATTGCCTCGAGCTTAACAAAGTAACTCTTACCAGCTCCAGATGTGGCAAAGATTACCATATTGGGATTAGGCATCTGGAATCTATCGAAAATTATCAAACTTTTATTATGCTTATTTATCCCATACATGATCCCATCATCCATGGTCAATTCTGAAGACACAAAAGGGAATGTGGTCGCTAGGGAAGTAGTATCCATATTCCTGTTCAAGTAGATCTTGTCGTATCCTAGAGGCAGTGTTGATAGAAAGCCCTGCTCCTGTTGCAGTGAAGCAACTTTAACTATCACTCCGATCGCTGATAATGTCGATTCAATATTTCTGGAGATCTCCTCCAATTCCTTCATATTGGTTGATCTGATTGTAATGTATAGGGCAAAATGAAAGAATTTCTGATTTCCTGAAGCAATCTGATCCTGCAATTCCTCTGCTGAGCGTAAAGCTACTTTTACATTAGGATCTGGTAATTTCCCAGCCTCCAGATCTAGATTTAAGGTAGCCTGCAGCTCTGTAATCTTTCTTTTTAATCTTTGTAGAACCAAGCCGGAATCAGTTGGATAATAGAAAGTAGAGATGGTTATCGGTTTTTCAAAGTTAATCAAAGGCGATAGCCAATTAGCTCCAACCCAAACCGGGAAACCTGTAGCAAAAAATGTCCTGAAATACTTGCTACCGATCTGCATATTATTGAAATCGATCTCAATTGCAGGCGGAGCAATGATATCTTTAACATCAACAATACCTTCAGAAAAATTCTTAACCGCTTCTTCCTCAAGTTGAGCCTGACTTTTAGCTGGTGCCACTGACACCTTATTAGGTGTTTGTGGGGTATTAACAGCTGGAGCGGCTGCTTTTGGAGCAGTTTTAACAGGAGCTTTCTTTTTACCTATCAATAAATCCAATAATCCCATCTATTTATTCTCAATTTTGCTGGAAGTAAACTGTGTGGTTGCCAGCTGCAACTTACTAACCCCCATCTTATCCGGATCATACATTGAATAATAAAGTCTGATCAGACGCTCATTATCAAGCTGAAATGCTGTCAGGCCAATATTTTTAAATTGTTTAACAAAATGATCTCTTTTAGGAATAAGTCTAGGCTTAACCTCGTCCATTATGCTAGTAATATTTATAATCCTCTCTTTTTTCCCAAATAGCTGCTTAATTCCACTTGTCTTTTGAACCACAGAACCTGTTTCTGGTATCACTACATAGAATGTTTTATCTAATACATCTACTTTTGATAGTCGCTTTTTATTGACAATATTAACTAATTCT
>JAKQLP010000094.1 GCA_029567095.1 bacterium
CAGATAGATGAGCGGGGTGCAGTTATAGCTGGTAATGATGGGCAATATCTTAAGGAAGGGGGCCTTGATCATTACTCTTATCTTTGGCCTAGAGATGCGGCCATTACGGCAAAAGCTCTATTGAGACTCAATGCTAAAAAGAGTTTTGTTAAAGTCCTTGATCATACTTTACCTTTGATAAGCTCTAAAGGATATTTTCACCATAAATATCTACCCTCAGCAAATGACAAAGATGTGCAATTAGGTAGTTCTTGGCATAGCTATATTACTGATCAGGGTGTGGAAATATTGCCCATCCAAGAAGATGCAACACTATTATGGGCTGATGTATTGGCAGATTACTTATTAAATAATAAGAAAAAGCATGCCTTATGGAATAAATATCTGCCACCCTTAAAGAAGATGCTTAAATTCTTAATCAGGCATACATTTGTTAATGATGTTAAACGTGCACATCTCTCAAAATATATTTCCGGATCGGACAATAAGAAGACATTATGGTTTGAGGAATTAAAAGGAAGTTATTTACCCCTTCCCAGCTATGATATTTGGGAACAATATTTTGGAGTATTCAGTTTTGATGCTGTATTACTACTAAATGTATATGAAAAATCTTTAAGGATTTTTGAACAAAATCCTGATCCAAAGCTTAATAGTCTAATTATTAAGCATTCTCAAGAATTAAAAACAGATATTAAGAAATATTTATTAAATGATAAGGGTATATTAATTAAGGGTATAAGGATAGATAAGGATAGTGATTCAATCATCAAGGATGAAACTGCAGATTCAGCATTGTATATGTTAAGCGATTATCAGCTATTAAATGAGTTTGATCTAAAACCTACAATTGCATATTTAGACTCTAAACTATTTCTACAGCAAGGTGTTGGAGGTATAGCCAGAAAAGAGAATGATCATTATCTTAGAGTAAGTGAGCAATTTACAGGTAATCCCTGGTTCATTTGTTCAATGTGGAGATTAAGACTGGCCTTAAGTGAGAATGATATGGATTTCGCTAAACGCATCATGATCTGGGTTTTGGATCACTTTGATAAAACCGGACTTATTCCAGAACAGACCGATCCTAGAAACGGCTATGGTCTAGGCATTAAACCTTTAACCTGGTCTCATGCTGAATTTCTAATATCATTTATTTCTTTCATCGATCATTTGCAGGTTAAGGATAAATAGGATAATATCTAACTAGATTATCAAGAGACAGAGAGGGAACTAGCCCGATGACCTGTCGGCAACCAGCTAATACTACAAACAAGCATCTGGTGCCAATTCTAGCCCAAATTGGGGAAGATATCAGGATAATCACAATAATTTAACAATTTAATATTTTAGCTATGAATATGTCTTTCGACCTATATTCCATCGAGAGTGTTACTAATGGTCATCCAGATAAAGTCTGCGATCAGGTCTCCGATGCAATTTTAGATGAAGCATTAGCGCAAGATCCTAGATCAAGGGTTGCTATTGAATCATTTGGTGGTCATGGCATTTTAACAATTGGTGGTGAGTTAACGACCAATGCGCAAATTAACTATGAAAAAGTTGCCAGGGATCTATATTTGAGAATAGGTTACCAGGATAATTTGGAGATCAGAACCAGAATTGTTAAGCAATCCCCAGACATTGCCCTAGGTGTAGACACTGGAGGAGCCGGTGATCAAGGCATAATGTATGGGTATGCTACCAAGGCAACCTCTGATTATCTGCCTTTTGGTTATGGGCTAGTTAATAAAATTACAAAGGGTTTACAAAATCTTAGAGAGACAGGAAAATTAGAATGGTTGAGACCAGATGGTAAAGCCCAGGTGACTGTAAAATCAAACAAATTGAAAACTTTGCTAATTAGTACTCAGCATAGTAAAGATGTCTCTCAGGAAGAGATCAGATTTGATCTAATTTCAAATCTGATCAATCCCCTCTTAGCTCAAGAAGGTATTGAGAATAAAGGTCTGGAAATCCTGATCAATCCCACAGGCAAATTCGAACAGGGAGGTTTTGAGGCAGATACAGGTCTTACTGGAAGGAAAATCATGATAGATACATATGGTGGACTTTACCCTCATGGAGGAGGTTGTTTTTCAGGTAAAGATCCTACTAAAGTTGACCGTTCAGCAGCATATATGTGTCGCTTTGTAGCAAAAAATTTAGTTGCTAATGGCTATGCTAAGGAATGTATTGTCTCTGTTGCTTATGCTATTGGTAGAGCAGAGCCTTTAATGGTCAATGCCATAAATGAAAATGGTAAGAGCATAGATAAAAAGGTAGTCCAATCTTTTGATTTTAGACCTTTAGCAATAATAGAACGCTTGAATTTGAGAAGGCCAATATATTTACAAACAGCTGCCTATGGGCATTTCTCAAATCAAGACTTCCCTTGGGAAAAACTAATAGAGCTTTAAATATTTTTTTTAAGAAGCAAATCAATATATGGTAAAATCTCCTGGTAGATCGTGGTGTCATCTTTGATTTGAAAGGCTCTGCCATTAGATACGCTTTCAACTATTGATATATATTTATCAATTGTTTGTAATTCTTGTTTTGCTAACTCCAATCTCTCATCGATCTTTTCCCTTGCTTTCAATTTATCTTGAGGATCTAAGTCCTGGTAATTCAATTGATTCTTAATACGTTGTTCTAAAAATTTGAGATTGGTTTTATCAATGTATAGTAGAATTGGTATGAAATTCAGGTTCTTATGAAATAATCTACTCAGGCTTTCCATTGTGATCGCTACAGTGCAATTCTTATGACTATTTAAATCAGCCTCCGACCAGGCATAAATATGACCTGCATATTGCAGTGTGAAAAAATATTTTGAGATATGAGCGTCAATTTCTGGTCTGGTTTTAAAAAAAATACCCGAGTCTTCTATCTCATGGGGTCGTTGTTTTCTATCTGTAGTTTTAGGTAATTGTTTAAAATTGTATTTCTCAGCAAGGATATTTTCGAGAAATGTTTTTCCAACACCTGATGTCCCGGCAATAGCGATTCTCATAATTAATCAATAACTTCTACTCCTTTGCCGACTTTATCAACGATGATCTCATCAATGAATTGATTAGTCTTAAGAGAGTCCAATAATTTATCTAGATTAGCCTCATCTGTTATGACATGGACATTTGCTCCGGCATCCATTGAGAAATATCCCAAAATGTTTTGGGAATCTCTTAAATCCTTTACTTGTTGCATTATACTTAAAGTCCCACTATTCCAATAAAGCAGGGATGGCTTTTGGGTCATCATAACTGCATGCATTGATAGGGCATCTTCTTCTATTAATTCTCCTAAATGCTGAAGATCTTTTTCTTTAAGAACTTGTTTGAGTGCTGCTATCCTTGCTGGTAATTCATCTAGGCGTGCCTTCATAAAAGGACTGGAGGTCGTATTTTCATGACCTTTTGAACTGCTTACCTTTTTCTTTAAAGGATCAACTACACATACTAGATCATAGAGTTGCCAATGGTTCTCGTCGAACAATTGAACCGCGTAACTAGCATCGTGTTCTTTTCCAGCCAGCAATTCCACATAACCTCCATATCCGGATCTTGCTGCTGAAGCAGAGCCACATAATCTGATCTGCTTGGAAAATTCTTTTTTATCCTGGAATTTATCTTCAAGACCATAGACTAGTAGAAGAGCAGCTGTGAGAGCAGAAAAACCAGAGGCTGAGCTAGCTATGCCAGCATCAGCTGGGAAGGAATTCTCTGATTTGATATGGACATGCTTTGCTGAACCGGCCATTTCTCTGATACGTTTAATCTGCTCAAACATATCTGCTTCTTTGATATCTTTCCCTGGTACTATCCTAGTGTAATCTTTTTGATTATAGAAACGAATCTCTACTATATCTTCATTTCCATCTATAAGTTCGGCCTCTGTAATAGTATGGCAGGCAGATAGGCTCATGCTGATACTGGAGTTTAGTGGTAAAAATAATTTATGATCATATCTGCCCCAATATTTTATAAAAGCGATATTAGCTGGTGCTTTAACTTTGATTTTCGTCATGATTATATATCTATTCCTGCAACCATTAATGGTGCATTTAATAATTTAAAATTGAATTGATTACAGATATGTTTTAAATCGTTCTTATTCTTAATGATAACAAGACAAAGGCCCGAACCATCCCCTACCCTGCCCCCGGCTCCTGCAATTTTGATTGCCCCACCTTTGCTTCTGATCATTTTACTAAATTCAATCACTTTATTACTAACAACTCCTATCTCTTCGAGCATTAGGCCGCTTTCGTTAAGGAAAGGAAATATATCCGGATCGCAAGATTTAATAAATTCGTTGCAGATTTGATTTGATCTATTTAAAAACCTATTGAATTTTATTGGATTCGTATTTTGAAAGTCCTTTGAAATAGCTACCATTTCACCAGTAGATTCCTGGGGTGGGCCTGTATGAACTAGATAGAGATCCTTATCCCAATTCTTAATATTTTTAAGGGTTCTGAATGATCTTTCTCCATTTTGTTTATGCTCATAATGCAATAATCCCCCATTTATTATGGCAGCAGGGTCAGCACCACTAGAGCTGCCATGCTGCAGATCTTCAATAGTTTTAGTTAAATTAAAAAGCTCCTGTTTTGAAAAATCAATTTGATTATTTTTTAATATAGCTGCAATCATAGATGATGCAATACTAGCTGATGTCCCCATACCTGAACCAAGGGGAGCCTTACATTCAAATTTAATAGAGCAAGTAGAAATGGAATATTTAAGAGAAAGAAAGCCAATGATTGCCCTGAAAAAGTTGCCATTTGCCTTAATCAATTCCTTTAAAGGCTTAATGTTTTGATCCTTTCTGTATTGATCATGTAATTTCTGAGCCGCAGAAAAGATCTCGATTGCTTCAGATTGTGAAAATTGAACATCTAGATTGAATGTCGCTGATTTAAAGCTTACATGGAAATCTTTATCATTCACATTACCTATTGTGCAGGTTGTGTCCAGACCTACAGTGGTTAATATGGCTTGAGAGCCCTTAGCGACAATGAAGTGTTCTCCGAATATGATGATTTTTGCTGGTGTCTTTATTACTATCACGATCTACTTATCTGATGTCTCATTTAATTCCAGTTCTATACTTTTTAATTTTGCCTCCATTTGCTCATGATATTGCTCTGGCATTTGTTTTATCATTTCCTGTACAAAAAGGGAGAGATTCTTTTTGATCATTTCCAGAAAGGTATCATTGAATTTTGAAGCCTCTATACCTTTATTAATTTCTAGGATCTTTTGTTCATTCATATCAGCCATAGCTTGAACTATTTCCGTTAATTTTTCTTCTTCTAATAATTCAGCATAAGTATCTTCCAGGGCTAAAGTAATGAGTTGTGATGCTCCACTTGCAGCATTAGCATCATTAAAACCTAATTTAAGCAGATAGGATTCAAGATATTTTTTAATGTTTTCCATAGTTAGTATTTAAGCTTTAGGCATATTAGTTGCAAATATTTTCCGTCTCACATCAAATAGAAATGAGGAGGCGGCTGCGGTTACACCACCCAATAGGGCAGCTAGGCCGACAGATAAACCAAAAGGGTTTAAAAATGAAGCTGCAAAGGCCCCTTTAGTAATTAAATTTGCTAGAAATGGAAATGCAGCACCAGAAATAGCACTAAATATTGGTGCCCTTTCTCTTTTTACTCCTAGGAAAAAATTCCCTATAGTATTATTGGCGAATTCACCAAGATTACTTTGCACTGCAACTTCAGGAGTCCCTGCCATGTTTATAGAAGTATAAATTTAAGTAGGTATTATTGCCAGACTAGGAATCGAACCTAGATTCACAGATCCAGAGTCTGTTGTCCTACCATTAGACGATCTGGCAATTATCGAGATAATTATATCAATTAAAATCCATTTATCACAGAATTAGCAATGATAATTAATTTTAAATATAATGATTTGATATTAATTAATATTAATTTTTATGAAAAAAGCTCTTCTCATAATTTCAGTCCTTTTTTTATTGTTCTGCTGTCTTGCGACCCTTTGTATTGCTGGATTTTACTGGGGAATGAGTGTTACACCTGTAACTGTTGATAAAGATGATAATGATGTTAGTCCTACAGAAATTATTGAAGACCCTGTTATAACTTCCTATCCCCAAAACAGTGGGGAGTTATCAATATATAATGAGAATCTGACATTTAAAAAAGGAGAACAAGTATATGTCTCTGAAATGTATTTACTTGAAGAAATTGTTGACATCATTAGTGCTAAAAATTGGACTTATCAGGAAGATGGGAAGTTTCCAATCAGTAGTAGTGATCTGTCGAAGATCACTTTTAATGATTTTGAAGCTGATGAACAAGATAGGACTAATAATCTAACCATACCCAATGATAAAGAG
>JAKQLP010000107.1 GCA_029567095.1 bacterium
ATCAGTTAAACAGAAAATTACTTGAACTTTGTAGAAAGAATAAAGGAATTAATTTGCCGCAGTCTCTTTTTGGACTAATTCATTACAAGATCGCCAACTATATCTGTAGGCAGTTAAAGTTAGATTCCAGATCTTATCTTGAATTAACTGAACAAGAGCGTTCTGCATTATTAGAGAGTCTGACAAATTATACAATAAAGATAAATGGAACCAGAGGGTGGAATGAAGCTGAGTTTACAAGTGGAGGAGTGGACACGAATGAGATCGATCATAAAAGCTTGGAATCGAATCTTTGCAGTGGGGTCTATCTTTGTGGAGAGGTGTTGAATGTGGATGGGGAAATAGGAGGATACAATCTCTCCTGGGCTTGGGCTTCGGGAGCAGTAGCAGGGAAAAATGCGGCCTTATTGTCTTGAATATTAGGGCAGAGTATAATCAAATTAGTATTTAATTTCTTATTTATTTCCTCATGGTGTTATTACCTATACTTTTAATCTGCGGTGTCATTGTCGCAGTACTAATTTTTGGGATTGCAGTATACAACAGTCTAGTTCAAGCAAAGATATTAGTTGATGAAGCTTGGAGTGGAATAGATGTACAACTTAAAAGAAGATATGATCTAATCCCTAATCTTGTAGAAACCGTTAAAGGATATGCTAAACATGAAAAGTCCACATTTGAAAAAGTGACTGAATTAAGAAATGCCGCCATGAAAGCAGATAGTATCGAGAAGAAAGGTGAATTGGAAAATCAATTATCCTCTACTTTAAAAACACTATTTGCAGTAGCTGAGAATTATCCAGAATTAAAAGCTGACCAGAATTTCATTAAATTACAGGATAGTTTAAGTGAGATTGAAACTGAGATCCAAGGTGCAAGACGTTACTACAATGGTACAGTTAGGGATTTCAATACTAAGATCATGGTATTTCCCAATAATCTATTAGCCGGTATTCTAGGCTTCAAAGCCAGAGAATTCTTTGCTGCTGAAGAGGAAGCTAAAGCTAATGTCAAAGTTGATTTTAACGACGAGAAATAATCGTCTTCAAACAAACTATGTTCAGCTTTGTTAGAAACAAGCTAGGATTAGTATTAGGATTATTCCTAATACTATTTCCTTTTTTCACCCAAACAGTTAAAGCAGATGAAGCATATTACAAAACTTACAATGTAAATGTAGATATTGCTAGTGATTCTACATTTATTGTAAGTGAGGATATTACAGTCTTCTTCTCAGGAACCTATCGTAAGGTCTTTCGAGGTCTTACATTACGAGATAATGAGACTGAGGCTTTATGCGCAAATTCTAACAGTATCCAATGTGGAGGATTTGAGTATGTTGAGTTTTTGGGTTTCTACGATGAAACAGGTGATAGGGTTCCCGATGATCAATATACAATAGAAAATGTATATGAAAGTGGTGAGGAAAGACTTAAAGTCACCTGGAATTTTGCGCCTGATGGCCGTGTATTCAACTCAGAGGATTTTAAATATACCATTAAGTATAAAGTATATGGGGGACTAGGGATTTTCAACGATTATGATCTATTCTATTGGGATATGTTGCCTCCTGAGAGACCAACTTCGATACTAGAGAGCACATTTACCATCAATTTCCCTGAAGGAACAGTGATTACACCTGAGGATCTTAGAGTCTTAAGTAATACTGCTTTTACATTTATAGATCATGATGTGGTTTCTGCAACCAATCCTGTGAAAGTTAATGCCAGAAACATAGCTGTTTCTCAAGATATTACCTTAGCATTAAAATTCCCTAAAGGTACAATCACACCTCCAGGTTCTTTGAAATTAGATACAAATCCGTCCACTTTGAATTTGACCATCAATGGCGTTTCTATTGAAGGAGTAAGTGGATCCATAGGAGGCATACCTGCAGGACCTGTAGAGTTAAATCTTTCAGCTGCAGGATATTTAGATCAGAAAATGCAGTTCCAGCTTAATTCTGCAGAGGAAAAGCTAATTCAAGTAACTTTAGAGCAGGATCCTGTTCAAAAAATATTAATGATCGCCTTGATCTTATGCAGTATCTGTTCCTGTTTAGTACTTCCTGCCTCGATCTTTTTCATTTATTTGAATTGGTATAGGGTGGGTAGAGATCCTAAATACCGTTCAACAATAGTTCCTATCTATGATGCTCCTCAAGGGATCAAGCCATATTTATTAGGCTCTTTAAAAGATGAGAAAGTTGATATGGTAGATATCACAGCCACTATGATTGATCTAGCTCGAAGAGGATATTTGAAGATTAGGGAATTTGAGACTGGCAAAATATTAGGATTCGGAGGAGAAAAAGATTATGAACTTATTAAGCAAAAGGAATTTGGAGATCTAGAAAGAAATGAGAAGAGAATAATTGAGGCAATATTTGATTATAAAGAACGGGTAGTTGTTTCAAGTGATCTTAAATATAAGTTTTATACCAAAGTACCAGGAATAAATAGTAGCATTGATGAAGAAATGGTTGAGAAGGGATACTTTAAAAAGTCACCTGCTTCAGTTAGAAACGCTTACATTGGTATAGGTAGTGGCTTATTGATACTTACAATTACTGTCCTACCGATATTGGGTGCTTTTCTACTAGTGGTTCCACCTGTATTCATACTTTTAATCGATGCCTTTTTTATTTCCATAGTTTTATTAATTGCAGCTCCTCATATGCCTGCCAAGACTTTAGAAGGGGCAAAGATGCTAAATCAGATCTTAGGATTTAGAATGTATCTAAATACTGCAGAAAGATTCAGAGTACAAGACCTCACCCCTGAGACCTTTGAGAAATTCCTGCCCTATGCTATGGTTTTTAATATTGAGAAACAATGGGCCGAAAGATTTAAAGATATTTATAAAGTGAATCCAAATTGGTATGAATCAGGTAGTCTAGATACTTTCAATACAATCTACATGATCAATTCCTTATCTAATTTTTCAACTGTAACTGCTCAAGCACTTACATATAGTCCAAGCAGCTCTTCAGGATCATCTGGCCGAGGTTTTAGTGGCGGGGGTTGGAGCGGTGGAGGCGGCTTTGGAGGCTCCTTTGGAGGGGGTGGAGGTGGAGGTGGCTCCTCAGGATGGGGTTAAATTGTAACATGGAGATTGTAATACTGCCCTTCAGCTGATAGAATAAGCAATTATACATAAGTAGGAAATATTACACTGTGAAAAGATCATTTTTCAATTTACTTTTATGGCTAGTTATTTCAGTTTTCCTCTTTACCATAGCCTTCCCTACCATAACACTTAATATTAATGGAGAGAATCTGCGCCTAAAAGGCTGGGATCCCAAAGATGTTAATACTAATTCAGTATTCCAAGAATTTACCTTCCTTCCTTCATTAGATCTGCAGGGTGGGCAATTAGCTACCCTTAATGTTGATATGGAAAATGTTCCTGTAGAGGAAAGGGATAATAAATTAAAAGAAGTAAGAGAAATAATCTATTTCAGACTATTAAAAACTAATCCAGGGTATTTTGAGATCCATAGTAGTAGTGATGCTGCTAGTCAAACCTATCAACTTCATTTAAAACTTCCCGAAAAGATCAATGAAGACTTTTTAAATCTTCTTATAACTCCTGCTAATTTAACATTCTGGGTTGAAGATAGTGAAGCTTTGGCAGCTTTAGATGAGAATGAAGCAGTCTCTGATCCTTTTGCCGGGAGAAAAGCATCCTCTTTAACTAATGATGACATTGAATCGGTTAATGTTATCTCTGATTCCCGCTGTTATTTCTCTGATCCCAGTACTCCCAGGAATTTCTGTTTGATGTTAACTTTCAAGCCTGAATCAAAAATTGATTTTCTAGATGCCTTGTATGCCAGTCCAACAGGGCAGACTCCATTATTAATGGTAGTGGATGGCATACCAATTGCTGTACAAGCTATGGGACAATTCTATTCAGGTTCACAACCAGATCGGGAATTGATGATATATCCGGGCATAACAGATAGCTGGATAGCTACCTCGGTACTTGGTGCCATTGTTTCCGACAGGTCACTCAGTACAAATGTAACAATTTCTAATATGGACACACTTGAGCCTTTATTAGGATTAAATACTCTTTCCAACATCAAGATCTCCTTATTTGCAGCAGTAATAGCTTCTGCAGTATTACTTTACATCTATTTCAGAAAAAGAAGTGTTTCAGCTATTTTAGCGCTAGTACTATTTGTGATCTATGATATTGCCTTAATGAAAGTGTTTAATTTAATGTTGGATTTACCTTTAATAACTGGCTTTATGGCTTCGTTGATTACATTTATGTTCTTTATCATCTTCTTGTTGTATAGAATACGAACATATTCTAAAGGCGGATTAGGAGATGAGGAGTTGTTTGAAGTTTGGGAGGCCACAAAGAAGAACTATAGAGATCTAACTCTTTTAGTCATAATCGGAGCTTTTGTAGTATCTCTAATGGCTCCAATATTTGTTATTAATTTTTATAACGGCTTCGGCTTTGGGATAATTATAGGTTTATTTATATTCTATTTCCCGCTTAAGCATATTTTGGGATTATTCTTTAACCGAGACGAAAAATGGTCCATTTTTTAAGAAATAAAAACGTAACAATTATTATGGTTTTCGCTTTATTATTACTAAGCGTCTATTCCATAATATCTTTTAAATTGAATTTAGGATCTTCTTTTTATGATTCAACTGCTCTTGTTTTAGAACTATCTGAAACTAGGGCCACTGATAATGTAAGAGCTGAGGTCAATAATCTAGTTAGATTATCCGGGATCGAGAAGGAAGGACTGGCTAGTTTTCATATCTATTTCCAAAACCTAACTTTAGCTGATAAAGCCAAATTGGATTCTAATCTCCCTCAATTATTCCCATCCTTAATCAGTTCCAATTATTTTGCTTATCAACCTGTCAGAGAACAGCTTATTGAGGAAAGGATCATGATCGTCACGTCCATCCTTTCTTTCATGGCAATGGTTTATGCTGTTTTCAAGATCAAAAATGTGGGCTTAACTAGATTAGAAGCAATTAACTTCATATTAAATGAATTGGTGATAGTAGCATTTATGTTCATTGTACTTTCAGGGTTTATTGCTCTGAGTGGACAATTAGGCCTTATTATGGACTTCCCATATTTTACAATGACACTTAGTGCCCTTTTCATTATTCTGGCATTTGAACTTTATTATTTGTTCAAATTCCAGGTAACTGCCAGAGAGCAAAAGAAGTATGATCTAACTCAAATTGAAACTAAGATAACTACACTGTATTGGCCTGAATTCATGTTCTTATTATCAATTACTATAGTAGTATTCTTTATTCCCTGGTTAGTAGTTGATGTCAATTTAGCAATCTCATCATTGCAGATCCTGGTCTCCATATTATTATCAGCCTATTCCTTCTTTGTATTAAGAGCTCATTACAATAAGATAGAATTAATTAATCTGCCCGTAATAAAGAAGTGGAAATTCCTGCATCGCAATTGGTAATAGCTGATCTTAATGAGGTTAATCTAATCTCATTCTATGAATGTTTCTGTAGTTTGATGAGAGAAGGTTATGGACAGTTTCCTACTCAACTTCAAGAATACTTCCTTGATCATGATTATACTCTAGCTAATTTCAAGGTTTGGATCGATCGTAATTTCAGAAAAGTTATACTAGCTATAAATCAAGAAAATAAGGTTGTGGGTTTTTTAATAGGAGATCACGCCTATGGAGGTGTCTGTTTCATTAGCTGGTTTGGATTATTAAAAGAATATCGCTTGCAAGGAATTGGTAGTCAAATGCTAGGAAAATATATTGAATATGCTCATATCAGAAAGGCTCATCTGATCGAGCTATACACATATAATGGGGCGAGCGGCTTTTATGAAAAGCATGGCTTTAAATTGATCGGGAAAAGGGAACAAGGTTTTTTTGGACAAAAAAATTTGATAATGAATTTAAAACTTCGGGATTTTAATATCAACGATATTATTTAAATCCTGATATTTTTCAAGACTTCTAACGTCCTCTCAATATCCTCAATGGTATTATACATCCCAATGCTGGCTCGAACTGAAGAAAGAACTCCCAGGTAATCATGCAAAGGTTGGGCACAATGATGACCAGATCTCATGGCAATATTCTCATAACTTAATAATTGAGCCAGATCATGCGAGTGGATACTGTTATGGGTGAAGGCGATTACAGGCCCGTATTTACTTGAATTATAATCAGATACTAATAATCGGTAATTATTCAACTCTTTTATCCCCTGATACAACATATTTGCTAATTCAGCTTCTTTGGCTTTTATGGTATCTAACCCTATGGAATTAATATATTCAATACTTGATATAAAAGCAGACGCAGCAGCAACAGGAGGTGTACCTGCTTCAAATCTTTCTGGACTCTGAGCCCAGGTGGCAGTGAATTTTTCCACCTTACTAATCATGCCTCCTCCTTTAAATAATGGGGCCATCTTTTTAGCAAGTTTAGGTTCTATCCAGATCACTCCTAACCCCATAGGGCCATACAGCTTGTGTGCTGAGAATACAATAATGTCTGCCCCACTATTTGTAACATCGAGTTTCTCATGGGCAATATATTGGGCGGCATCGGCAATAAGAAGGGTATTAGGGCTATACTGCCTTATCAAATCTTTAACTCTCATTAGATCGGATTTCAATCCAGTGACATTGCTCATCATGGTCAAGGAAATGACTTTAACTTTGTTTGTTTTTAGAAGGTCTCCCAAACTTTCATAATCAAGTTCATTATCTTTTAATTCAATGTATTTTAAATTAGCTCCTTTATTCTGAGCTATTTCCTGCCAGGGTAGAATATTACTATGATGTTCCAATATAGAGATAACCAAAAGGTCGCCAGCCTTTAATGTGGGTTCTATCAGATATTTTGCTAATAAATTCAATCCCATGGTTGTTCCTGAGGTAAAGACAATGTTTTGAGCGCTAGCATTAATAAATTTAGCAACAATATTTCTGGCTTGTTCATATTCCGCGCTTGCTAGTTCACTTAATTCATAAATACCTCTATGGACATTGGCATTTTTTGAAGTATAAAATTCCTCTAAAGCATTTATCATTACTGCTGGCTTTTGAGTGGTTGCTGCATTATCAAGATAGATTAGGGAAGGATATTTTGAAAATAATGGGAAATCTTGTTTATTCATGATTAAATTCCTCTAAGAATGCAGATATTAGAACTTCTGTAGCTGTTTTTAAATCTAAGCCCCTACTTTGTAAATAGTATAGCTGATCTTTAGATATCCTGCTAATGGTTGCCCCATGGCCTCCTTTTACTTCATTTTCCATGATCTCCAGACCTGGTACTACTCTTGCTTGAGCTTTATCTCCCACTAAAAGTACTTCGATCTTTAAATATGTATCAGTACCTTTACTTCCTCTATTAATCACAATTTTAGGTTCAATATCTAAAATATCATGATCGAATAGAACTGCTTTAATATGTACCCGGCTTTTAAGCTGAGGCTTATTATGAACTATATTAAACCCCCCTTTGATAATTGAATCGCCATCACCTTTAAATATGCCTTTGATCTCACAATCTTGAGTGATGACCAGGTCATTTGTTAAATCATGTTTTGTTAATACAAAAGTTTTCATCCTACACTACCTTCCATGTTCATATTAATAAGTGCATTAAGTTCAGCTGCATATTCCATAGGTAATTCTTTCATGATCGGCTCGATAAATCCTGCCACAATCAAAGCAGCTGCTTCATTTTCACTTAGGCCTCTGCTTTTAAGATAGAATAATTGCTCTTCGCTAACCTTG
>JAKQLP010000132.1 GCA_029567095.1 bacterium
TGTATCGCTACAGGTGAAAAACACCCTAAGTCTGAAATGATCAGGCTGGTTAAAGAAGAAGTTAAGGAAGAAAAACCAGCTAAGAAGACAGTTAAGAAAGCTGTAAAGAAGGTTGAGAAAGAAGAAAAGCCTGCTAAAAAAACTGTTAAAAAAGCAGAAAAGAAAGCAGTAAAGAAAACTACAGCCAAGAAAGAAACAAAAGCTAAAACTACAAAGAAAACTAGTAAGAAATAATGGCGGAAAAACATATAGCGATCAGAACTTGTATCGCTACAGGTGAAAAACACCCTAAGTCTGAAATGATCAGGCTGGTTAAAGAAGATGATGGCTCTGTGGCTATTGATCTTAAAGGGAAACTAAAGGGTAGAGGAGCTAATCTTTCCATGGATATTGCTGCCTTTGAATTGGCTATTAAAAAGAAGGCTATTAATCGAGCCTTAAAGCTAGAGAAAGCTTTAACTGAAGAGCAGATCAATAAGTTAAGAGAGGAATTCCTTAAAGCAATTGAACATAAAAAATTCAGAAAGGGTAATAAGCCGGTAACGATCGAGATCAGTAAAGAGGAGTTTGAAAAGATAGCAGGATAAATATTTACTTTTATCCTGCTTATCCCTAATATATCTAATTGTATGTTTTTGTATTTCACATGGTCTTATCAATAATCATCCCAGCCTACAATGAAGAAAAATATCTTCCCATGATATTGGAAAAGATAAAGAAGGTGGATATTGGGAAAGTTAAGAAACAGGTGATAATTGTTGATGATGGATCTAGTGATAATACTGTTAGTGCTGTTAGAGAAAAATTCCCTGAGTTCCAGCTTATTGAATCAGATAAGAACTATGGTAAGGCTCATGCTATAACCTTGGGACTAAAAGCAGCAATTGGTGATGTAGTATTGATCCAAGATGCTGATCTGGAATACGATCCTGCAGATTATCCAGTTTTAATAGAACCCTTCCTTAAAGAAAATGCTAAGGTAGTTTATGGCTCCAGGATACTAGGAAATAAGAATCCCAAGAGCAGCTGGCTATACTATCTAGGTGGAAGATTTATCAGTCTAGTAACTAATATCCTTTATGGCTCTAAGATCACTGACGAAGCAACGGGGTATAAGCTGTTTGATAGGGAATTATTAATGGATCTTAATGTTACCTCTAAAGGCTTTGATTTCTGTCCTGAAGTAACTGCTAAAATACTAAAAAGAAAGATCAAGATCCACGAGGTCCCCATCCACTATTATCCTCGCAGTAGAGAAGAAGGTAAGAAAATCAATGCGGTTAAGGATGGCTTGATTGCAGTCTGGACTCTTGCCAAATACAGATTTTCTAAAGATGCTTAAGACATTTCTTCGCAAGAATGCTCTCGATATATTTCTAGTAATACTTTTAGGATTCTTCACATATTTTGCTTTAGTTAAAAGAGCTCCTATCAATATGGATGAATTTTCTCATTATCATCCTATTCTTTGTTCATATTATGAGAATAATGATCTGAATACTTTCAGAGAGCAATGCGGGATGTATGATCAGCAATTACTTGGAGGTGATTTAACAGTTACGCTTCGCTCTTATGGCTATGGAGGATCACTAGCTTCTATTTACTATTATCCTTTATTCCTGTTATGGCCTTCTGCTGAGTCAGCTAGAATGCTGGGATTTATCTTTGTAATGTTTCAAGCATATATTTTATCTAAGCTGTTAAAGGTCAGGTTCAGATATGCACTATTAGGGATTGTGTCCTTTTTCCCTTACTATTACCAAATCATCATAGACACTTCCATCATCCATTTCTATACTACAGCTGTAATGGCCATGGTGTATTTGTTAAAGAGATGGAGTGAAACTATTAAGTTTAAATATATTTCACTTTTTTTTATCATCCTGCTTTTAACCTTCTGGTCCAGACTATCTTTCGGTTTGGGATTCCCAGCAATTATTATGATCGCTCTTTATTATTTATTTAAGAACAGAAAGAAGTTAGATTACAAAACAGGACTAAAGCAATTACTATTAAGCTCTCTGTTGTTTTTAATCCCGGCCTTAATATATATCTTTTCACCAGCTACTTTAGATGGCACTATGCAGGTCTGGCTGGAATTAACTGCAAGAGATTCAAGAAGTTTAGGGGAATTACTTAACCCTCAAACCTATTTAAGCTCAGTCTTAATTAGAAGATTTTCAAGCCCCTTACAGGCAACAGAGCGAGCCTATTACATGGATAGTATTGGAATTCTGGAATTGATATATTCCTTGATCCTCTATGGCTTCCCAATATTAATGATCTTGATCAACTTCATTAAGGCTAGAAAAGCTAGGATAAAGTTCAAATCAGAAAGTTTGATATTCTATGTCTCTTTTTTAATTACCTCTTTACTATTATTCCGGTCTGCAGATACCAAGCATATGCATCATGTAATGATGGCTTATCCGTTTCTGTTTCTCTCCTGGGCCTATAGCCTTATTGATCTGGCTAAGATCAAGAAAGCTCTATTTAATATATTTATAGCAATCCTAGTTCTATTCAATCTCTACTATTATATTACCTTCACTTCTCAGCAAGTGCAGATCTATTCCGATGAGGAACTTAATAAGGTGCATGAGATCCTGCAAAGTGATTATTTAGCTTCAAACTATTTCTATATCAATCCGAATTGGGGCATGTTCTTCTATGAAGGTTTGTATGGACCTAAGGAGCAAAGCGTAATATATATTCAAAGTGGTACAGATAATGTTGATGTAGTTGAGAAGTTGAAATCAATGCCTGAGATATATGGTCGGGACCTTTTATACATTTATGATAAGAAAGTACCTGAAACAATTCCTGATCTTTATGATATATCTCCTAATCTTATTGAATGCTCATTAACAAAAGATTATGAAGTATGGGGTATCTTAATGCCTCCAGATGATAATGAATTAAATCCCTGTAAGTGAGTGGTTGCTAGTAGGAATTAATTATTGATATAATCAATGTGCAAATGGCCCTATCGTCTAACGGTTAGGACACAAGGTTCTCAACTTTGCGATCGGAGTTCGATTCTCCGTAGGGTCATATATATTAACCTCTGAGATTAAATATATATCCCATCAGCATTATCCCTATTGTTGTAATAGCAAAGAAAACAGCTAGAAGTTGCCATTTCATTGCTTTTTTTAAAATTAAGGCTTCAGGAATAGAGAGTGTGACAGTGGCTGTCATAAAGGAAAGTATAGTCCCTAAAGGGATACCTTTCCCTATTAAAGCTTCAGCAATAGGTATCACTGAAACTGAATTGGCATAGAGAGGAATACCTAATAATGTAGCAATAGGTACAGCCCACCATTGCTTGGTGGCTAGAGTATCTTCGATCAATTCTTGTGGTATCAGCCCATGGATCAATGCTCCAATAAATACACCAAGGACAACATAGGGAAATACCTGCTTTGTTATTACAAATCCATCTTTCCAGAAAAATTTCATACGTTCTTTTAAGCTCATTGCTTTCTTCTCTGGAATATTAATAGCTGAAGTTCGAATTTTAATTAGATCTTGATTTACAAATTTAATAAGGTTTATTTTTTCGATCAATAGCCCACCTAAAATACTAATTCCTATTCCGATCAAGTTGTATACTAGCGTAGTTTCCCAGCCAAAGATGCTGGGAAAGAGTAAAAGTGAAGATTCATTTATTAAAGGTGAGCTGATTAGGAAGGTAAAGGTTATACCTAAGGGGATACCAGAGCTTAAAAATCCTATGAATAATGGTATTGAGGAGCAGGAGCAGAATGGAGTAATCATTCCTAAAAGTGCAGCCAAAAGATAATCTATCCCAAACCATCTTCTGCCCTTTAAAATATCTCTTACCTTTTCTGTAGGGAAATAATAGCGAGTGATGGCCATGATGTAGTTTATTACCAGAAGAAGTAATCCGATCTTTATTACATCATAGATGAAAAAGTTTAGGGCATTCCCAAGATAGGACTCAACGGGAAAGAGAGACTTTGTGATAAAGTCCGCGATTAGTTCTATTGGGTAGAATATATCCATAACTATTTTTCCTGATCAATATTTCCCTTAATTAGCTCTTTAATCCTCTCAATATCAGCAGTAGCTCCGACCATCACTGGCTTGCCATTGATCGCTAATACTGGAGTGGAAACTAGTCCCATTTCAATTATCCTATTTATATCTGTAATATATTCAACCTCATCTATTCTATTTAATTCAGCCACAGCTTTTTTTGTTAATTCAAACAGATTTTTGCAATTAGTGCATCCTGATCCCAGTACTTGAATGTTCATAGAAGTAAATTAAAAGATTAAATATTTAAGAACTTTAACAAATGATTGATCCTATCCTCCCAGTGCTTAGTAATGAAATAATAGTA
>JAKQLP010000089.1 GCA_029567095.1 bacterium
GCAAGAAGGAATGAGCTTTCTAAAAGCATGCAACAGGTTCAGGGCAAACCTCCTCAAGAGGTGATCGAAGAAGGAAAGAATATAAAGGCGAGATTGTCCGAATTGGAAGAGATAATGAATAAGATCCAGGAAGAATGGAATCTTATCATGTCCTGGATGCCTAATATGGCCTATCCCGATGTTCCCATCGGTAAGGATGCTAGTGGCAATGTAGAGATCAAAGCCTGGATACCCGGGAAAGGATATTTACCCGGAAACGAATTATCTGGAGCCGAAGGATCTGCCAAATCCATGCCGGATATGGGAAGCAATAACGATGGGCAATTCAAATTACTGCCACATTGGGAAATTGGCGAAAAGCTAGATATGCTGGATCTGCAAACTGGAGCTAATGTATCCGGCAGCAGATTCTATTACCTAAAAAAAGATGGCTTCATGATCATGTATGCCATCTTTGATCTGCTTTTAAAAAAGCTATTACAGGAAGGATTTGATCCTATGTATGTACCTGTTTTGGTTAGAGAAAAAGCTTTGTTTGGAACAAGTCATTTCCCAGCTGATGCTGATCAGGTCTATGAGATCGATACAAAATTTGTGGAAGATAAGAACAGACTTTTCCTGGTAGGGTCTTCTGAGCCCTCCCTATTTGCCTACCATATGGATAAACTGTTAAGCGCACTTCCCGTTAAAATGGTTGCCCAAACAGATTGTTTTAGATCTGAAGCTGGATCCTGGGGTAAAGATGTACGTGGTATGAAAAGAGTGCATCAATTCGAAAAGATGGAAATGGATATGGTGATAGAAGCAACTGAAGAAAAAGCCAGAGAGACTCAAGAGTATCTCTTAGGTTTAAATAATGGTTATTACAACAGCTGGAGCTTCCCTACCACGTAATAAACATGTGCACCGGAGATCTAGGATATGCTGCCGCAGCTAAAAAATATGATGTGGAAGTATGGCTGCCCGAGCAGAAAGCCTTCATGGAAGTAATGTCTGATTCCATAACAACCGATTTCCAATCCAGAAGGCTTAATATTAAATACCAAGATGATAAGGGAAACAAGAATTATGCATATACTGTAAATGATACTGGAGCAACTCAAAGATTGTTAATCGCCATAATTGAGCATTACCAGCAACAGGATGGAACTATTAAAGTTCCCAAGGTACTACAGCCTATGCTTGGTAAAGAATATATTGGGAAATAAATAAATGCCTGAGCTTCCAGAAGTAGAAACATTTCGAAGACAACTCGATCCTTTACTGCTTAACCAAAAGATCAAGGCTCTTCATGTCCAGGAATTAGGGATGCGCATGTTAATGCCTGCCGACCCTATTGCCTTCAATAATGAAATCAGAGGTAGATCGATCACTGCAGTTTCTCGAAAAGGAAAATTCCTGATCCTGTTACTTGATCAGGAACTTTCCATACTCATTCACCTTCGTATGAGTGGAAGATTGATTGTTACTGATAACGAATTGATCGATAAACATAAAAGGCTGGAGATAGAATTCCACTCAGGTTCTAGACTGAATTTCATTGATATCAGAAGATTTGGTACTTTTCATCTTTTAAGTCTGAGTAAACTATCAAAACTGGGACCCGACCTGCTTAATGATGAATATGATGTTGATGCTCTCTTTAAAACAATTAGGAAAAGAACTGTAGCTTTGCATAAACTGCTATTGGATCAAAGTTTTGTGTCAGGTGCTGGCAACATTTATGCTAATGAAGCCCTATTTCTTTCAGGATTATCCCCTTTCCGGCCCACCAATTCGCTTAGTAAAAAAGAGCTTGTCACTCTCTTATCAAGTTTAAGGGAGATTATGAAAAAGGCAGTTAGCTTTAAAGGCACCACCCTAATTGATAAGAGCTATAAAGACAGCTTGGGGGAAAATGGCGAGTTCTCAAAATTATTACAAGTATATGGACGTAAAGGAGGGCTTTGTAAGAAATGCGCTAATCCTCTTATTAAATCTAGATTAGGAGGTCGTAGTGTCTATTACTGCTCAAATTGCCAGATCTAAATTTGGTTGCCTGTCTAATGTCTGATCGCTAAATTCCTTTTTGTGGAATTTAAAATTGGCAGCAATTGCGATCATGGCTCCATTATCAGTGTAGATATTTTTAAGAGACGGAAAATATATTGGTAAGGAAAAGTCTCGAGCAATTTTACGTAAGCCAGCTCTAACTCTAGCACTGGAACTAACTCCTCCTCCTACCATGATCATTTTTGGATTATATAGCTTTATGGCTTTCTTCAATTTGATTTGTAACTCATTAATCGCTGCTCTTTCAAAAGAGGCAGACATGTCTACAACTTCCTGGGCAGTCAATTGTCTCTGCTTCTCGATCTCTTTAACCTGGTAATATACAGCAGTCTTAAGACCAGAAAAGCTCATATTCAAAGTAGGATCTTTTGCCATTGGTACTGGTAACTTGAAGGCTTCTGGATCACCCTTTAAGGCCATATCGCTTAATACTTTACCACCAGGGTATCCTAGCCCCAACATTCTAGCTACCTTGTCAAAAGCTTCTCCGATAGCATCATCTACTGTTTGCCCTATTATTCTTTTATCATCATGAGATTTTAGAAGCACTAATTCTGTATGGCCTCCAGAAAGGAGAAAGGATAGAACGGGAAATTCAACGTTTTCCATCTCAATTGGTCCCTTTCCCTTACTGTTTAAAGCTAGAGGAGAATATAGATGGCCCTCCATATGATTAACCCCAATAAGTGGTTTATCGTGCTGAAGTGCCAATTCTTTAGCTTTAGCAATGCCTATCTCTAAGGCAATGGCTAAGCCTGGTCCATAAGTTACAGCAATGGCATCCAGATCGTTGAAATCGACCCTTGTTTTAAGCACCTTACTTGCATTACGTAAAGCTTCGCTAATCACCGGGTCTATTCTCAATTCATGCTCTCTGCGAGCCACTGAAGGCACTACACCCCCATATTTTCGGTGTAATTCAACCTGTGAGGAGATAACATTGGACAATACTCTCATCCCCTGCACCACAGCAGCTGCTGTTTCATCACAAGAAGTGTCAATTCCAAGTATCAAAGGATCATTCTTCATAGATAGTTACCTTTCTTTTTTCAAGATCAAGATAGTCAATTTCAATATACAGTCTTAAGAGATCTTTATGGGCACTGATCTGGGCTAGATAATCTCTAGCCATACCTGCCCATTCCACTGCAATAATATGCCTTGGTTTAAAATATTGTTCCAGTTTAAATTTCTTTAATTCTGCAATAGAATCCAACCTCCAAGCGTCCAAATGTATTAATTTACCCTTTTCCTGCCTTAATGCAAAATCATACTCTTTCATAATGATAAAGGTGGGAGAATTTACAATCTGGGTAACACCTAGCTCCTGAGCCATGCCTTTGATGAACTGAGTTTTACCAGCTCCCAGATCGGCATTGAACATAACTATCATGGGGTGGGTCTCTAAAAGTGATTTGTATGAAGATATGAGCTCAGAACCTAATTGTTGCATCTTCAAATCTGAATCAACCTGCTTAGTTAATATCCTATTTCCCACTGAGAAACCTCCTCTTCTTAAGATCTTTAATTCTTGTTTTGTGGTATCTATTACGCTGGAAGGAGGGTTGTGAGGGAGTTCCCCGGCATCAATTATTAGATCAATTGAATCTAGTTGAGATCTGCTTAGATCAGATAAAAGATTGTCTATCGAATAGGGAGTCCTTTTTCCAGCTGAATTTGCTGAAGTAGCAGTAATTGGTGCATCTAACGTTTTAATTAGATCCAATAACAGATCATATTTAGGCACTCTGATTCCTAAAGTTCCATCTTCAGCTTCCAGCCTTTTATCAAGCTTATGGTTGGACTTGGAGATAACAGTGATAGGACCAGGTAGGAATCTACTGTATATGTCTAAAGCGGTCTGGTTCAAATCCACATATCTTTTAGCCATATCCTTGCCTGTTACTGCAATTGAAACAGCTTTGCCCTCAGGTCTTCTTTTATACTTCAACATCTTGGTGACAGCATCTTTAATATCTGCTCTTACCCCCACTCCATAGCAAGTCTCGGTTGGATAGATTATGATCCCCCCTATATTTAATACAGTAATAGCTTGTTTATTTATTTCTTTAGGTTTTTGATTCCTAAGATCAAGTCTGATCATTATTTAAAAATTCAACCTCTAATTATATCCCACTGGAGGCCTATTTTTAAATACCATCAAGGCTTGTTAAGTCCGCTAAGAAAATTCTTAATGCTTATAACCAAAAGCATTAATCCCAGGAAAAAGAAGATAGTGGGGAGGGTGAAATAGCTGTTTAGAAAGGTTCCGATGATTGAAGCTAATAGAAATCCCATGCTGCTTGATACCAAGGTCCGAGCATAAGAGGCTGAGATCTCTTGCTCATACCAGGTAGATATCTCAATAAAAGCAATGCTTAAGCCTAGGGCAAAAGTAATGATCAGCAGGTGATATTGATCAATAGCAAAGACAAACGCTGTCAAAACCAACGCGAACAGGAACAGCTTAGGCGCAGGCTTGATCTTCCAGTATTTAAAAAGAAAGGATTTCTTTAGAGAATAAAGAAGGAATATGGGAAGATAAAAAGCTGGAATTAAATATATCAATTCAGGTTTTTGCTCCACATTACCAACGATGTATAGTGGGAAGAGGATCCAATAGAAAGCCCTGATCATTTCCATAAGTAATATCGTTGTATCCGGAGTGAAGCTGTCTCTAGAAAATATAGACTGGGCTTTAGGGAATAGGATGGTTTGTTTTTTAATACTATGCTCTTTGCTCACCCAGTAGTAAAAAAATATTGCTGACGCGGCAATTAGTACTGAAAAATAGTTTTGGATATCAATAAATTGATACTCCAGAACAGGCTTGGTGGCAAACAGGGAAATGCTTAATCCGGCAAAAATTATTGCAGGGCGAAGTAGCATGGACCAGCGGCCTAAAGAAAAAGAAGCCTTTTCCTGCTCTACTTTAAGAAGTGCTAAATTGAGCATCTCTCTGGCTATGCCCATGGCAATAATTGCTAAGACCAGTATGGGGAAACTTAAAGCCCTATTAAAAAGTATTATCATTAAAAATGCTAATGAGAATGCGATCAAGGAAAGGAATACAAAATTCCTTTCCTGAAGTTTCTGCTTGAATAATGAATATGCTAATAGTCTTGATAATGGTCTAAGAGATATTAAGATCCCCATGGCAATTAGGGAATGAGTACTATAAAAGATGAATATGGGAATGGAAAAGAGCAATAATAGATCGGCACTCTCGAATAAGAAGATGGAAATAACGAAAGCTATCCTATTAATATTTTCTTTGTATAGGGGTTTCATTGAATACATTTTAAACCAACTGTAAAGATAGCAAAACCCCCTTTTCTTTCTCACCTTTATTGTGATACTTGAAAAAGGGGGCTATTGTTCAGAAAATTGTACCCTGTAGGATTATTTGGCCTTGGCCACCATATCCTTGAATTCTTTACCAGCTTTGAAGACTGGTACTTTTTTGGCAGGGATCTTTAATGCAGCGCCGGTGATAGGATTTCTACCATTACGTGCTTTTCTATCACTCACTTTAAATGTACCGAAACCGGTAAGAGTGACGGTATCACCTTTTTTAACTGTAGTAACTACTGCTTCGACCATTGCGTCTACTGCTTCTGTTACTGCTTTTTTGGTGAGACCTGTTTTGCCAGCGACATAGCTGACTAAGGATGCTTTGTTCATAAATGTGCACCTCCTTTCTGTTAAGTAGGACCCCTCCATAGCAAAAATTGTTATGGATTTAAGGGTGCTGTTTGAGGAAACTCAAACAGGCTTGTGATTTAACAATTACAAGTTTGCATCATTTAGAGCAAAATGTCAAGTATTTTATTACCAGTAAAGGGTTTTGAAAGATTTGGGCGATATATAATTAAAATATATTGACCAAAGCGCAATCCCGGATTATGGCATATATCTAAAATGGACAACTCGCAGATCGTGGCCACTACAAGTCTAAGCCGAGCACGGTTTAAGAAGCTAAACTCTACTTAGGAAATAGTCGTGATAAATATTTGTATTAGAAAGTCTGAATGTTATCTACCCTTTTTATGCTCTTTGCTTTACCCTTTTCCAGCTCCAACAGAACGCTATTAAATACCATTTCTCCTTCTTCCTCTATCATGGGAGGCATTTTAAAAGGGAATTTAAAGTTATGGATGGCATTTTCCCATTTGATCCAAAGTGAAGCATTTAATGGCCCCACCATTCCCACATCTGTAACATAGGCGGTATTGCCGATCAATCTGGCATCAGCTGTGGCTACATGGGTATGAGTACCTAAAACCGCAGAGACTCTATCTTTCAAATATCCGGCCAAACATAATTTCTCTGCTGTAGTTTCTGCATGAAAATCTACCAAAATATTTAGATCTTTTTGATCCTGATATTGTTCAAGTAGTTCATCCATTGTCCAAAATGGACTCCTGGCATGATCTCTCATAAAGCTTTGACCCAATAGATTAACTACCATCAATTTTCCCTCCTTACCCAGATCAAGCACTCGATATCCTGAACCTGGTAATTTCTCTGTCTTCTCATAATTATATGGGCGGACAATTGGCAAGCTGACGTCATGTAATTCAGGCACAAAGTCCTTAATATACCAGACATGATCTCCTGAGGTGAAAAAATCAATGCCATATGCTGTAAGCTCATTAAGGATCTCTCTGGTCACACCAAGTCCACCAGCTGCATTCTCACAGTTAGCTATTACTAGATCAGGCTTGTATTTACTTTTGATCTGAGGCAATATCTGTTTGATCAGTTTTCTGCCAGATCTACCAGAGATATCACCAATAAAAAGGATCTTCACTATAAAAGTCATTAAACGTCCTAATTTTACTACATATTTGCCACTTTATGTTAAAATCGACTCCATAATATGTATATTACTATTGCATAATGGGAGAACCAATAACTGACATCCAAGCATTGCACAGCTTAATCCATCGTAATATCCGACAATCAGAAAGCGGACTGGTCTGGGCTAGTAGCGCTGCTCAATTACCTGTTAAGGGAAGCTTTCAACAATTCGGAGGTCTAGACGGACTAATGCCTATGATCGCATATATGGAACAAGATGCTCCTGTTAGAAGTCTTGACGTGGCCATGACCATGAGGAATGGACTTAATGCTTTAGCTGGAAGAAAGATTGCTACCTTAAGTACTTTATCCATACCCTGGCAAATAGATCTGGTCCAATTGGTCGCTAATGGCAGGACAGTTAATTTGCCCGGTCATGTATTTACTACCAGTAACAGCACTGTAGTTGATCCAATTCTAATGAGACAGCCTGTTAGTAAGGGGCGATACCAGAATAATTTATCACCCCAGGATAGTTCTGCCCTATTTAAGGAGTATCCCTACTGATAATAGTATTCAAATCCATTTCTCCCCCAAAAACCACTTTAATATGGTAAAATTCTAATATGGTGAAGAAAATAGTACAGATAGGCGATCCTGTCTTAGAACAAAAATGTGACAAGGTAGATCCAAAAGATCCAAAGATCCAGGAGTTGATAAATGATCTTATCGACACTTGTAAGGAAAAAGAGGATATTACCGCCGGACTATCAGCCCCTCAAGTCGGGGAGAAATTGCGTATCTGTATTTGCCGAAGAACTGATCTGGAGGAAGGATCAGAAAAGCCTCTTCCCTCTGAAACTTTATGGGAAGTATTAATTAACCCCACTGTCAAAAACTCAAGTAAAAAGACTTCAACATATTGGGAAGGCTGTCTTTCAATTGGAGAAGGACCTGAAGGTCTTTATGGCCCAGTAGCCAGACCAGAAGAAGTGACAGTAGAATTCCAAACCCGAACAGGCGACAAAAAGACCTTGCAATGCTCCGGATTCTTTTCTCATGTTGTCCAGCATGAATTAGATCATCTAGAAGGTGTTCTATTTCTGAAATACATTTCTGATCCAGACACCATTTGGAAGGGTAAAGAGCTGGACAAATATTATTCTAAACACGGAGAATATCCTCCTGTATAATTAACGCATACGGATTTTCTTAACTGAAGCTTCTTTTGGAGTATTTTAAAGCAATTAACGCATACAATTAACGCACACCCTGAGGTTATTTTACTAAAAGCTGCGTTAATAAATTAGCTAAACCGCAATTCTCTATCATAGCCATTTTGAAATCCCGGGATGAGAATTTACCTACAAACATTGTGGATTCGTATAAGACCACATCTTCTTTCATTGGAATATCCAAATATCTTGTTTCCCGCAAATTCTTGGCATCTCTTGCTTTAAACTCGGCAATAGCTTGCTTTTGGTTGGTAAATATATATGTGTAGAGCTGACGGTTCTGGATAAAGCTGCGATATTTTGGCTCCGGCGGCTCATACAAGTTAATATCTTTTAAAAGGAATATTACTTTATCTGCTGATCCCTCCATATATATCTTATTGCTCATCTTGCTAAATCCTTCGTCGCCCAATAAATATTTAACCTGCATTAGATCGGAATTACGCACATACATCTGTTTAAGAATAGGTAATAATTCCTGATATTCGGTATGCAGTTTTTGAGCCTCCCTTACTCTACTTTCTACCTGTTTTTCAAGCTGGACCGGGGATTCTGCTTTAAAAAATATTTTTCTGGATCTTTCATAATCTGTTACCAGGCCTTTCTCTATTAAACTTTTTGCATAATCATAAATATTGGTTCTCCCAATATTAGTTTCTGCAGCGATCTCGCTGACTGGAGAGTCTCCATTTTCTAAAAGGAAAAGATACAGTTCGGCTTCACCTGCAGTCAGATTGAATTGCTTTAATCTCTCAATGTTCATTGGCTCATACATATATATATTTATTTAACCATATTTACAGTAATTGGCAAAGCCATGACAAATCAATATGGTTTGACATGACCTGGACTAATCCATAAACTAAAATTAAGAGAAAATTAATTAGAGAACCTTAGCAATAAATAAAGTAATCGTAATTCTGACAGGAATAATATTGGTACTTGTTGTATTTTTGGGATATGGATTATCTAAGCTGAATAACAATCAGGATATTGTTGATAGTGGAGAAGGTGCTGTCACAACTGTTGATATGAACCTATACTCAGATAAAGGCATACTCAATCCCTGGCCTCATAATGATCCAGACCAATCTAGTGTTGGTCTACCAAACACAACTGAACTGCTGACCATCTACCAGCAAATTAGAAAAGCTTATGATCAAAGAGATTACGATCTATTTAAAAAATATGCCTCTTCTGAAACTATTTGGCATATGGAGCATAATTTAAAGCAAGAAGAAGAGATAGTCGATTCCCAATTCATATTCTCTCTGATTGAAGCAGACGGTTCTGAAAATTTTACAAATAATAATTTGTTGTTACCGATCATTGAAGCACCTGAAGTTCAAAACGTTCAAGCCGTTGATGTTACCTGGGACTCTACAGACCTAACGCTTAGATCCTTTGTGATGATCGATACAGAGAAAAAGGAAAAGTACAAAATTGAAGGGCAAAGTTGGAATATTAGAGCAAATTTAAATGTAGCTATCGCTGATAACGGATATCAAAGTGGCAGTGGCATAATTCATTTCGTCTACGATGATGGGACTTTCAAATATCATTATGAGGAATGGACAAATCAATTCAGTGAAGGAAAAAGCTTGGGCGATCAACCAAATGAGGGCGATGTAATATTTACCCTAGACAGGAATCAGGATCAATTCTCACCTGACACTGTTTATCTGCAACGGGGACAATATCTAAGATGGCCAGCAATGAACGGGTTTGTAATATCTCAAAACGATAGTCCTGTACATTTTGCCTCCCCTTTCTTAAAAAACAGTTCCTATACTAAAAAGTTTGAAACGGAAGGTATCTATGAATATGTAATTTTTGATAATCTTTACAATGAATTATTCAGAGGCAAGATTGAAGTTGAATAAATTACTACTAATAATTGGAATAATCTTATTAGGAGGATTTGCATCCCTAACCAGTGTATCTGCCTGGACAAACTATCCCTGTTCGGGGCGTTGTGATAGTGGAGCAGAATGTAATGGAGCCGGCATACCCTCTCCTGGTAACATGTGGTCGTGTTATTATAGAGATGGAGTTGGTTACAGATGCAGAGAAGATCCAATCAACAGTGGCGGGAACTCTTGCTATTTAGACTGTCAAACTGGCTGGTCTCCTTGTGGCTGTGATAGAAATGCTTGCGTAAATAATTGCCTTAGAAATATTGATGATGGAGAATCAGGAGAATATACAATGCTTTGTAGTAGGTGTAGACAGGAGTTCACTTGTAGTTGTAGTAAGCCTAACGTTACCAATACTCCAACTCCTCCGTCCTGCTCGAATGTATCTTTAAGTGTTTCTGCCATTAATTGTAATAATCAGGTCACTTTAACTATTTCAGGCTTCAATTCCTCCACTTACAACTTTATCAGTGACTCTGTTAATCTGCCTGGGCCTACCGTTAGACCTCCTTCTGTTACTTCTGTCACTAGAACTATTTCTGGCGGTACTACCGGTATCACCTGGAGACACGAATGGAGAGAATGTGTGGGCTCTAATTGCTCTAATACTTGTAGCGCTACATATAGCGGGTCGGTGACCTCTTATGAAGCTCCCCAATGTAATTCGGGAAGCTACTCTATGGTGCTTAGCAGTAATCCTAATCCTATCTATACTGATCTTAATTTTAATCTCAACTCTACTTACAATATCTCCCCTGCCAGCTCTTACAGATTCATCTCTGATTCCTATTCTACTAATATTACCTGTAATGCTCCCGCTCCTGGTCTTACTATGAGCAGAACCTGTTCCTTTACTGATCCTACTCTCGAAACTGCTCAAGCTGCTACCTGGACCCATACTTGGGATACTATCAATCCTACCTGCTCTAATATCACTAGAAGATGTACTGCTAATCTTACTGTCAATGGTCAGCCCAATCCGGGTTATGTTGTTACTAGAGTCGGCACCTCCTATGTTA
>JAKQLP010000011.1 GCA_029567095.1 bacterium
ATGATAACCAGAAAATGCTCCAATTAGTGCGCCAATTCCAACAGGAATTAACCAAAAGATTTCACCACTCGGGTCCGTGTATTTGAGTGGATTGTTTACGCAATAAGCATACCTGTAAAGCTACTTTTCTCACCAGTGACCCGACTTTTCAATGACCAGATGTAGGGCTTTTTTTCAAAGAACGCTTATTACAATTTGTTATCCCTTTTATATCAGATAATTTAAATTCTACAGGTAAGGTATATTTCACCTTAGCCGGCTTACCATTTTGTATTGCAGGTTTCTCAAATTTTATTAGTTTTGCTATTCGTATTGCTTCATTATCCAAATCTTCCCTAATACCTTTTATTACAATATGATTATGCGTACTGCCATCCGTACCAACATCCATTGAAATGTATACTATTCCTTCAATAGAGTCTTTGAAAGCTTTCTTAGGATAATTAATATTTTCATTAATAAATATAGAAAGCTCTTTAACGCCACCTTTATATGAAGGCCATAATTCAAGAGCATTAATTATTTCTACCTTCATAGTATCAGTTTCTTTTTTTTGCGAAAAGCAACAAAGACCGCAAATAGAAAAGATAATTAATGCGAATTAAGAGTTGAAATAAAATAAGTTATTAACATATAAATACCTGAATGTCAATAAAATAAGTGATTTTTATTTGATTAAAACCTTGGGAATCAGTATATTAATGGATATATCTCACTTTATATCATTAATCATGATCCCCAAGGCAAAAGAACTCAAGTTAATCTCTATCTATTTGTATATCTGTGATATATTTGATTCAAGATTAAAAGGCACATGCCAGCGTTTCAGTAATAATAGCAATCCTGATTTTACTGATCAGGAAGTTATGACAATTTATCTCTATGCAATGAACGTAGAACAGCGGTTAAAGATAAAACAAATACATCAATACGCGAACGACTATCTTCGTTCCTGGTTTCCTCTATTACCATCCTATGAAGCCTTCAATGTGAGAATAAACCGCCTTAGTGAAGCTTTCAGGATTTTATCTGAAATATTGCTTTCAGAAAATTGCCCACCTGATTGCGATCTGAATACAAGTGTGATGGATTCCTTACCTATAATTACCTGTTCGGGAAAACGCAGTCCTTCTGTAGCCAAAGAGATAACAGATAAAGGATATTGCTCATCTAAAAGCATGTACTATTATGGCTTAAAACTACACGCGTTGGCTTTTCACCGGCCGGATCATCTGCCTTTCCCTGAAAGTATAGTGGTTACTCCGGCTTCTGAGAATGACCTGAATGTTCATAAGCAAAACTGGTGTGACATACCTAATCGTAGTTTCTTCGGCGACAAGATATATCGTGATGCTGAGCTGTCAAAGGATATGGCAAGAATCAGTAATTCCAGAATACTAACACCGGTTAAAGCTGTTAAAAACCAGGCCCAGGTACTAATCCAACGTGATAAGGCGGCTAACGATCTGTATTCAAGGGCTGTATCAGCTATAAGACAGTCCATCGAATCATTGTTCAACTGGATCATCGAAAAAACAGATATTCAAAGAGCATCAAAGGTGCGTTCTACCAGGGGATTGCTAGTTCATGTCTTTGGAAGAATCGCGGCTGCTTTTATTTTTTTAATTTTTTAACTCTTAATTCGCATGATTAATAATATCATATAATGATATAGAGCAATGGGACAAACTGTTAAAACGGGTCACGCTCCCCGCTAAAACGGGGCACGCTCCTTCGGAGCTTAACGTCCGGGGGGGTGCCGTACCTCCGGTTTCACCGGAGGTTATTAAAATCCTTCTCTTTCAGAGAAGCTGCCGGCTGATGGATGCTCCTTCGGAGCATATCATTTCCAGGG
>JAKQLP010000044.1 GCA_029567095.1 bacterium
AATAAATGGAAAGTTGGGTCAGCCCTCTGACTATCAACCTACCATAGCTGATCTCCAAGGAATAATGGGTTCTTTGGATGCTGCTTATAGAAGCATAAGCAGCATAGTAGGTGCTCAATACCTGACTAATTTGCAAGAGCTACTTCTTCAAGTTAACCAGATAAGTGACCTCAGTCCTTTAGCGGAGCTGGCTAATCTGCAAGTTTTGATTCTTGGTGGTAACCAGATAATTGACCTCAGTCCTTTAGTGAGGTTAACTAATTTGCAAAAGCTTTATCTTGAAAATAACCAGATAAGTGACCTCAGTCCTTTAGCTGATCTGACTATTCTGCAATGGCTGGATCTTTATAATAACCAGATAATTGACCTCAGTCCTTTAGAGGGGTTGACTAATATGCAATGGCTGATTCTTCATTATAACCAAATAAGTGACCTCAGTCCTTTAGCGGGGCTGACTAATCTGCAAGTACTTTGGCTTGATGAAAACCAGATAAGTGACCTCAGTCCTTTAGCGGGGTTAAATAATCTGTGGTCTCTTAGTATTTATGGTAATCCTATTTCTTATGAATCAATGCTGCTGTCTCAAAGTTGGTCTTTACCTTGGCATATTTCAACTTACAATCCCCTTTCGCCTTGCTATCCTGTTCCGAATAGAAATGCGATCAATGTTTTGGTGAATTATCCTTTATCCTGGCAGGGAAATTATAATAATAGCCAGGATGTAAGCTATGAGGTCTGGTTGGGCATTAGTCCAGATTCACTTGTCTATCAGGGCTTTGCAACTCAAATGGTAAATATAACAGAACATCTTTATTCCTTCACTCCAATGCTGGAACCCTTAACAAAATACTATTGGCGAATAAAAGCTATTGCCCCATCTGATACAATCTGGAGTGGAATGTGGAGTTTCACCACCGGTGAGGAATTCTATCAGCCAATTATTTCTGTTACTCCTACCATTATTTATGCTGTATTAACAACTGCAGAAACAAGTCAAAGAGAAATAACTATTGCCAATCAGGGCACTGCTACCCTTATCTGGAATAGCAATATTGTTTTAACCCGGGCAGAACAGAGAACAGGAACTAATGCTTATCTTACTAAGGAAAATAACAAAGAAAGAGAATTGAACGCTAAAATTGATAACATAGATACCAATAGCATAAGAGATAAAGATATGAATAGAGAGGGAACATCCCCAATGCCGGAAATCAACCTTTCTCCCTCCTCAGGAACTATAGAACCTAATTCTTCTGTAATCTGTATCCTGAATTTTATTCCTGGAGATTCCCTTGGCACCTATAATTATGAACTTCAGCTCTCATCCAATGATCCTGTTTCACCTCTGATCACG
>JAKQLP010000048.1 GCA_029567095.1 bacterium
CTATTGGAGAATAAGAGCTATTGCCCCAACTGATACAATCTGGAGTGGAATGTGGAGTTTCACTACCGGTGAGGAATTCTATCAGCCAATTATTTCTGTTACCCCTACCAGTATTTATGCTGATTTAACAACTGCAGAAACGAGTCAAACAGAAATAACTATTACCAATCAGGGCACTGCTACCCTTATCTGGAATAGCAATATTGTTTTAACCCGGGCAGAACAGAAAACAGGAACTAAGGCTTATCTTACTAAGGAAAATAACACAGAAAGAGAATTACACGCTAAAATTGAAAATATAGATGCCAATAGCATAAGAGATAAAGATATGAATAGAGAGGGAACATCCCCAATGCCGGAAATTAACCTTTCTCCCTCCTCCGGAACTATAAAACCTAATTCTTCGGTAATCTGTATCCTGAATTTTATTCCTGGAGATTCCCTTGGCACCTATAATTATGAACTTCAGCTCTTATCCAATGATCCTGTTTCACCTCTGATCACGGTTCCTTTAGAATATATAGTTACCAGTCCTATTGCCTATATTCCTGATAACAATTTTAGAATGGCAATAAATGAGGCATTAGGTCAGCCCTCTGAATATCAACCTACTATTGCTGATCTAAATGGATTAAACGGAACTTTATATGCTTATGAAAGGAATATAACAAGTATAGAAGGTGCTCAATATTTAACCAATATACAAGATATACAACTTAGTTGGAATCAAATAAATAATATAAGCCCATTAGCTGGATTGACTAATTTACAAGGTATATATATTTATAGTAATCATATAAATAACATCAGTCCTTTAGCGGGTTTGTATAATCTTAAATGTTTGCATCTTGGATATAACTCTATAAGTGATATTAGTCCTTTATCGGGACTGATTAATCTTGAATCTTTAACTTTAACAGGTAACTTAATAAGTAATCTTTTCCCTTTATCCCAATTGATTCATTTAAATGAATTATATATTGGGGTTACTTACCGTATAAATGACCTCAGTCCTTTAGCTGTTCTTACTAATCTTAAAAGATTGGGTCTTTGGGCTAATCAGATATGTGATATTAGCCCTTTAGCTGGTCTAAATAATCTTATAGAACTAGATATTAGTTATAACCGAATTATTAACATTAATTCTTTGACAGGTTTGGTTAATCTGGAACATATACAACTTGAAAATAATAATATAAATGACCTTACTTCATTAACAAATTTAAATAAACTTCAAGTTATAACTGCTTATAATAATCAGATAAGTGACATCAGTCCTTTAGCGGGTCTTAATAATCTGAGGTATCTTGATCTAAATGGTAATCCTATTTCTTACGAGTCAATGCTGCTATCTCAAAGTTGGTCTTTACCTTGGCATAGTTCAGCTTATAATTCCCTTTCGCCTTGCTATCCTGTTCCGAATAGAAATGCTACCAATGTTTTAGTGAATTATCCTTTATCCTGGCAGGGAAATTATGATAATAGCCAAGGAGTGAACTATGAGATCTGGTTGGGCATTAGTCCAGATT
>JAKQLP010000059.1 GCA_029567095.1 bacterium
CTATTGAGACAAAGATTAGAATAGATATCAGTTTATCAGCATTGCGTTGTAACGGGCTTTTAACTTTTTGATATTTTGTAGTAGCCTGAGCTAATTTATTAGTGTAATTCTCAGTACCTACAGAGGTGACCTTGTAATAGCATTCTCCAGTTACAACAAAAGTGGAGCTGTATACTTTATCGCCTTTATCTTTTTGGATATAGTCGGATTCGCCAGTAATAACTGATTCATCGATTTGCAGATAGGCGGACCTTAGTATTTCACCTTCAGCTACAATCTGATCGCCTTCTTTGGCGTAACATAGATCATCTTCAACAATTTGATCAAGTTGTATTGCGATCTTTTTATCATCTCTAATTACTGTAGCTTTAATTAAGAACTGCTTTTTTAATTTATCGATTTCTCTTTTAATGCGTATCTCATCAAAAAGGGATGTAAGGGTATTGATCAATATAAAGAAACCGAAGGCTATTACTTCCATATATAACTGGAAGTAGGCAAGGAATATTAATAAGGGGAAAACCACAATATTAATAACACTAAATATATTCCTTAGGAAGATCTGAGAATAACCAGGAGAGTAAGTGTCTATAACGCTGTTTTGAAGCCCCAGAGCCTTTTTACTTATTACCTGCTTGGATGATAACCCTGTTAGTTCTTCAGACATAATTAGATGCAAATGGTTTTGATGAAGCATTAATACCGCGGGAGGGGGTCGAACCCTCACATCCGGTAAAGGATACTGGATTTTAAGTCCAGCGCGTCTACCAGTTCCGCCACCGCGGCATTAATATGATTGATTTTACAATAAATATGCTATATATGGAATAATTAAATGGAAATATTCCTACAATAACAGAAGATTTTGGTATAATAACTAGGCAAAGGTGTTGTGGCCAAGCTGGCTAAGGCAAGAGTCTGCAAAACTCTCATGCGCGGGTTCGAATCCCGCCAACACCTTATTATTCTTCTTGTGATTGTGCAATCTTTTCTATCGCACTTAGAATTTCATCCTCACTTATATTCAAGTCTGACCATATTGAGGGAACAATACCAAGAGCCTTTGCAGCTTCCTCATCATCTTCAATTAAGCTTTTCAACTCTAATCTTGTACTAAGAGTTTCCAACATAGCAAACCCCTTCTGAATTGGTAATGCATTTAAATCTTTCGGTAATACTTGTTCCAATGGCGTCCCATCTAATTCGGAACGCAGTCTCTCTAAAGCTCTATTTATTCTGGTCGTATCAATTTGAGATAAGATTAATCTTAAATCAGGACTATTTCCACTTTGCTTATTTCTTAAAAATGCTGGTAGATCTGCACTAATTCCTGCAGTTAATCCCAACATTGATAGATGTTCTAATAAAGCACGAGCCTCATCAGGATTAGTAATTTGAGAAATATCAATTATTTGCGATAAGTTTGAGCTGCTTTGGACCGGTCTGGCTTCGGGTCTTGATGGTAATGTCCCAAGTTGCTTAGCTTGAGCAATTCTAGCTCTTAGTTTTTCCTCTGTCATTGAAGGATCTTCAATACCAGCTAACAATCTATTAGAAAGAGTTGGATTATTCATCTGACCTACAAGGGAACGTAATTCAGTTCTCAATCCTGATAAATCTACAGGCTGTAGAGGTTCTTCTATTGGATTATCTACTTTTTTTTTAGGTAAATGAATTTTCCCTAAAGTATCTCCAGCTCCTCTTACGAAGCCTCTAAAAATATGACTTGCTGGAGTACCATATGCTGTAAAGAATTGAGATCCAATTTCAATTGTTATTGCTAAAGGAATACCCCATTCCTTGCTAACATCTCCAAATCTTTGTAAAGCATCAGCAGTGAATTGAATATCACCCTTTAATAAAGTTGAGGCTAGTATACCTAAACCTACAGCAGCTCCAAAATTTAGGAAGGTCCCAAAATTTTCATTTTTTATATTTCTTAATGTCCCTGCAATTTTTCCTAAATTTCCTTTCCTGAGATATTCAACAGCAAATGCTAAAGCTGTAGCTTGAGACAGGTTCCAAATTACTGCCAAAGAAGTATCAAGAGCTAATTTACCTAATCTTAATTTCCCTTCAGGTGTAGTAAAATCCCAGTTCCCAAGTCCTGCAGCGGTTGTTCCTACATTAATAGCCGATACAACTGCAGTTAATATTCCTAGACTCTTACCCCCTAATTTGGAACTGGAGAATTCGATGAATTTATCAAAAACACCTCCTGATGAATCGCCCCCCTGTCTAGTAGGCCCACTTCCTAGTGAGAACATGGATAAATTTGTGCCTTCAGCCTGACCACCGGTAACCAAAGCATTTGCAGGTCGCAAAATTGAGACAGGTGATGGAGATTCTTGTTGAATATCGCTAATTTCTTTTTTCTCAAAAGCTTGTTCTGGCAATAGTTGAACCTGATGCAGTAGATCATTTACTGATCTTGTTGCAAGTTCTATTTGAACTTGTCTTTTATCTGGCTCTGTTGATAATAAAGGAGTAATTTCAGTAATTATTGAATCAGTATAAGCAACAGGATCAAATCCTTCTTCTGCTTGCATTCTCCTAATATCTTGGAACCCAGACATAAGGAAATCTTCTGCAGCTCTAAAAATCTGAGGCATATCCCTATCAAATCTGCCTTGCTCTTGTTTTGTTAACAAAGGATTCCCTTTTGAATCTGGAGTCATTAAGCCTCTTCGTATATCTATTATTGGGTCAGCAATGACTTGTCTAAGCGTAAAAGGTGACTGGGGAAACATCGTTTCTTTAGCCAGGCTGTTTATGGTTTGGGGAGCAGTATCAACATTACTATTAATCATCAATATCAGTTTAAAAAGGAAACAATTGGATTATATCAGATATATAATGAAGTGGTAAATATCCCTATGGATATGTTAGGATCAGTCTTTTTTCTTGGTAAGATAATACTCGAGGTATTTCCCGAATAAAAGCCGGGTATGAGCTTCAAATCCAGGTATCGTAACCATAAAGATACTTGTAATTGGCTGCACAATCCATTCGAGTAATAATAGGATTCTTCTTTTAAATGTCATTTTCCCTGGAATGGTAGGTTTCATTAAAGAATCAACTATTATCATCAACACAAAGAATAGAAGAGTAATTTGAATAATAAAGGAGGAAACGATGGGTAAATTGAAGCCAACAACGGTATTAGCAAATCTAGGATTAATTAAAAGCGGTATATTACCTCCTAAAGATACTAAGAGA
>JAKQLP010000079.1 GCA_029567095.1 bacterium
TGTCTCACCTGACAATGATAATCAAAGAATCTATCTAGGATCACCTCAAGAAGCTCATTGTCTAATGAAGACATTAGGACTAGGTATATCTAATAATGATTTAAACAAATATCTAAATAATAATATTAATAAATTCCCAACCAGATTATCTGGTAAAATACTTCTAGCAGTAGAAAAAAATGGAGAAGCCTATTATATTAATCCTGATAATCTAAGAGGATATTATCTAGGAAGACCTAGTGACGCTCTAAAGCTAATGAGAGAATTAGCCCTAGGTATTACTAATACTAATCTAAATACTATCCCAGTATTAGATAACACCGAAATATTATCTAAATGTAATATCACCATCACAGAAGAACAAGAAAAAACAGAAACCAATATCTCCCTAGTAACTAATCCCGTAGCTCCTATGAATAATTTCTCTCATATTGTTTCTGTCTCAGCTACCATAACTAATCCTAATAATATCTCTATCAAAGAAAGAGGATTACTCTATGACTTCACTATTTCCCCTAATACTAATCTAACTCCAACTTTAGATAAATATAATCAAAAATTAATCTCCAATATTAGCTCTCCAAATAATACCTATACCATTAACCTATCTAATCTAATCCCAGGATCATATCCATTTATTAGATCATATGCTATAACTTCGGATAATCAGATTATTTATGGCAATACTATAATAATTACAGGAACAAGTGTTGGTAGTTTGCCAAATTTACCAGCTCCGTCATCAAGTATTTCTCTCACTCCTAGCACACCTTCCGCTCCAGTGTGGGCCTGTGGTGATACTGTTGCCGATGCAAGAGATGGCAATGTCTACAATACTGTAGCTATTGGAGACCAATGTTGGTTTCAAGAAAATCTTGCCTATTTACCAGAAGTTCATAGTAATGCTGAATTTAGCACCCAAGGATCTAGTGGGCTGCCCGGTTACGGTGTTTATAACTATGACGGAAGTGACGTAGCTACAGCTAAATCTCAAGCTAATTATACTGATTATGGAGTGTTATATAATTGGTATGCAGTCGATCAAGTAAGTATTTGTCCAACAGGCTGGCATGTACCAACTGATGCTGAATTTACAACTTTAACCAATTGGTTAGTAAGTGATGGAGGAGTTACAGCCGGACAAGAAGGAACTGCTTTAAAATCAGTTACTTTGGATGGAGATAATAGTTCGGGCTTTACGGCTTTACCAGCCGGCTACCGCTCTGACGATGGTGGTTTCGATCGTCTTGGTGATGGCGCTGGCTTTTGGTCATCGTCCGAGAGTGATCCTGGTCATTCTTGGGGCCGTTACTTGGGATCAGGTGGTACCGAAGTCGATCGCAATGGTGGCAGTCAGGCTAACGGTTTTTCTGTTCGTTGTTTGAGAACTGAATAAATAAGTAATCCTTGCTCAGCTAGGGCTTAGCCCTAGCTGAGAGTTCTCTTTTTCTCCTTTTCTCTTCTTTATTTACTTCCTGCTTTTTTAAAAAGCAGGAAGTCAATTTTTTATGCATTATGATTTAATGGTATATAAAAATTCCTATGATTTATTGTTAATATTATATAATTTATGTTCTAATTTTTCCAAAGAATATAAATATAATTTAGGAGAAAAGATCAAGGATGAGACATTGGAATTATTAATTAATATTTTTCAAGCTAATAGCAATTTTGTAGATAGAAAGAAAAATCTTGATTTAGCTAAAATTAGGATAGAGAAAATAACAATATATATTAGAATAT
>JAKQLP010000109.1 GCA_029567095.1 bacterium
TGATATTAATTAATATTAATTTTTATGAAAAAAGCTCTTCTCATAATTTCAGTTCTTTTTTTATTGTTCTGCTGTCTTGTGACCCTTTGTATTGCTGGATTTTACTGGGGAATGAGTGTAACACCTGTAACTGTTGATAAAGATGATAATGATGTTAGTCCTACAGAAATTATTGAAGACCCTGTTATTACTTCCTATCCGCAAAACAGTGGGGAGTTATCGATATATAATGAGAATCTGACATTTAAAAAAGGAGAACAAGTATATGTATCTGAAATGTATTTACTTGAAGAGATTGTTGACATCATTAGTGCTAAGAATTGGACTTATCAGGAAGATGGTAAATTCCCAATCAGTAGTAGTGATCTGTCGAAGATCACTTTTAATGATTTTGAAGCTGATGAACAAGATAGGACTAATAATCTAACCATACCCAATGATAAAGAGGATATGTACTTGTCAGATCAAGCAGTTAATGAGATTGAAGGACTGATTTTAACAGCAAGAGCAGAATACATTGAGTTTTTAAAAAGCAAAGGTGTTGCCCAGAAGTATATTGATGAAATAAATAATAATGCCTTTCCAGCTTCTAAAAGTAGGTTCACCTATCATCCGGTTAATGATCCTGACGCTCCCCCTTCCGCTACTGAAGCCTTAATTGGAGCTGATGGCCGGAAAGATGATTATTCCAAATTACAAATGGATATATACCCAGTTGATATTTACAATAATTCCGGTATTTTTGAGGAGTCAGGAATATTAGGATCTGAATCTCAGTCTGAATCAAGGCAATTACAATTAAGAGATATGGGATTAAGGTATTTGATCTATCATGAAATGGGACATGTCTTACAAAAGGCCTTTGATACTGTAAATACAGAGGACGAAAACAAAACCACAAAAAGCTCCTGGATCTATGCCGAAAGATCTTTGCATACTATTACAGATAAATATGCTGTAAATTGGAGCGATCTAACTAGTACTAATGATATTAACAATCGGGTGATAAACAATGAGAGTCAGGCTGATGGCGTTGCTTTCCAAGCAATGGTCAATAACTATAATATGAGCGAAATTCAAAGCAGACTAGCTTGGGAACACCTATATGGCAGATTGGAAACGGCTAGAGACCAATGGGATATAGCCATGCAGTATTTCCAAAACAAGCAACCTAATATGGATATCGATAATGTCTCAAGTACCATATTCGATTCTCTTGAGCAATACTATGCTCCTGGTACTGAGGAAATAATAATGCTCTTAAAATTAACAAGAAGGCTTGATAATCTCCCAGCGTATGGAGGCTATTTTCATCCTATGCTTCCTCAAGATTCCCAGGAATTCTGGGATTATCTTGAATATTGATTGGTATGTGCTTTATGTAATCTGCTTAGGATCAATTCTTTGCTTAAGAATACTAGTGGAGCAATTATTAAATTGCCGGCTAATTGTAATTTCAAGAAAGGTAAGGCATTTATATAGCTTAAAATTAAGCCATTTAAGCTAATCTCATACATACCACTTGTGAGAACCACACCTAGATTTGTCCATAGGTAAAAGAATATAACGCTTAGAACTGATCCTGATGCTCCAATTAAAACCTGATTTAATAATCTTACTTTAGATAGATTGATTTTAAGTAATACTTTTTGACCTAAAAGCACAGGCAATAAAAATCCTGTCCAGGTGAATAAGAATATTTGATTATTGCCAATGAGTAGATCAGATATGAGCATCACGCCCATTGGGAAAATAAAGGCTAACTTGGATGAAGGTAAAAGATAACCAGCTAGAAGCGCTAAGGATGTCACAAGCTCGACATTTGGTGCTATTTTAAAGAAGGTCCTTAATAGAAGTGCCAAAATACTAATAATTGTCAGTAAAATTAATTTATTCTTCATTTATAGATCCTTTAAAGTTAAAGTAATAATATCTCCGTTGACGGGATTAATCTCACTAATTCCTTGCATTGCATCTTCGCCATTTATAGCAATTGACCAGTATTGTTTAGTACTATCTGCTTCGATTCCATTAATAGCTGTGATATATGAACCGAATGAGCTTTGCTGGGTTTTAAAACTGAATTCACCTGACACCATTATTCTCTCTAAGATCTGTTCTAAAGTTAGATCTTCAACGCTAGTAGCTGGATAACTTTTATCCTCTTGGTCTGGGACTGAAACCTTGACCACAATATTCTCATAAGTAGAATCTGTTGAAGTTGTGTTGTCTGAGGCTGGGTTGGAATTTGGATTGACTGTAATTACATAAAGCGAGGCAATTACTAGGACAATCAATAAAGCTAACTTGACAAGATTTTTCATAATAAAAACTCTCCTAGCAGAGAGAGATAAAGGAACTGTTCTGCTCGGAACTAAAATAAAAATAGGTAGTCGGACTTTACCGTTGCGGCACAGTGAGGGAATTTCACCCTGCTTCCCCTTTATATTGGATTTTCTTATTAAAGCATTGGAGATTAATCGTTGTCAAGATAATTTTTAACCTCAATATATTCGAATATATTGGGGTAATTGACAACTCCTTTGCCAGTGCGGGTAGAATTACCGATAAGTAAAACCTTATCATCTTTTTTCAGGGCACCCATCTCATAACCATTAGTTATCATATCTTTAATGGCTTGATCTCTGTCTACCCAGTATTTGTTAAGGATATGAGCTTCAACACCTTTTGAAAGACCTAATTGTCTTTTAGTATGATCATTAGCAACAAAGGCAATTATCCTTAAAGGCAAATTAAGTCTGGCTAATATTCTGGCAGTAACACCGGAACGGGTATATACTACAATTTTATTGATCTCTTCTAGTTGAGAATAGACTTCATAAGCAGCATTAGCCATAGCTAGATTGATTTTCATATCCTCTAATTGTAAAGCTGGCAGGATCTCTGGGACCAAATATTGTTCACTTTCTTTAGCAATTTTAGTCATGGTTTCCACACATTCCACTGGATATTTGCCACTGCTTGTTTCTCCCGATGTCATAATAGCATCGCTTCCATCCAAAACAGCATTGGCAACATCTGTTATTTCAGCTCTTGTTGGGAAAGGATTATCTATCATGGATTCCAGCATATTAGTTGCTGTGATCACAGGTTTGGCAGCTTGATTGCATTTAAAGATCAATTCCTTTTGAATAATTGGTAATTTCTCAAAAGGGAGCTCAGTACCCATATCACCTCTAGCTATCATGATGCCGTCAACTACTCTAAGAATATCATCAAAGTTATCAACACCCTGCTGATCTTCGATTTTGGCAATAAGCTGGAGTTGGGTATTAGCTATATATTTTTTGACATACAAAGCATCATTTTGATCTCTGATAAATGAGGCTGCTACAAAATCCCATTTGTCCTGAATTATGAAATTGATCTGATCAACATCTTTTGCTGTTAAGGTGGGATTTTTTAAATGGGCACCTGGGAAATTCATACCTTTGCCTGATTTGATTTCCTTGCCATTAATTACTTTTGCATAGATCCTGCCATCAGCTATCTTAACTACTTCCATTTTGGCAGCACCTTTATCTACGATCATGATCTGTCCCTCTTTAATATCCTTATGAAGCTCAGGATAAGTAGCTGGGTATAGTCTATCTCCTTTTATTCCTAATACCACTTCATCACCTTTATTGATTATCAAGGGCTCATCAAATTTATTCAATCTCACTTCATGCCCTTTTATATCAAGCATTAAAGCTACATCTTCACTAATATTTCTAATTGATGTTGCTACTCTTTTTAATTCATCGATATCAGCAAATGCACCATTGATCCTGGCTACATTCATTCCGTTCTTGACTAAGCCTGCTAATACGTTCTCATCCCAGCTACTGGGACCAATCGTGCATACTATCTTCGTTTTTTTGGGTCGTGACATTGTTTTTGAGCAATAAATAATAAATGGAGACGGCTGCAGAGACACTGACATTAAGGGATGCACCCTTACCGTACATAGGTATCATAATACTTTTAGAGGCATATTTCAAAACTTCTTTACTTATTCCATTAACCTCATTTCCACATATCAATACAATTTTGTTCCCAATTTTCTCAATATCCTGAATATTAATACTTTCATCTGTAAGTTCTAATGCCAGGATTATAAAACCATCTTTCTTTTTCTTAGAAAAATATTTATCTAAGTTGTCACATTTTTCCCATTTAACTCTAAATTCCTTTTTACGTGATACTTTCTGTAAATCGTTCCCAAATGGTGGCGTAGGGGTTATGCCAAACATTACTAATGATTTCACTGTAGTAGCATCTGCTATTCTGAAAAATTCAGCAACATTACGAGCATACTGGACATTATCTAAAAAGATTTCAATCTCCAGTTTATGCGAGAATCGTTTTTTTAAGAATTTTTTGGCTTCTTTTGGTCTTAATTGTCTCATTAATGTATATTATTACTTGAAAAATTATCTAAACTATTTAATATAGTTATATTATATCTTATTTCTAGCAACTTAATTGGCTAACGTGTTCAAAAGACCTAAACCATTAGTATTAATTATTCTGGATGGACTGGGAGTAGCTCCACCTGGACCTGGTAATGCAGTCAGTTTAGCTAAAACACCTACCCTTGATAAATACTGGCCCAAATATCCTCATGGCCATTTGCATGCTTCGGGATTACATGTAGGGCTACCTAATGGTGTGGATGGGAATAGTGAAGTCGGTCATATGAATATTGGAGCTGGTAAGGTGGTGTTCCAGGAATTACCCAGGATTGATAGTTCAATCGATAATGAAACATTCTATGATAATCAGGCCTTAAAAGAGGCATTCAAAAGGAGTAAAGAAGGTAAAAAGGTGCATATTATAGGTTTAGTTGGAAGTGGACAGGTCCATTCTTCTTATGGTCATTTAAGTGCGATCCTGGAAATGGCAAAACAGGAAAAGGTTGATGGCTCTAGATTGTTCATGCATGTTTTTACTGATGGAAGAGACTCGCCACCTCAAAGTGCTGAGAAACATTTAGAAAGGCTAGAAATTGATTTGAAAAGAATTGGTGGAGCTAGAATTGCCAGTGTTGTCGGTAGATATTTTGCAATGGATAGAGATGAGCGTTGGGAAAGGACTAAAAAAGCATATGACCTTTTAGTTTCAGGAGTGGGAAAGCCAGTTAAGCATTGGAAAGATGCATTATCTGATAGTTATGGTAGGAGTGTCTATGATGAATATCTGGAACCCTATGTAGTTACAACCGGGAATGCACCTCTAACTAAAATCGAAGCTGGGGATGCGATAATCTTTTTCAATTTCCGTGCAGATAGAGCTGTTCAGATCACTAGAGCTTTTGAAGATGAGAAATTCCCCGGTTGGCAAAGAGATATGATCAAGGATCTATATTTTGTGGGATTAACTAATTATGAAAAAGGATTCCCTAAGAATGTAGCTTTTCCTCCTGATAAGATCATTGCTCCTCTTGGTAAAGTATTAGCTGATAATGGTCTTAGGCAATTAAGAATAGCTGAATCAGAGAAATACCCTCATGTTACCTACTTTATTAATGGAGGAAATCAAATCCAATATCCTGGAGAAGATCATATTGAAGTCCCTTCCCCTAAAGATGTTGCGACTTATGATCAAAAGCCAGAGATGAGTGCTTATCCTGTTACTGATCTATTGATCCAAAAAATCGACGAAGATTATTATGATGTAATCATTACTAATTTTGCTAATCCAGATATGGTAGCCCATACAGGTGTTCTTGATGCTTCTGTTAAAGCTGTTGAGATCACGGATGAGTGCATGGGCAGGATCATTGAAAAGACCTTGTCAAAAAATGGTGCTGTAGTAATTACTGCCGATCATGGTAATTGTGAGGAATTGATAGATCCTCAAACTGGAAATATTGATACAAAGCATTCCACTAATCCTGTGCCTGTCATGATAATAAAGGATGGGCTTGACGGAAGAGAGTTCCCATTTGGGATACTAGCTGATGTTACACCCACAATTTTAGCTCTATTAGGTATCCCCAAGCCCATTGAAATGACGGGTAGGGATCTTTTAGTGTAAGATAATATTATGGATGATTGTATATTCTGCAAAATTGTTAAAGGTGAGATTCCCTGCTACAAAGTATATGAGGATGATGATCACTTAGCTTTTTTAGATATATCTCAATTCACTAAAGGTCATACTCTATTAATTCCTAAAGTCCATGTTAATAATTATTGGGAATTAAATGATCCGAAAGGTATAGCAATTGTGCTCCAAAAAATTGGGAAACATTTCAAAGATTTGGGGTATAAGTATGTTGATACATTAACCTTTGGAAGGTTGGTAGCACATTTGCATTTCCATTTAGTTCCCCATAACGGTGATGATTCGGAATGGGAAAAAGGCTTGTCTGGTCTGGAATATTTTCATAACAATAAAAGATTCAGCCCAGAACAACTTAAATTAATAGCAGAAGAAGTGAAATTATGAATAAAGTTAAAGCTTTAGATCTACTTACTGATATTTTACTTGGTACTGCTCTTATCGCTGTCTTTGCGCTTTCATTTTTCTTTACCAATAATCTTTCTCCAAGAACAAAAAGTCCTGAAGATAATGTTCTAGGAGCAGCAACTAATGATTTAATGCTTTTAAATTCTCCGAATATTACAAATACTATTCTTCAATCTGATGATAATGATTTGCATATTAGAACAGTCCTAACTACTAATACTGAAAAGATGATTAATGATTACAGATTATTTGAACTACGAAACACTTCCAATGTGTTAGAAAAATACGCTGTATATTTTGATATTGATAAAGATGAATTTAAGGATGTTCAGCTATTTCTTGTAAATGAGCAGGATTCTTTTCCGATTTTTCAAGCTAGAACAGATGACCTTTTAGTTAAAGATGTGGTAATTGAGATATCTCCTCAAAGTTTAAGCAGATATGCTTTAAGAACGGTCTATTTGGATGAACAAGTGCCGAGGGCAATGGATCTTGATATTATGATCAAAAGTATTAATTAATCCAGTCTAAGAGCCTTCAGGAATACGTCTTGAGGTATTGAGATCTTACCAATAAGCTTTTCTTTAGCTTTTTTCTTTCCCTTTTTCTGCTTCTCCAGTAACTTGATCTTTCTAGATACATCTCCTCCTGACATTTTAGCTAATACATCTTTTCTATAGGCCTTGATCGTTGACCTGGCAAATATTTTCATACCTATGCCAGCCTGGATCGGTATAGGAATTTGTTGTCTGGGAATAAGTTCGGATAATTTTTCAACTAGACTTCTACCCTTGTATTCAGCATTAGTGATGTGGCTTAAAAATGATAAAGCCTCCACCTTTTCATGATTAATTAATACTGCTACCTTAACAATGTCACTTTCGATATAGTGGGTGTTAGAATAATCCATAGAGGCATAGCCTTGGGAAACAGATTTTAGTTTATCAAAAAAATTAGTAATGATTTCACTGATCGGTATTTCATAATGGAGCATGACTTGCTTGGATCCGTTGATCAAAGCTGAACTTATATATTCCATTGATTTGTATACTCCCCTATTCTTTTGGCAAAGATCCATGATATTTCCCAGATATTCCTCTGGTGTAATTATCTCCAGATCTACCCAAGGCTCTTTAATGGATTTGATCAGGCTAGGATCAGGAAATTCAGAAGCAGTATGAACATGAAGTATTCGATCTGAATCAATATTTCCGGTATTAATATTTGAGAGCTTAGAATAATCGGTGGTGGTTAGTTCTACATAATATTCAACACTGGGTGAGGTAGTTATGATCTCGATATCAAATTCTCTACTCAATCTCTCCTGAGTTATTTCCATATGCAGTAACCCCAGGAAGCCACATAGATAACCTGAGCCCAAAGCTTTTGAGCTTTCTTTTTGGAATGTAAGAGCAGAATCATTCAAAGAAAGCTTGGATAGGGCTTCGGAAAATATATCAAAATCATCTGCTTCAATTGGATAAAGACTGGCATAGACCATGGGCTTGGGGGGAGTATATCCAGGAAGTGGAGTGATCTCTCTACAGTTTTCTGCGTACAAAGTAAGTGTGTCTCCTACGTGAATATCTTTGATGTCTTTTAGACCAGTTGCAATATATCCTATCTCACCTGTTTTAAGAGAATTGTATTCGATCAGTTCTGGCCTGGTAAAACCAATCTCAATGGGATCTATTACCTTTTTTGTACCAATAGCATAAAGCCTATTATTCATATTAAGCTCACCACTAACTACCTTTACTAGGGCGATCACACCTTTGTATTCATGAAAGAAAGAATCATAGATCAAACATTTTGTGGGCTGATTTGGATTAATACTGGGTGGTGGTACTCTTTCAATGATACTATTTAATAGTTCTTCAACTCCAGCTCCACTTTTACCTGATGTTAAAATTATCTCTTCCTCTTTAAAGCCGAATGTATTGATCATACTGGATTTGATCTCGTTAAGGTCGATGTTGGGAAGATCAATCTTATTTATAACTGGGATAATTACTAGATCCTCTTCCAGAGCTTTAAAATAGTTGGTAAGGGTTTGGGCCTGAATTCCCTGACCGGCATCGATTAATAATATGGCGCCTTCAGAGGCAGCTAAACTACGGCTTACTTCATAATTAAAATCTACATGGCCTGGAGTATCTACCAGATTAAGAATATATGGCTCATTATTATTAAATGAACTGTTCTCCCCATTATAGGTATATTCCATCCTAGCTGTTTGTAGTTTTATGGTTATACCTCTTTCCTGCTCTAATTCCAAAGTGTCCATTATTCTTTCTTTTTTATTTCTATTAGAAACAGTCTTGGTGATCTCTAATAGCCTATCAGCCAAAGTGGACTTCCCATGGTCGATATGGGCTATTATGGCAAAATTCCTTATTCTTTTAAGTTCGTAATTACTCATTTACTTTTGAAAAATCCAGGATTTTAATTATACTATTGATATGACTAAGTTATCAAAAACTCAGACAATATTAGTAACTGCATTTATATCATTAAATCTAGTAATTTTCATCACTCTCTTTCAAACATTTGAACTAGATACCCAAAAGCCAGTTGAAGAAGAAATTGTTCACACAGAGCTTCTAGAGCCAGTAAATCAATTGTTGGATGAATCCAAATACAACGAGGCCATAGCTAAATTGAATGAATTAATAGATGCCAATCCCCAATTAAGTGAGCCGTATTTATTATTAAAAGATGTGCTATTAAAATACAATAAAACCACAGAAGCTGAGGCATTACTCAATAAAGCGATAGGTAATAATGTTAGCGATGATAGGATACTTTTAGCCCTAGCTGATATTAAATACCAAAAAAGTGATTGGGCTTCGGCTCGCGATCTGTATTTCCTTCTATATGAAAAAGATCCAGCAAATTCCTCTTTAGTGCGTAAATATGCAAATTCTTTAATAGTTTTAAAAGAGGATGATAAATTAAAAGAACTATTAGCTAAAATAGATCCATATATCTCAAGTGAGATGAGATTGTATAAAAATGTGTTAAGTTATTCTTTCAATACATCTGAAGTTGAGCTATTAACAATAGGTCTAGAGGATCTTGAAGCTGAGGAGGCTATGATGCTGGAAGGCATCAGTAATTTGAGAATAGATCCTTCCCAAAATGATTCATATATCTTAGGGCTTAGTCAGATCGTTTATGAACTGATGAAAAACTCATACTTAGAATTAGCCCTGCATTTTGATAGGAAATTAATTGATGAAAATAGCTTTTTTGAAAAACCAAATTTATATGCTGGAAGTATTTTTATGCAGCTTAATTCACCTGAGCATGCTGAGCCTCACATTTTAAGATGCTTAAAGTACAATCCTGAAAGTATACCCTGTCATATTCTAATGGTGGAATACTATTATGATAAAGCTGATCAGGAGAATTTGAGCTCTGAAATAACTATGCTGATGGATCTTCTATCTACTAATTCTCAAGATCAAGTGTTTGCTTTATTGGCAATTTTTGATAACAATAAAGATTATGCATCTGTTATTAAATATGCAGATGATATTTTAAAGAAGGCTCCAAATTATTATAGGGAGATAGATTTCTTAGCTCTAAAAGCCGCTCTTTTAACTAAAGATATGGTTAATGTTGAAAAATATAATAAAGGAGTAGCTCAATTTGAATTAGTTTTAACAGCATCCGAGCGTTCCTTGTTTTTAGCGTCTAAATATTTGTTGTTACAAAATCAAGCAGATGTTTTAAGTAGCGAGCAATTGGAACTTATTCAAAATGTTGATAGTTTAAGCATATATCCACAGCTATTCCTTTATAGTTATTACCAGAAAGAGGGAGATGCGCAGATGATGGAAAGTATTAAGCTTAGAGCTTTAGAACTTGATTTTTATAAGGAAATACCGGATTCATTTTTTATTGATGTAATCGAATAGTGAAAGTAAAAAGTATCTTAAAAATTGCTTTCGTAAATATCTTATTACCCTTTATCTTAGCTTATAACGCGTATAATCTCTTTTTTATTAGCAACGGGAATCAAACAGTAAGTAAGGCCCAAGTGAAAAGCTCATTTGTACAGTCGGACGAAGAGATACTATTTCTTAAACAAAATGCTTCACTAGAGGCTGGCTATACCGATTATAGAGCGTTAGTACTTGATAAATACTTTGAGAAATATAATTCGCCTTTATTTGGATATGGAAAGTATTTCGTAGCAGCCTGTGATAAATATGGCACACCCTATGATTGTACTTTTCTAAGTGCTATTGCCTATGTGGAAACAAAGCTATGTACCAAGGCCCTCTCTGCTGTGCAATACAATTGCTGGGGTTGGGGAGGCTCTGGTAGTAATAGAATAATTTTTAAAAATTTTCCTGAAGCGATCGATAGGATCACAAGAGGTATGGCCAGCGGCTATGGTATAGCAAATCTTAACAACCCGTATAGATTAGTAGGTACTTATTGTGGACCAAATTGTAATCCTTATTGGGCAAGTTCTGTAGAGAGGGAACAAAAAGCCATAGATAAGATCGCAAGAGATCTGGGACTACCACCATTATTTAACTAAAGTATATGAAAAGACTTTTTATACCTTGTAAAGAAAATAACTATCATCCCTTTTTGATCAGAACTCCCCTATTATCTCTTTATCTAATTTTCATCCTCCTTTTTAATATTATTTTCATTAATTTTAATCTGGTTGGTGCTTCTGCAGCTGTTGATTTCACAACTATCTATAATCGTCATAATGAGATCAGATTAGAACAAGGCTTGCCTCCTTTAGCTATTAATAGCCTCTTGATCAGTAGTGCTAAAGCCAAAGCGGATGCCATGATGGCTTCAGATTGCTGGTCGCACTATTGTCCTGATGGAAAGTCCCCCTGGGAATTCTTTGATTCTGCCGGATATATTTATTCCTATGCTGGAGAAAATCTGGCTGAAGGCTTTGATAATAATGAAGCCGTTGTTGATGCCTGGATGAATAGTCCTACTCATAGGGATAATATACTAAATGCTCAGTTCAATGAGATCGGGATTGCTTTTGCCTATGGTAATTATCAAGGTATAAGTAATAATACGATCATTGTTGTACACTTTGGCTCCAGATTCCAAAATGATTCTACTGCATATATCCCTGAACAGGAAGAAATCAATCCAGATATTACAATAGATAATCCTAAAAATGGCGATTTCTTAAATGATCCTAATTTTGAAATAAGCGGTAAAGCCAATGATGTAGAAAATGTTGAATTGTTCAGTAATGGCGATTCCATAGGGGAAGTCCCTACCGATCAGGGTAACTATACATATAGGTCTCCTGCTGATTTTGAACAGGAAAAAGAATATTTACTCCAAGCTAAATCAATAGATAAGAACGGTAATAGTGTTCTATCGAATATTGTTAATTTCCAAATGGATTACACCGCACCAGAATTAGAAGAGGATCAGCTATATATAACTAAAACAAGTAATGAAGAAGCTGAAAAATATCTAATTGTAATAAATGAGATGACTGCTGATGAATGCCGGGATGAAATGAGTACCAGAGATTTTGAATATTTAGGGAAGAATACTTGGCAACTAAGTATTTCCGATGAGGATCTATATGATCAAGGGGGGATATTAATCCAAGCTAGTGATAAGGCTGGCAATACGTCCCAATTAGAACTAAGTTATGAGGAACTTATCCAAAAGGCTAGTGCCCTTCAAGGAATTGATATCAATAACCTGACTCATATAACTTCAAATCCCAGATTACAGATCAATGTGACTTTTTCGATTTTTTTAAGTATTCTTTTTGGTCTTGATTATTATATGCTGGATAAATCAGGAAATACTGGAAAGGTTAGAAGTAAATCCCATATGAACTTTGTGCTGTTCATTATAGTACTATTACTAAGCCTATTAACGAATTTAGATGGCAGTATTTTAACTGGATTAAGTACATGAACAAGGGAATTTTCTCAGCCAACAATCTATTGATAGCCATTTTTGCACTGGAACTACTAGCTTTGACTTTCAGGGGCAATAACGATCTTATTTTCATATTACTACTTGCACAATTATTAATATATTTTGTGAAAGTAAGAAGCGATGAGGTCCATTTTACACAGACATCCCAATTACAATTACCAGCCTTGAAATCAAAAGAGATACTGGTACATGGTTTTAATCACTATATATTGCCCCTTACTCAGATCATAGCTGTTAATCTATTTTTCTTTACCTACGAAACCTATCAGCTTTATCTCATTCAAATTGCATTGAATATATTATTGCTTTCTATTGTTCTAAAAAATACTCTAGCCTGGCTTGAGAATAAATTCATAATTGAAGCGCAAACCCATTATATCTATGATATCAATTCCACATTCATTCTATTCAATTCTTTCTGGGGAGGAACAATCTTTTTAACTAGTTATTCAAATCCCCTTTTAACAGCCGTTGTTTTATTTGTCCTTTATTTGGCCGCATTATTATTAACACTATTGCGCTATCATATGAATCATTTCTCTAGGGCGGGATTACTATTTGTGATCTCTAATCTAGCCTTCTTTTTCATCTCCGCCTATATTTGGGGAAGCAGCTTAAAATTCGTAGCAGCTATTACATTTTCCTATTACATTTCTTTAAGTGCTTTGCACCATTATTTGAACAAAGACTTCAAATGGGGGCTGGTACTAGAATATGCTATACTTACAGGTATAATACTCATTCTCTTGTATTAATTTTTTAAATATACACAATGCTGAATGTGAACTACCAGGTTCGGATCAATAATTTTCAAGATTCGACCAAAGAGTATATTGATGAAAAATTGAGTAAACTTAATAAATTAATTAAAGATTATCAGTCTTTATCTGTTAAGATCGACCAGGAAAGCAATATTAAAAATTCAATAACGATCTATAAAATTGAGATCAATCTAGTTATGCCTAATGTTTTTATTAAAGTGGCATCTAAGGGTGAGAATTTAAATCAAATCATTGATTCTCTTATTGAGCCTTTAACTAAAAAGATTAAAAGATATAATAGCCAGAAGGAAAGATGGAGCGCACATAAAGAATGGAAACAGGAGCAACTAATTGAACAGGATATTATCGCTTCAGCGAGTAAGATCAAACATACTACTACCGAACAGGAATATACACCTGAGATCAAACGGAAGTTTTATGAAAATGATAGGCCCATGCATCCAAGTGAGGCTATAGAGAGAATGGAATTATTAGGCCATGATAGTTTTCTATTTAAAAATATCGAAAATATGAAATATGGTATGATCTATCGCAGAAGCGATGGTGGATATGGACTTATACAACCGCAATCATGAGATTAGAAAAGAAACCACAAAAAAAAGTAGCCCCTTCAAAGCTGTTTATAGCTTTTGATCTTCCTTTCGAGCTTAAAAGACAATTAATAGCTAATAATAGGATATTTAATAAGGACGGTCGCAATTTTTCTTTTGTGTCTGTAGAGCAATTGCATATGACAATCAAGTTTCTGGGACCTCATATTTCTACTGGTTCAAAAAACAAGATCATTAGTTCACTGGAAGGTGTTTTATCAGGAGTAAAGCCAATTAAGCTAACAATAGAATCTTTAAAATTCGGCTTTCCCCATCAGACCATACCCCGAATTGTTTTCTATAATATCTCTCCAACTAAAGAATTAGATCATTTATACAAAAGTGTGGGATATATGTTAAAAAAGCTGGATCTCCCAGAAATATTAACTACTTCTTTTATTAAAAAGAATGTTTATCATTTAACTGTAGCCAGATTGAAACATCAACCTAATAGGGGTTTTGGTAGAAAGATCCGCTCTCTTATTAGAGATTTTAAGTTCGATCCTATAGAATTTGAGGTTAAGGATGTCTGGCTGATGGAATCAAAGATTGAAAGAAATGGTCAACCCAAATATACCTATTTGCATAGATTTTCATTAGATCGATAAATGCAACTTCCGATCAGACTTATTGTCTTTTTGTTCATAGCAATTATCGTTGTCCTATTACTTGCAGGGACTTTAACTTCTATTTCAGGTCTCAGGCAAACAAAAAAGATCAATACAGTAGCCTTAGTTAAGGAAAGAAGAGAATTTACCTCGTATCGATTTGAGTTTGAAAGAATTGAAAGTAATAAAGTTATTAACTACAATTTCTCTTTGTATTAATATGATAGAATAATTTTTTGACTATTAAAGACCATGCTCGGATTCATTAAAAAACTATTCGATCCTAATAAAAGCGCAATTAAACAAGTAGAACCAGTAGTTGAGAAGATATTAGCTCTTGAAAAAGATGTTCAGGAGTTAAGTTTTGAGCAGATGCGAGATCAGGCAGATAAATATAGAAGTGAACTGAAAGAACTTATTGAGAAATTGCCGTCTGATGCTTTTGATAATATTAGGACTCAAAAACAATTACATCCTTTAGAAAAACAGATCACTGATAAACTGCAGGAATTCCTGCCTTCAGTTTTTGCCTATTTAAGAGAAATCAATCGCAGAAAGTTCAATAAACCTCACTTTCCAGTGCAGTTGATGGCTTCTGTTATTCTAGCTCAGGGAAACAAATTAACAGAATTAAAAACTGGAGAAGGAAAGACTCAGGTCTTCCATTTACCTGCTGCCTTGTATGGTCTTACCGGAAGAGGTTCTCATGTGGTAACGGTAAATGACTATCTAGCACGTAGAGATGGAGAGTATGCAGGTCATGCCCTGGCTGATCTGGGTATCAGTGTAGGTATCATAACTCCACAGGCTTCATACAAGTTTGTGAAAGATGAGGACCTTTTTAAAGTAAAGGGAGCTGAAGCTGAGGCTGAGAGGAAAAAGATCAATGTTGCTAGTTTATCAGATATGCATGGAATCAATCTTGTGGAATGTCCTAAAAGAGAGGCCTATGAGCAGGATGTTGTTTATGGAACTAATAATGAATTCGGCTTTGATTATCTGAGAGATAATATGGTGTATCGATCAGATGACAGAGTACAGCGCGAGCTTTATTACTGTATTGTGGATGAAGCTGATTCAATTCTGATAGATGAAGCCAGAACACCATTGATCATTTCCGCTCCAGCTGAGGAGAGCAATGAGCTTTATTCCCGTTTTGCTCAAATTGCAGCAAAATTAAATGCTGATAAGCATTATGTGCTTGATGAAAAAGCTCATTCTGCTACTTTAACAGAAGATGGAATTGCTTATGTTGAGCAATTATTAGGTGTAAAAAATCTCTGGGAAGATTATCAATTAGCTCATCATCTTGATAATGCCTTAAAAGCATTAACTTTGTATAAGAATAATGAGGAGTACATAGTTAAAAATGGTGAAGTACTAATTGTTGATGAATTCACAGGTAGAATCTTACCCGGTAGACGATATTCAGAAGGTTTACATCAGGCGATCGAAGCTAAAGAAGGAGTTCAAATCAAAAAAGAATCCAAAACATTAGCAACAATCACTTTCCAAAACTATTTCAGGATCTACAAAGTATTATCAGGTGGCTCGGGTACAATTATGACTGAAGCAGAAGAGTTCTCAAAAATTTATAGATTAGATTCCTATGTCATACCAACAAATAAGCCCAATATTAGATTAGACCATGCAGATAAGATCTATAAAAGTAAATTAGCTAAGTTCAATGCTGTTGGGGATGAAATAATAAATATTCATGCTAGTGGACAACCAGTGTTAGTTGGTACTACTACTATTGAGGATTCGGAGTTCTTATCATCATTATTAGATAAAAAAGGCATTGCTCATGAAGTACTTAATGCCAAATTCCATGAGAGAGAAGCAGCCATAGTTGCCAAGGCAGGTCAATTAGGAAGCGTGACAGTTGCAACCAACATGGCTGGAAGAGGAACTGATATCCCTCTTGGTGATCAGGTTAAAGAACTAGGCGGGCTATATATTATTGGTACGCAAAGACATGAGGCTAGACGTGTAGACAATCAATTAAGAGGTAGAGCTGGAAGGCAGGGGGATCCTGGTGCTACCCAATTTTTCGTAGCACTGGATGATGAGATCATGAGGATCCAAGGAGGTGATATGGTTAAAAGATTCATGGAAATGACCAAGATCCCAGATGATATTCCTATCCAAAGTCCTTTAGTGGGAAGAGCCATTGAAAGTGCCCAAAAGAAAATGGAGGGCTATCACTTTGATATTAGAAAAAGAGTAGTTGATTATGATGATGTTGTAAATCAGCAAAGAGAGATCTTTTATCTAAGAAGGTTAGGTGTAGTTAAACTCCAAAACAATGATGAAGATAATGAGATTATCAAGTCAAATATACGTGACTATTTAAACCAAGAAATATCCCAAATCATTGCAAATCATTATGAGAGCAAGTCATTAACAGAGGAGGAACGCACTACCTTGATCAATGCCTTTGGTAATCTATTTCTAGAAGAAGATGGACATAGCCTAAAAAAGATTATTGAGATAGTGAAAAATAATGAAATTGAAGAGATTGAGAAGCAGATCATTGAATTAGGTGATAAACTTCTTGATGAAAAGTTTAGTGAATTAAAATCCAATATCACGGATCTGTACAAATACACAACTCTACAGATCATGGATGAATTATGGACTGAACACTTGGACCTAATGACCGATCTGAGAGAAGGAATAGGTCTTAGAGGCTATGCCCAAAGGGATCCTCTTGTAGAGTATAAGAACGAAGCCTTCGATCTTTTTGAAAAATTTATAGCTAGGATAAATTCTCAGACCTTAACTAGATTCATGAGAATAAGAGCCATTAAAGCTCCCTCTGCACAAGTAACTACCACCACTAATGCGGATCAGATCTCAGATCTTTTAACTGGTTCCAGGGAGCTTGCAGTAAATCAGCCTAAGGGTAGTTCCAAGCCAATAACTAATACTAAAAGTAAATATGATAAAGTTGGCCGTAACGATCCCTGCCCTTGCGGTTCTGGTTTGAAATACAAGAAGTGCGGGCTGATCAATTCCCCTAAGCACAAGGGCTAATTATTGAGCCCTTGTGATCAATTCGCTTAATCTGTCTCTGATAACTTGGAATTGATCATCGCCATTTTTAAATACCATACGTTCATTATTGATATAGATGGCGGGAGTATAATTAATATTCTTACTCATGCCATAGGCCATATCAGCATCCACTTTGGCAATAGTCTCTTCGCTTTTTAGATCATTTTGAAATTTTTCCATATCTAATCCCAAATCTTGAGCGTATTTAATCAAATCCTCCTCGCTTTGGGCGTCTTGGTTAGCAAATAGCAGGTCTGAGTATTCTTTGAACATGCCCTGATTACTAGCTGCTACCCCAGCTTGATGAGCAATTTTTACATTAGGGTGAAGTGATAGTAGTGGATAATTAATGAATTGATAATCTACATTATCTCCGAATTCACTTACGATACTGTTAATCTTATCATGATAAAATGCGCAAGCTGGGCATTGGAAGTCTGTAAATTGTTCAAATTTGATCGGTAATGAAACAGGCTCTTCCTTACCTTGGAATCCGATTATTGCTAGTATTAATAAAAGGATACCCCCTAAAACAGAAAATACTATTAATTTTGTCGTAGAATTATCTTGTTCCATATAATTTGATTAAAAGATTTTGTCATTATATCTTAAAAATCTTTCAAAACACAAACCTTACTCCTTAAAAGTATTTATGGTATTATTAAATCAGGATTTAACATTAATACAATGATCAAAAGAGCTTTATCAGGAATAACTCCAAGTGGGTCCAATCTTCATATTGGAAACTATTTTGGTGCAGTCAAACAGCAGATTGAACTGCAAAACAGTATCGATCAGACTTTGTATTTCGTAGCTGATCTTCATGCTTTGACAACAGTTCACGATAAAGAACAATTACAGAATAATATTAGAAATGTTGTTCTTGATTATCTAGCTCTTGGTGTAGATCCAGAAAAAAGTATTTTCTTTAGACAATCAGATGTGCCTCAGCATTGTGAGTTAAGCGTCATTCTTGCCAACTATATATCCTTTAGTCATATGCAAAGAATGCATGCATACAAGGATAAATTGGCTAATGATAGTGAAGCGGATATCAATATGGGACTTTTCAATTACCCCATATTGATGGCTGCTGATATTTTGCTCTATCAGCCGGATGGTGTGCCTGTAGGTGAAGATCAAAAACAACATGTGGAATTAACTAGAGATATAGCTCAAAATTTTAATAAGAGATATGGTAGTGAAATCTTAAAACTACCTGAACCATTGATCTCTAAAACCCTAGGGAAAATAATTGGTACTGATGGAGTCAGGAAAATGAGCAAATCACTTGGAAACGTGATTGGGATCTTTGATTCTGAAGAAATTATTCGCAAACAGATATTTTCCTGCTTTACTGATCCCAATAGAATCAAAGCTACAGATCCAGGTAAAGTGGAAGGTAATCCTGTTTTTATATTCCATGATCTTCTAAATCAAAATCAGGAAGAGGTTGATGATCTTAAAGCCAGATATATTAAAGGAAGTGTAGGTGATGTAGAGGTAAAAGAGAAATTATTAAAAGCTCATTTAACTTACTTCCAACCATTTAGAGAAAAAAGGAAAGAGTTGGAAAAAAATAATAAGCTTTTAGAGAATATTTTAAGGCAAGGCGCTCAAAGGGCTCAAAACCTGGCCTCTGAAACATTAAATAAAGTAGAAGAAGCAATTGGTTTAACAAAGGTCTTTAATTAATTTTAAAGATTATGATATAATCATTTGACTTTTTAAGTCCCTATAGTTATTATTCAAATTCAATTATTAAATAGTAATGGCACGAGTTTGTGAATTAACAGGCAGATCAACATCATATGGTCATAATATGAAACATAGAAGAGGTTCCTCTGGAGGAGGAGGAGCATGGCGTTTCAGATCACAAAAGACCAAAAGAACCTGGTTGCCCAATTTAAGAAAAGTAAAAGTAATTAGAGATGGTAAAGCAGAAACCATTACTGTTTCCATGAAAGCCTATAAAGCACTTCGCAAATTCGGCTCAGTGGATGGAGTGACTTTAGCGTAATTAAACTTCATTTTTATCTCTCATTTCTGGTATAACTAATAGACATATTAGTTGTTATTCTATTCTAATGCAGATACCTGTTACTGTATTTACGGGATTTTTGGGCGCTGGCAAGACCACTATCATTATCAATCTTTTAAAGCAAATGCCTAAATCATATAAGATAGTCATGCTTAAGAACGAATTTGGTAATGTTGAAGTAGATTCTAAGTTAATGCAGGATTCCAACATTGAGGTCACTGAGATGCTCAATGGCTGTTTATGCTGCATCCTGGTTGGAAAATTAGGCAATGCACTGGAGGAGATACTAGAAAAATATACACCTGATCATATATTAATTGAAACTTCAGGTTCGGCCTACCCTGCCCCAATTGCCTGGGAGATCAATAAGATGAAAGACAGGTTAAAATTAGACGGGATCGTAACTATTATTGATGCTAAGAATTTTGCAGGTTACAGAGATATTAGCTATACGGCCAAGATCCAAGCTCAATATACGGATTTGATCTTAATAAACAAACATGAAGGTATGAGCGAGCAGGAGCTTGATAAAGTGCTTGATGATGTTTATGAGCTTAACGCTACTACTCCTAAAATAAAGACTGATAAAGGATATATTTCAGCAAATCTAGTTTTCGGATTAAATTCTAAGCTATTTATCACCCAACATCAGGAAAGTGTATCTGAAGATCATGACCATCATCATAAGGAAGTTGAGATCTTAGAGCTGCATAGTCCTAAAATGTTTGATAAAGAGGAATTCTTAAAGATCATTAAAGAACTTCCTAAATGGGATTTTTATAGAATTAAGGGCATGGTTAGAACTAATGATAAAACCATATTAATAAACTGTGCTTTTGGAGATATCGAGGTAATTGATTCAAATGAACAATACAATGAAACTGCAGTCACATTCATGGGAAAGAATATGAATTACCATTTACAGGAATTACGTCAAGCTTTCCATGTTGATGAGAATGAATTAAAGATATTAGATTAAGCTTTTAAGCTTATCTATCATTTTGGCAATATATTCAAAGCCTTTGGTCCAGATGCCATCTCCATTAAGATCATACCCATAATCTTTTAGTAATTGGGCTGGATCTTTACTGGATCCACTGTTTAATATGCCTTTGATCTTTTCTAAACCCTCTTCCCTATTATCTAAATAATCCTCATACAGACTAAGGCCTAATAGCTCCCCAAAAGGATAGGCATAGCAATAGAAAGGAGTGTGAACAATATGGGGAATATACATCCATTCGTGCTTGAAAGCTTCGGGGATTATGACACTACCATTGAATTGTGATTTGAGATTATTAAGATAAGCATTATCCAGTTCATCAATACTGCATCCGTTAACTATCATTTCATGAGCTTCTATCTCAAATTTAACAAAATAGATCTGTCTGATAATCGAGGCGTAAATATCGCTTACCTTTTCAAACAGCATGCTGATCTGTTCTTCTTTGGACTCGCTTTGCTCAAGCATATTATCAAAGTTAACCATTTCACCTAGGGTGGAGCCTGTCTCGGCTAAGATTAGGGGAGCATTATATGTTAAGATACTATTACTAGAACTTAACATTGAATGAATAGCATGGCCCATTTCGTGAGCTAAGGTCATGAAATCTCTTTTGATACCTGTATAGTTTAGGAATATGTAGGGAGGCAGTTTAGGGCTAATTGGAGCACAAAACCCCCCACCCTTTTTGTTCTTTCTAGGTAAATAATCAATCACCTGGGAATTAAAAATTCTTTCTACTTGGATTGCCATATCAGGATCGAGTAGTCCGTAATTTTTTTTAACTAGTTCTTTAGCTTGCTCCAATTCAATTCTTTGAGAACTAAAGCCATTAACTGCAGCATAGATATCATACCGATCGAAATCCTTTATTTTTAAATATCTAGCTTTTAATTTGAAGAAATCTCTGAAGATATCAATAAATTTGTCGCAGGCTGAAATTAAACCTTCAACTGCTTCATCTTTAATACCATTTTCAACATTCCGAATTGCGATTGAGGAACTGTATCCCCTTAATTCCTTTTCATTATTCCAATCCTTAACCAAGGCCTGATAGATCAGAAAATATTCTAGTCTGTTATTGGTGTATTGTTTTAGAAGACTGTCATAAGCTGCTTTTCTTACTTCTCTTTTAGAGGAGTGTAGATAAGGAGCTAATTGGGCAATATTATCAAATTTTTCATCCTTACCATCTATTGTTAGAGTATATTCCTGCTTTGATTCGATCAGGTCTCTTAGATCAAGTAGAGTACTTGCTCCAGTAATATCTTTACGAGTGATTATCGCTTCTTGATTCTCACTTAGTGTGTATTTAGCTTTTTGTCTTTCGTTAGTAAAATGATATTCGAGTTCTGGAATTGAACCAAATAGGCGCTTAGCATTTTTATCATCTAGTACCTCGTCTTTGATCTTGTATTGGCCCTTTATCCAGAGATCGAATGGCCTTAGAATATCATTAGCATAAACTATTAAATCCTTGGCATGAGCTACCATTTGCTTTGCTTCTGAATTGCTGGTATCGGTTGCTTCTTCTAACTCAGCTCTGAAATAGATAATGGATAAATTCTCAATTATTTCTTCCTGTGAATGGATCAGCGCAATGAAATCACCTTTTCCCATCAAGTTTGATAGGCCTTTTAGGTCTTTTTTAAATTTAACAAGCTTATGCTTTAAGTTATTGATGGCGTCATTAAATTTTGATTTGGGGAGCAGTTGTTCTAAATCCCAATTGGTTGTTTTATCCATAGATTATTTTCTTTTATTAATTAATTCTTTGATTAAAGCTTTATCATCATAATAGAACCAGGCATGGCCACCCTTCTTGATCGATACTAATCTAGCTTCTGGGAAGAGGGCGGCTAGGTTTAAGGCATGCTCATGTGGAACATAAGTATCATCCTCGGAACTAAAAATGGTCAATATTGATAATTTTTTATTTACCTTGTTGAATTCTTTTAAGCTATCTAGTGTTTTAAATATTTTATAGAATTGCCCTGGTCTTAAAAACATCATGTTCCAAACATCAAATGGAACAAGATTTTTTAAGCCTATACTTTTAATATGACGTATATGTTCGAATGTGACCCCGGACCAGCCTTTAATTGTTCTTAAATAATAGTGTTCAAGGGAATGGCTTGGAGAATTAATGGTAATTATTCTACGAGGTTTAATATCATATTCAGTTACAAGCTTAAGACCTAAATATCCACCCAAGGAATGACCTACTATTATGAAATCATCGCTTTTTATTTTTTGGGAAATAAAAGCGTTAAGGATATTGAGGTAGTAAGAAAGTATTCCCTGAGCAGATTTTTCTTTGATCTTTTCGGATCTACCCATTCCCGGTAAGACTGGGGCTAATATTCGATATTTAACAGCTAATTTTGTTAATAGAGGCTTGTAAAATCGAAAGGAACTGAATGCTCCATGTAGAAATAATAAGGTTGGACCTTTGCCAATTTCTAGGTATTCGATTTCCTGATTTGCAACTAAAGTGCTTTTAATCATATTCTGATATAATCGATAGCTCAAATCATTATACCTGAAACTATTAAATCAAATAATGCCGGGAATTGAGAATCCAAATAAACCAAGGCCTAGTGAGCTTTTAGAACAGATAGGAATAAAGCCTATCCTGGCAAGGGTGGCTGGTAATGCAGTATCTTTAATGGACAGATTAGGAATAGATACAGGATCTGCTAGTCCGGAATTAGCTTCTGACAGACTCTTCGAATTAATCCCTAGACATGATCGTATGGCCACCTGCAGTGTAATATTTAAACCAGGTCAGGAACAAGTCTTTGATCCCTTATCTTTACAAATAGTATTAGATCAATATTTCCATGAGACAAACGGGCATGTCCCACATGCTTTAATTGACCCTCAAATTAGAATCTCAAGAAGAGGTGAAGATCAAGTCTCAACTAGTCCTGAGTTCATGGTTATAGATAGCATGATCAATGGCATAGTTACTAAGAAATTTATCGATAAAAATGCTCAAACTGCCTTCTTTGTTTACAATACACCTCAAGGATTCAACCTCACTTTTGATCATAGTGTGGCTGATGCCCTACAAGTTTTCCCTCTATTACAAAGAATTCTAACCAGAACAGAATTTGGACAAGGGAGTGAATTATCTACTGAATATGGTAGAGAGCCTTTAACAAGAATAGTTAGCTCTCCAACAACCCATGCTCGAGATTTATTGCGTGCAGCAGCTCAGGCTGGAAATGAGCAAAAAGGAGAAGATTCCCTGCTGTATATCACCCATCTGGCTAAGGAAAGACGAATAATCCCCTACCCTGTCCCGTCTGAACTAATTCTAGATGAAGAACGTAGAAGAAGAGAATTGCCTAAGCTTCTTAATCAGGAGGCAAGCATGGCCGAGACCCCAATAGCTCAAGTTGTGGAAATGATGAGGCTGAAAAGATTACCTCCCAATTTAACTAGCCTGGCATATAGATTGGCATCAGCCTTAACTCCAACTGCATTATTGCCAAAAATTGCCGCCCTTACGGGTATTGGGCCAGTTCAAAGATATGAGAAGTCGAATCAAGATATTAATCATACAATTGGAGATAAGGTGGAAGATATCACGATCGATCTGCATATGTATCCTCACTCCTGGAATATACCCCTTTTGTTCAGGGTAGCTATTGATTTACCAGGAGCCGATGGTGTAATTCCACTTAGAACCGTTTCTGTCTCTGGATTACCAGAACAAGACTTGCAGGAATTTGCGCTATTAATGGAAAAGAATTTGCGTTAGTTAGAGCTATTTCTTTTTTGCAATATTAAATACAGATCTTGTTCAGTTTCATACTCGTCTTTTACCTCATCGATCACTGACTCGATTGTTTTAAATTCCTTAGATGAAAATAGGGAGAGGATCTCACTTTCTGAATGATAATTGAAGTATACCTGTTTAGATGGTTCCAGTACTTCCTGCACTATCTTCTCTTCATCTCCCAGGATGAAAGATAGATACAGATAGCCATCGGGGTTTAAGATCGTTTTAATCTTGGTAGCTATCTCATTTAATTCTTTATCAGTTAAATGAATAAGGGAGAATGTAGCTATTATCAGATCGAATTCTCCATTAAAATCATAGGACATTAAATCCATCTGCTTTAACTTTGTTCTTTTTAATTTCTTTTCTGCTAATTTTAGTAATTCAACTGAAAAATCAATACCGGTTAAGGAAGCAGATGGTAATTTATCTTCAAATATTTTTAAGATGGATCCTGAGCCACAACCCAGATCTAGGATTTGGGCATTTTTTGTAGGATCCATGATTTCTGCTAACTTTTTAGCCAGTGCAATTGCAGTAGGGATTTGCCCATATATATCCTCATATTTTAAGGCTATGGTATTGTATGTTTCTTGATTAAGATCTTGATGCTTTGACATGAAGGAATTTGGCGGGACCGACGGGTCTCGAACCCGCAACCTCTCGCGTGACAGGCGA
>JAKQLP010000114.1 GCA_029567095.1 bacterium
TGATATGGATGAGTTTGCCCTGTTTCGTAATATTACAATAATATTCGCTACTTTAATGCTTTTTAAATACGTGCTCTTTATGCTGATAGCGCCTTTTTATCCTGTAAAGGAATTATTAAGACGCAAAAAACTATTAAAGGAGCAGGAGTCCTGGCCTAAATACTCTCCATTAGTATCTGTGGTAATACCAGCTTGGAATGAGGCTGTGGGTATTATTAAAAGCGTAAGTTCAGCTATGGCCAATAGTTATGAAAATATTGAAGTGATTGTTGTTAATGATGGCTCTACTGATGAAACTGAGAATAGGGTTATGGAATATATTAAAAAGCATAAAGATAAGTTCACTAAAACTAAGTACGTTTCCTACTATTACAAAGCTAACAGCGGTAAGGGGGCTACTTTGAATTATGGCATCAGAAAAGCTAAGGGGGATATTATCCTGACCATGGATGCTGATTCGGCCTTAGCTAAAAATGCCATTACCAATCTTATCGAATACTTTAAAGATAATTCCATTAGTGGAGTGGTGGGCAATGTGAAGATAGGGGAGAACTATACATTCATTGGTCTTATGCAGAGACTGGAATATCTTTTTGGATTCTATTTCAAGCGCACTCATTCTGTTGTCGGTTCTGAATATATATTTGGTGGAGCTTGCGCCGCTTTTAGAGCCTCAGTGTTTAAAGATATTGGGGAATACGATGAAGTGAATAAGACCGAGGATATTGAGATGACCATGAGGCTTAAGGCTCATGGTTTAAAAAGCGCTTATGCTGAAGATGTGATCTGCTTTACCGAAGGTGCTGGCAATTTATCTGGCCTCATAAATCAAAGATTAAGATGGAAGAAAGGTCGCTTGGATACCTTTATGCGTTACAGAAGTTTGTTTTTTTCAACGAATAAGAATCATAATAAATTCATGTCCTGGTTTGTTCTGCCCTATGCCCTTTTGCAGGAAATTCAATTATTCTTTGAACCTATAGCCTTTTCGCTACTTTTTGCCTATAGCTTTATCTCGGGTGATTACACTTCATTAATGTTCGGCCTCCTATTTATCCTGATCATCTATGTTGTAGTCTCCTTTGATAATCAGGAAGGATTCAAGCCTGAAGTTATCTTAACTTTTCCAGCAACCTGGTTCATGTTCTATTTCTTAGTATGGATAGAGTTTCTAGCACTTATGAAAAGCATCTATATGATATTTAGAAATGAGACTATTACCTGGCAGAAATGGAATAGGAAAGGTATTTATGAAATGAGTTAATTATGAAAAGAGCTGGAATTATTACTGCAACAATCATCTTTATACTTTTCTCCTTTTACGGCATCAATATCACCTTAGGAGCATTAACCGGTAAAGATGTTAGAAACCTTGAATATTTTCTTGGAGGGAATGATAATCCTGCTCTTTTTGAGTCTGATCAATACTGCAGTGTTAAATCCCGTATCCCGGGATTGGAGCAGAGCAAAGATCCAGAACTTTTGGCTTTGTATAAATTTGAGGAGGTCTGCCAAAGCTTTGCCAGTGACAGCATGATGTTTTTTACAACCATGCCTAATAGTATCGGTAATGCCCAGGATCTGGCTAGAAGTATGAGTAACAAGCTGAGGGAATTTAGTAAATACAATGTTAAGCCTTTAGTAATAATTGAGCCGGAAACGCAATGGGGACTTATTGATTTTACTGAGTTCGGTCAGGGATTCTATGACCCTTGGATTGAGGAATATTTTAAATCACTATTGCACTTAGGTGTAACTGATGAAATCATGGGGACATGGGTTCCTTTCCCTGAAGCTAATTTACCTTATTGGAACCGCAGTAATTCCACTCCAGAGGATTTCGGGATCATTGTTAATAAATATCTGA
>JAKQLP010000015.1 GCA_029567095.1 bacterium
GAAACCCGGCGGGCGGAAAGGGGGTCTGGGGGGAATTCCGCCCCGCCGGAAATAAAACCCCACAGCCTGGCCTGGGTGGTTTTAAAATTAGCCTGTGTTTTTGTCTGGATTTTGGTTTTCAGGCAGATACAAACCCGCCGCTATTCTCTCGTAATGGGTTCTTATTAGGCAAATTGTGGTACCCCAGTTGTATATTATTTACCGCCAACAAATTAAACCCAATAATCAATTTAAAAACCTGCCCGTGATTTCCACTTGGTTAAAATTTTAACGTTAGTTTTTTGAAAATTTTCTGAAATATTCTGATGTTTCATTATCAGTACAATATATATAACATCCCTTTAAACCTCTTGTCATCAATGTGCGGTAGGTATTCTTGATAATACTGTCAGCTTTGATATTAGCAGATTTCAGATCTAATATTCCCAATGCTAAAGGGGAAGATCATAAAACATCTTTCATTCTCCCCCATTAGTATCAATCACCGCATAGATAGTTCAGATGGTGGCATCACAGGATGGGCGTTCCAAAAATCAATGCCTGTAATAAATCGTATCCCAGACGCAAACAGAGCCGTATTAACCCCTATACCTTCTATCTATCAAGCAGGCCGATGGGCATATAGCCCCGGTGGCGTACCGATGTCGATTCTTACGGGGAAGATCGCTGTGGATAAGGTGATAAAGAGTTGATGTTTTCGAAGCATATTTGATCAGGTGATAATGAAAATCGAAATTATTACACTCCGACGGCCAAAGCATCTGATAAAGTAGAAAATTCTGCAGCTAATGCTGGTGAAAAATCAGCAGTACTACCTTGTTCGGTATTAGTAAAGATAAAAAGTTCATCTAAACTAGACTTTCCACCCGCATCCGAAGTATATGCTCCTGCATCGCAGATATAGAATATTCTAAGAAGACCCAAAAGTTCCGTCGGATTTGTGCCAATTAACAAAGCGAGATCAGTGATTTCTTTTTTAGCAATATCAAGTGAGATCCTCTTTCTTAAAAAGTTCCCAAGTATGTCCTGATCTATTAACCGAATTATTGTATCTGTATTAATTGATGTGGTACCCATTGTCTGCAAAGCAAATTCAAGAACCCGCCTAGAGAAAGAGTGTTGTTCACCTGTTGACCCCCTTGACCTAACCGCCAATCCCTTGCCAATATCATGTAGGGACAATAAAAGTCGGAAATCCTCAAGGGTCAATATTGAAGAAGAAAAATTACTGGCAAAATATCGTTCAAATTGTGACATCACCATCTGAGTATGCCTTTCAACGGAGTACCCCTCGCTAACTCCAGCAGAAAGAGATAAGGCTTCACTAAGATAAGGAGATGATTTTAATACTGTTAAAAAAGTTTCGGGACTAAAATCTGGGGAGGCCAAAGCTTCTTGTATCGACTGTCTGTTGAGCCGATAAGCATTGTAATCATCTTCCGTAAAAATCACATTACCTTGTGTGTCTAATACTGGTATATAAAATCCATTGTTTGCAATTTGGAAAAAAAGCTCTTGCCTGGCAGTTACATCTGGCACATCCCTTAGTACTATTGCATCAATTTCTGTTGAAGGGATCCCTGTACGAATACCAAAGTGCCTTGGTCCCAATACGTTCGAATTAAATAACTCATATCTATTGGGGTCATATGAAAGGCTGGTTTCTTGTCCAGTTTCAGACCTTCTAAATTGACCACGGTCACGAATTATCAACATAACATTACCATAATTCTTTGCTAAAGAAGTATTTAGAGCATTTTCAAAACTTGTCGAATCCCCCTCAAGTACCATGCTTGTATCTGTGTCAAAGGGTGTCTTATCCGAATCAGCGTCAGGTCCTAAATAATCTTTTGCTACACAACCACCCCGCAGGATATAGCTTAGTGCATCCAAACCAATCCCTTTTATTAGGTCTCCACTTCTAATAATGAACCTACCCTCTGCCACACCCGGATTTGATATATTACGAGCGTGAGCAGCGTCTTCCACTTCATCCATATGTTCCAAAACATCTTGCAGAGAAGAATAACCCAAAGGCCTAGCAAACATATCAACTAATCGATCCATTATCTTTTGTTTGGGTTTTACACCTAGATCCCTTCTTAAAGATGCAATTTTATCCGCCAGTTTCGTCTCACCAATTTCACTTGTACCAGGGACACTATTTACTCTACTACCTAGAACTGAATGTTCATAAACAACACCTGCCCTAGTTAGGAACATGGTAAGCTGGGTCTGTTCTGCAGGCGTTAAACTTTGAATACCCCCAGTTTCAAATTTTTCGATAAGAGCCTCACCAGCTGCCATCGAACTAATATAACTGTAAAATGATTGACTATTAGATTCGATTTCAATTTTTAATAGATCTAGGAAGATAGTATTTGTCCTACGAAAGCTGCCTGCCTCGATCAAAACAGGGCTTAACCCTGATCCTGGACGATCTAGTTCCCGTTGCAATAGAGTCTTGCCGTCAGAGTCTGCTGTTTCATAAAGTATTTCAAATATCAGAAAATTTTTAGCAAACAAAGGTAAATTATTTCGCTCAAATATCACGAATATCTTGTTTATTGCCTCTTCTGGATTAGGATTATCTGCAAGCTGACTGATCAAAGCAAGCTTGATCCTGTCAAGATGACGAGAATGTTGTTCATCTATTCTTTGCGAAAGTCCGGCAAACCTTCTCACTCTTTCGTCTAGTTTTAAACCTCCTCCATTCTTCAGATCTTCTGCCCACTTTAAAGCAAATTCCCTACGCAATCCTGCAGGCAAACGATTGAATCCTTTCCAGAAACCATCATCATTTACAAAATCTAGCATTTCTTCAGTTATTTGCATGTTGTTTTTTAATTGACCAGTCAAAAAATCTTGTGCTTCCATACTTAATTTAACCCACTGGTCCCAAAAATTTTTATTACCGACAAAAATCCTCATCTCTTCATTGATAGTTGGTATCTCTCCATTTTTTAGGCCTTCTTGCCATCTAGATATCAATACCGGATGAGCTCCTACTGAATTTTTCCATGCATCCCAAAAATCTGGATCCTCGAAAAATTTTCGTACACCTTCACTTAGACTACCTGCTATTTGAGGATCTAAAGAAGTTTCACCTTGTAGATTTTTTAACATTACCATGATCGAATCAATTACCCTAGCCTTCAACTCCGGATTAAATGTGTCATAGGCATCAAGCAATAAGGCTACTGCTTCTGCCCCCGGATCTATTGGCCAATATTCATAAATTGGAATAGAAAAGGTCTGTATTTGTGGATCTTTTGAATGAAGATAATATCCGCTTATTTTTTGGATCTCTCGCAACATTTCTGCTTGCATAGATTCCTGATTAAAATTTTCAGGATTTTGTCTAACTAATACAATAAATTCAACAAGACCTGGTATTTGTAATTGTGCAATTTCTTCAAGCTGTTCGTCATTAAGTGAACTAATTACTTTATATAGCTTACTTTCATTCCCTGGCTGATCAGTTATTAAAAATGGATTATCACCACTAGATCCAACTTCGCGATATGCATTTAATATAATAAATGGTAAAGATTCAGGCGTCACAAAATGCAAGAGTCTATTTCCCGCAGCTAAAGATTCCTCCGTACGCTCTGTCTGTCTTAATACTTGATTTAATACTTCTTGACCAATTAAAGCATCAATTTCTTTAATTTTTTTAGGACCAACTCTAAGAATGACTCCTGGATCGTTTCGTACTCGGTTCCATTCCTCTGCATCTAGGTTCTCACAAAATTCATTAAACTTTTCTCTGTTGGTTTTTCTTAAAGCATAAATTTGATCTTTTCGATTTTGGATTTCAAGAGAATTATCTAGACCCCAGACTTCCGAAACCTCTTTAATTTCCTTAAGTATTTCTATATAAAGCTCTTGCCATGCCTGATCTTCCTTAGTAGGGATAGTTTCCAAAAACCCTTCTAAAGTATCTGTTACGACCTCACTTGTTACCCCAGGTCTAGCATCGAAAGAGGCTATAAGCAATTTAGTGGACGCCTCTGCCAAAACAGGTAATTGCTTTTCTAAATCAGACTCAAAGTCATCGCTCTTTCTAGGCAAATTGGCTTCGATTGTGGCAGAATTTAAAATTGCATACAATCTATTTCTTTCTTGATTTAATTCTTTAAATTCGGGCAATATCTCTTCTAACCTTGCAGACAGTTTGAGTGCCCCTTCATTTCTTTGCTCTTCAGTAATTATTCCTTCTGAATAATCAGAATATTGCTTCTCTTCTTCTTCTAAAATACTAGCTACTTCTGGATTATTATTTTTAGCTTTGATTACTCCTTCAATTGACTCGTTAACTTCTTCTAGATGTTCTTCTAGTTGTTCCTCATCAGAAAAACCAGCTTCTGATATTTTCTTCTTACGATACTCTCCATTAAGCCTTTCAGTTTCTTCTTCTGCCTTATTCAAAGCATCACAATTTTGCCGATATTCTTGCAAAGAGCGATTAATAGATTCTATTATTTCAATTGCCTCTTCTATACTTCCAGCTGGATCAGCACTAATTTCTTCTAATCGTTTTAAGGCATAATTGATAGAACCTGCAATTGCCTCTTCTTGTTTTCCAGGATCATTTTCGCCATTAAAACGCTCTGATATCAACTGAATTGCCTCACCAATATCTTGTGGGAGAGGATCAATTCCCTGCAACTGCACTGTATCTCCGGGGATACTTTCACTAGTTACCTCAGAGAGTGTTCTTAATTGTCTAATCTGACTCAGCAGGCCAGTCGCCAGTTCTTGCGTTCGTCCAATAGGGCTGATTTCCGGACTAGTCGTCGCCTGAATTAAATCACTCACTGCTTCATGTAATTCTGATGCTTGAGCTTCCTTCACACCCGATATGGATTTCTCGGGATCAGGTTCACTTGTGGTTGGTGGTTGACGACTCATGTTCCTTTTATCGGATTTAAATTAAGCAAATTTTAAACAATAAAACTTTCTATTACAAATTATAAAAAGTAAGTAATTAAATTATTTTAAAAAGGCAAAAGGATTTTGATCGAAAAAAATATTGATAATTCTTCAAGAAATGTAAGGGAGAATCTTTAAAGACATCTGGCCAATTAACTTTCCTGTTCAGCAAGTACATCTTTTACTATACGTACATAGGTCTCTGCCCAATCATTCCAAAATGGATATTCGATATGTTCTGGGATTTCAATCCCGTCAACTTGAGCTAAATTCGGATCATTTGGGGAGCTATGGGGTTCATATTTCGCAATTACAGCTCTGAGATCATTAAGACGAGCGGCTTTCCTTTCGGGATTCCCAGACATTTAGCAAAAAAAGAATCAAGGAAATGTTTTAATGTATCAATAATCTCATTATTAAAAAGATTTATCATGCCCACTCGATTTAAATCTGATAATAATGATTGGATTACCGTATATCCATCAGTTAATTGTGCAGCAAAATCAGCACCAGGATTCTCAAGATCAAATCCAAAATTTTCTAATACTTCAGGCCCAACATCCTCAAGGCCCCCATTATCTTTTCATTTAAGCAATTTCCGACTCACTTAAAATAAATTTGAGTTAAATTAAAACAACTCAACTATTATTTGATCTGCCGATAACCAGCTTGGCTGGTAGACTAGTCTGTAATCTTTCGAAGTAGAAGGCACTTCAAATGTTAACCAACCCCTTACACTATCATTTGCATTTAAATCAGAAGCATTAAATTCTGGTGTCTTAATATTATACCAACTATAGTTGAAACTATAATCATCCGAATCTTTAATTTCAAAATCATACGGATTTGCATTCTCAATAGTTGTCCCCTTATTTGATACTTTTACATCAACTGCTATGAATTTATTTCCCTCTTCAGGTTGAAAAAATGTGTTGGTGCTTTTTACATTATCCTCAATACTATAAACGGTCAATTGTAAATCACCCATCTCTATCACATCGCCAATTTTATATTTTGCAGCCGTTATATTTGTTGGCTGTTTTACAGTGTCACTACTACTGTTAACTTCATCGATCTTTAGAGTACCACTTCCATTATTATTCATATTCATTGAAACTATAAATATGCACCCACAACAGAGCAATAAGACTATTAATACTATACCAATAATTACACCTACCGATCCTCCTAGACCTGCTAGAAAGGCCTTTTTCCCAACTGATGACTCTTGCTTGATTGGAGGATTAGATTCCATAATAAAATGAATAACAAATTATATCTAAATTATAAGTTATTCTATTATGGAAATAAATGTCCTTTAGCTATTAATCAACCATCGCTGCAATATTTTGAACATCAATAATGAAAAATTCACAAAAATACAGGCGAAAAACGGAGCAAACTCAGCTGGTTGGTAATGTCAAAGTGCTAAATTAGTCAAATAGTTCCTAATCGTAACCAGCCATCGACCCCATTTCTATACAACTTTCCGATTCAATATCTCCTCAGCAATCCCTACCATCTGAGCTTCCTCTTCAATAAAGCGGTAATTATAAGAATAAGCATTCTCCTCAGTAGTAGTATTAACATCTTCTAATCTCTTTCTTAATACTGTTAACTTGGAATCTTTTCCTAATACTACAAATGATATCTTTGATTGATTACTAACAAAGGTCATAGTCCTAACTAGCTTATTTGATGACAATGAAATTAATGTTTCAATGACTTTATTAGGATCAAGATCACTAAAATCTGTAATTGAGATATAGTCTTCTTTAAAGTTCTCTGTAAAGGACTCTATCTTGGTCATAAATCTAATAAATTCTACTAAGGAAGGAGCTCCTGAGATCTTGATCTTTAATAATGGATAATCAATAAGCTCACCATTAATATTTAATTTAACTTTATCCCAAGTGATTAAGAAATTCTGATTATTAACTTCCATATAGATATTATTAAATTAATAACTACTTATCTTAATAAACAATGATATCTTAAATTCGCCTATTCTAATATAATTTCATAAGATTTATTGATTAAATATGCGCCTTATTACTTGGAACATTGGTGGTGGAAGAAGAATAAATTCCTATTCTCAGTGGGATTATACTAATGAAGACCTGAAATATTTTGCAGATCAAATAAATGAATTAGATCCTGATCTAGTCATGTTGCAGGAAACTCTAACTTCACCAAAAAGAATCCAGGCGGAACGACTTTCCCAAATGACTGGCCTTAGTTATTCTCTTAATGTAGCTATGAGCCCGGATCATATAAACCCAGAAGAATATCTAAGCTGTTCAGTTATCTCTAAAAAGCCATTAAACAATGCTCTTAACATCATTCAACCATATCCTGACTTCCCCCTTGTATTTAAAGATGGGCGTGAAGCACAAAGATTTGATAAATATTTCATGAAATTCAAAATCGGAGGAGTCACATTTATTAACACCCAGATCCAGCCTCTACATTATTGGGGGTATAAATATATGGAAGGGAAAGGTAAAGATTATGCAAGTAAATTAGAGACCTCCCTTACGCAAATACTAGAAACTCCTGCTATTATCTGTGGCGACTTCCAATTTGGAGAGCTGGAGTCTGTTATGCCTAATCTCTTTAAAAAATTATTTTTAATTGAGGCCCTCCCCAACGAGCCTACTAGAATCAGAGCAGATGGTAATAATACAAGATCAGATCATATATTGATAAGTAGGGATTTTAAAATAGTTGAGTCAAAAGTAATTCATACTCAAACTGATCATCGCTTGGGTTTTACTGAAATTACTATTTAATAAATCTTCCCCCCTCTTTGATCATCCAGGGATAGAAACTATTAGTGCTTGTTGATCTTAATCCAATATCGAAACGTATATTTACATCCTTAATATCAGATAAAACGTAGACGGTTCTAATAGAATCCTCTAAACCCTCAAAACTAATTCCATAAGGCTCAGGTAATAGTCTAAGTACTTCCTCCTTAGTAAGATCTGGCCTGATATCGAATTGAATAACCGGTATAGAATTATAGTCTGAATAAACTAATTCAAACAAAGGATGCCTGATTATTGAAGTATCTGAGATTCCATTAAGATTTTCCTCTTTTGTAGTTGGTATGACAAAAGGCCATTCTTCACCAGTAGGGTAATTAACTAAAAACGACTCCCCTGCTATATGCTTTTTAAGGAATTGATAATCCGGTAAGGGAATAGAAGCTGGTGAGAAGTTAATACCGGTATGATTAACCTCAATGATCTTACCTTGAAAACGATCCCAGAGTTGCTTCATGGTAAGCAGGTATCTAGGTTCATTAGATCTAGTAACTACCTCACAATACTCCCCTATTTCATCTTTTAAGATCTTAAATTCAGTTAAGCTGCTAGCAGGCTTATCTAAAACATCCTCATTAATTGCTATGCTCAATCCTCCAGCTCTTAATGATCTAACAACTGCTGAATCATCTTTAAAAATTACTGCAGTAGATTTATTTTCAAAATTAATTTGGGTAACGGGCAATAATGATCCAGCTTTGATCTCCAATTCCTTATCTGAGATCTTGAAAACATTCTTACCAGAACTTATTAATGAAGTGAAAATATTAACGAAATCCTTGTTCCAATCCTGTTGAGGTTCTTGTATTCGGATATTGATATTGGTTAGCATTTTAAATTGGTACTAGTCATGATATTCTACTGCATTATATATGAATCACAGCTTTAAATATAATCGGTTATTGCTATGTTGCATTATACATCTGATATATATATAATATAATTTCACATTTGATTAATAAGGCTTTGATTCTTATTGAACCAATTACACAATTTAGACCTGATCTTCTGGAAAGAATGCAGCAAGATATCTTACACATGCGATATCTGTTTGAGCAACTTGCTGGGCAAGGTATTGCGAAATTGGTAGTGAATAGTGGTTATGCTCTAGAAGGATTACGTGCTCAGCCCTTCACTAGATTTCATCTTGATTGTGATGTATTTATAGCTTCTAATAGATCTATACCGGAAACTACTGCAGCAATACTGGACCTTATGCCAGACTGGGTTAACATCCCCACAAAGCCCAATAATCTATGGCTGCAATCCAGATTACCGGCAATTGATTCCGATGCCTGGGAAAGCGATATGCAAAATGATTTTATTAATACTCCTGAGCCTCCCAGAGATTACAATATTCATATCTTACAAAGCCCAGATCCATTCAGTAGTCCTAACATCCCAATAAATCCCAGATCTGGTCATGCTTATGAACTACAAACCACAACAGGGAAATTTGTATCTAGAGAGGGA
>JAKQLP010000019.1 GCA_029567095.1 bacterium
AATTCAGGCGGCACTTTTACCGAAACTACCGTTAGCGGATTCGCTTTGTAGTTGTGGATTATCTGCCACTCGGGCCGATACTTCCAGACCACTTTTTTGTCCACCAGTTTACGGTTCGTGGGCGCGAAGCGCCCAAAGTAAGGCTCAGGAGATCATTAAAAAATCTCCAGAGCCTATTTACCAATTTTTTCTGTTCCCGGTTTACCGGGATTGGTCCCGTTTTCCCTGCCCGCCCGCGAGCAGGCAGTAACCCGCGCTTCCCCACCTGGCAAGGTGGGGTTGTCCAAAGGCGACTATTTGTTAAATATTTGACAATGGAAACAAAGTACTTTCTTTATGCTAGAAAATCTTCTGAAGAAGAGGAGCGTCAATTAATGAGCATAGAAGCCCAGCTTGCGGAGTTGGCTGAGTATGCAAAACGGGAAAATATTAAAATTGTTGAAACCTTTGTTGAAAGCCAAAGTGCAAAATATCCGGGTCGTGAAGTATTTGGGCGAATGATGCAAAGCATCGTTTCTAGTAGACAACCTGTGGGTATTATTGCCTGGCATCCTGATCGGTTAGCCCGTAATTCTATTGATGGCGGTCAGATAGTCTACCAAATAGACATGAAGAAAATTGCGTCTTTAAAGTTTCCGACCTTTTGGTTTGAGCCAACTCCGCAAGGACTGTTCATGTTACAAGTCGCCTTTGGACAGTCAAAATATTTCTCGGATAATTTAAGTGAGAACGTCAAGCGCGGGTTTAGACAAAAAATCAGGCGCGGTGAGTGGCTGAGCCTTGCGCCGTTTGGGTATGTTAATAATTTAAAAACTAAAAATATTGAACCTGACCCTATAAAAGCAAAAATCGTTGGTAAGGTATTCAAGGAATATGCGCAAGGCCAGCATACTCTGCAAAGTATTTCTGAGCGCCTGAATTTTTGGGGCGTTGTGGGCAAGAACGGAAACCCACTCGCAAAACATACAGTTCATAATATGCTTACCAATAAAGCATATATTGGAATTCTTACTTATAAGGGTGAGTGTTACGAGGGTGGGTTTCCGCCAATTATTCCCAGAGCAACATTTGAAGCAGTACAAAAAATTATTATACAGCGAGCAAGACCTCGAAAATCTAAATTGAAACATGATTTTCCTTATACTGGTCTTTTAACTTGTGGTGAGTGTGGTGGTGCGATCACGGCACAATTTGCTAAAGGTAATGGCGGACTATATCGTTATTATCGCTGTTCAAAGAAATTGCATACACTACAAAAATGCACGCAAAGTTATTTGCGAGATGACTTGCTCGCTGGTGAGCTAGGCGAGATGCTTCAAAATGTTGCTATCTGTGACGAAGAGGCTGCTGACGCACGCAAGCTTATAGGTTATTGGGAACAAACCGCAGCCTCAACGTCACAGTCCTTTGCCCAAGAGCTTACAGCAAAGTTAAAGGCTACTGAGGTGAAACTGGAAAAATTAGTAGATACCTTTTTAGAAGGTAATATTGAAAAAGAAATTTATTGTCGTAAAAAGGAAGAACTGATAAAAACTAAAATGGAATTAGCTACCAAAAAACAGAATCTTGGGCAAAAGGGGAATAATTGGATTGAACCATTGAAAGAATTAGTGGAACTTGCCCACAGCGCCGGAAAACAGGATCCAACTAAAGATTTTACTGCGGTAAAATCTTTAGCAGAAAAAATTGGAACGAACCGTAAACTGGTGGACAAAAAAGTGGTCTGGAAGTATCGGCCCGAGTGGCAGATAATCCACAACTACAAAGCGAATCCGCTAACGGTAGTTTCGGTAAAAGTGCCGCCTGAATTGCAATTGTTGGGAATATGTACTGAATGGGGTGGCAGATGGGACTTGAACCCATAACCTCCTGTTCCACAGACAGGCGCTCTAACCAATTGAGCTACGGCCACCACTGAGGCTTTTCTATTATATTACATTCCCCTTTTAAAATAAACTGGGAAAGGCTTCTCCTAATAATTATTAAATATAAACCCTTAAATATTACTATGATATAATCCCTTAAGTATATATATCAGGGATGGACAAATATCGTTCATTTGAACCAGCAAGAGTAAGACCACCGGAAATGGGAGGGGGTGGCAGCAGTGTATTAAAAGTAATTGGAACTTTAGCTGCCGGAGGGGTTATAGCAAAGGTGTTATTCCCCAGTATTATAAATCCTCAACTTCAAACCGCCTCAGAATTTGTATGTCGACATTCCATTTCAATTAGTAATACATTACGAGAAGGAGCTCCAATTATCGAACGGGTAACCAATTCCCCTGAAATAGTGAAATTTATGTATGACGCTGCAAATGTTCTAAGAGAAGTATTTAGAGCATTCAATTGTTATTGATCTATTCAGACTTACAATCCATCACTTCAGGTATATCTGCCCCCATCAACTTCGTAATGATACAAGCTACATCGTAGATATTGTATTCTTCAGAAGGAAGGGGATAGATATCTTCTTCTGAAGTATATATTATTAAAGGAATCGATCTGCAGCTAGGGCATCCACTGGAATGGGATAATCCTTCTCCTCCATGATCTGCTGTGAAGATATAGTAGCGATTGTATGATTGAAATTCATTATCTAGATCATTAACCATGCTTCTAATATTATTATCCAATTCTTGAATAGCTCTACGTTGTTCAGTTGATCCCCATCCAAATTGATGACCAATTCTATCCGGATCCCTGAAGTGAATAAAAACCAGCATATCAGTAAGATTAGGTTCCACAAATGAATCAATTTCATCAATTATCTCAATAGAATCTTCTTCAATAACTTTTAATTTCTCGTCTTGTTTATCCCCTAACAGGTAACTTAGCTTATTCTTAGTTACAAAAACCCGGTAATCATATCCATTTTCTAAGGCGATATCAAAGATAGATCCCCATTCCATAGTAGGAGTTAACGGTGTAATGAAATTATCATGGAAATTATGATGCTCTAAAGTTAATCCTGTAACCATAGAAATATGAGAGGGCAGAGTCTCGCTTTGTGTTAAGGTCAAAGCATTTTCTGTATAAGTTGTCCCTTCTTCATTAAGAATTGTAGAAAGAAAAGGAGTATCATCCCCAATAAGATCCCATCCTAATCCATCCATACTAATTAAAACTATCAAGATATTATCACTAGCTACAGGAATATTATCGGTTTGAATAATATTCTTAGGATAATTAAAAGTCTTATTAAACCCTAGATTTAATAGCACTATTGCTAAAGCAAGGGTAAACAACAAGAATATTAATAATATAGAAATTAGGATTATATTTTTCTTGTTCATAATTAAAGCTTACCAGAAATTAGTAGTTGTTTGAATTTTAAATAAGGGTATATCTAGCTTTTATAATTAAATCGATTTAAATTGTTATTGGATCTATTAATTTAATAAATGAAAAATAATAAAAAACAATACCCAAATAGTTATCTAAATATCGCGTTAAGTATTAGTATTTTTTGGTTACTACAACTATCGATATTCCTAGCATTGTATATTGCTCCTGATTCATTTCAGCTCTGGAGATTTGGAATGGGCCATTATTATTCTTTAGGAATAGATCTTTCTAAGATAATTAACTATATACTTTTAACCCAGGCACTTGGCTTAATAATTCCCCCAATAACAGCTAAATTGATCTTTAAAGATAATAAATATATTGGACAATCATTCTTGGTTTGCTTTATTCAAGCAGCTCTTCTCAATACTATTATCGGTATAGTGGTCAATTCAGATGTTTCTCTTTTTGGAAATAATATAAATATAATGTAATATGTAAGTATCTATTTATTATTCACTCCACCCATGACAGGATTTATCACTAACATAGAAGAAGAAACATTAAATAATACCTACTTTAGAAAGGTGCTCTATACAGGCAAACATGGCCAGGTAGTTGTAATGTGTTTACAACCCGGTGAAGAGATCGGTATGGAAGTCCATACAGGATTAGATCAATTCTTTAGAGTAGATAAAGGACAAGGTAAAGTAATTATGAATGGTGAAGAACATGAATTTTCAGACGGATTTGCTTTTGTGGTACCAGATGGCACTAACCATAATATTATCAATACCTCAACAACAGAGACTTTAAACCTCTATACAATTTACATGCCAGCCAATCATCCAGATGGAACTATACATAAAACCAAGGCTGAAGCAATGGAGGCAGAGGAACACGAGCATCATTAAGCTCATTTTCTCTGAATAAATCCCATAGGTTTGTCTGTTTGGTGGTCAACCACTGTGAAGAATTGCCCGAAATCTGCGGAGTGATAAAGAACATGAAAGGGCTTTTTATGTACGATGCGACCATTATCACGAGTAGCCCATTTCAATAATGTTCTAGGCTTGACCCCCTCCCTTTCCCTGTAATCAGCAATGACTAATTTGCCTTTGGGAGCACCGGTATTGCTATCCTGCATCATCATGGTCACAGTGCTGCCTGTGGGCACTGTGACCTCATTTTTATCCCATTCAATCTCAGCAGGTGGATCAATCTCTAATAATCCCCCCACTCTGTAGCCGCGGGCTGCAGTGAAAACTGTTGTAGCAATCATAGCCCCAGCTAAAGCCTCAAAAAGAGGCACTTGGTTTACAATATTGGTAATGATTTCAGCGTTTATCATGGTAATGAGGATTTTATCATAAAATCTAGTTCAATTTCTCCTACATTTAATTTAGAATATATTATCCAAGTTTTTTCTATTATGGAGTTGTCAGTCTTTTTAATCCCGGTTCTGGTATTTCTTACCGTTGGTGTATTAGTGATTGCTGTATTTGAGGTCCTGGCTAGATTTAATAATAAAGAGAATAAATTACAGGAAGATCCAATTGTAAAGGTAGAATACAAATCTAATGTGGTACTGCTTTCTAAGGCCGAACTGCAATCATATGATCTACTTAAAGCTGCTCTAAAAAACCGAAATATGCTACTACTTGCCAAGGTAAGACTAATAGATCTAGTCAAGCCTATTGTTGAAGAGAATCATTTATCTAAAACTAGAAAAGAAGTTTTAGATAAATTAGTAGATATAGTAGCTGTTGATAGAAAGAGTGGGAGAATAGCTTTAGCTATTGAAATTATCGATAATAGGGCAGAGAAGAAAGATTTGGAATATGTTTCCCAGGCAATTAATAAAGCGGGAATTCCTTTCCTCAGTGTGAATTCTGCTCATTTAAACAGCTCAGATTTTAAATTAGAGATTGATAAATTACTATCA
>JAKQLP010000043.1 GCA_029567095.1 bacterium
GGGAGAAGAATTTTCTTTTCAATTCCCCCCTTTGAAAAAGGGGGGTAGGGGGGATTTCTGTTACTCTATTTTTCATAAGTCCTATTTATTCATCACCATTTAAAGTCATTATTACTTTATCTGATTTAAAGGAATTACACAATTTTTACACTTTTCTTAAGTAACACAATACTACTTTGTAGAAAGATTTTTATAAATCATCAACAAGGGGTAGCGACCCCTTGTTGAACTTTTTTCATTATTTTCTTCTGTTAGTAGGTTGCTGTTGCCTTCCACCTCTTCCGGGTGTACTTTCTTTCTCGGGTTCATAATTAACCCTAAGGTTAATTGCTTTAGACTCTACACTTGAAACCTTACCGTTAATTGGATTGGTAGCTTGAGCATTAATGTTGAAAGTAACAGTCCCTTTAACTTTAGACTCATCTTTTGGCAGTGTTCCGTTTAATTCCAATTCTACGGTATATGAATCACCTTCCTGAATTAGCTGCGGCTCTCCGGCGGAATATCCTTCGACAGCACATTTTGCTGTTTTATCAACAAAAACATTAATTTTGGGTTTGCCAACTCCACCGATTACCGGATCTATTAGTTTAATATTTCTTACTCTTAATCTAATACGTTTTTCAGTTCCCGAAGGTGGTATTTCCTGCATATTAATTGTATTAATTGTAGGTGGTTTCTGTCTTATATCAACTGAATTCTTATATAAATCAATTTGCTCATCAGAATATGGATTTTGCCAGTATATTCTAAGTGATGCTCTATTAGCATCAGCGTTAAATTCAAAATTGTTATCTTTAGTAATGTTTAATCCTCTTACAGGAGGTCTTTGATTGTCTTTATCTGTTAAGAATTCTATCCTGAATTGGTCAGCTTTAATCTTATTTCCAGAAGAAGGAATTGGATTAATAATTAAAGGATTACCATAGTAAGAATAGCTTTTAAAGAAAGCATCAATTAGATTTCTGTTTGTTTCTTCCAAGCCAGTTTTAAATATTGTCAATACTTTAGTTTCAGTTTTACCTTTTGTTATACCAATACTATGATTAATTTCGATAGTGTACATACCCTCAGGCAACTGTTTATCCAATTTACCTAAATATTCTCTTTTTTGTCCAATTGTTGGAGTAGGAAATCCTGAGCCGGGAATAAGGTCACGGGCTTGAGGAATAACACGGGCAACAATAGAACCTCTGGAATCCTTAACTTCACCGGAAACGACATTTGAAGTTCCCTGATAAGGACTGATAGAGAATTCAAAAATTGGATTTGCAGCATCAAATGAAGCTAAATCGCCAACTGGCATTGAAATAGTTGGCTCTGCTCTTTGAGGAGTAGGAGTAATTACACGGATGTTAAACTCAATTGCACCTTTATTTTGTGAAAAGTCGCTCGAAAGTCCCGGAGCCAATAATTTTACGATATAGCTATAAAGACGAATCTTGCTTGTCATCTCAACAGCAGATTCCTGTTTTGAAGCTTG
>JAKQLP010000103.1 GCA_029567095.1 bacterium
ATGACCAGAAATCTTTTGTGGAGATATTTAGTGTTAAACCTTTTTTAGTTATGAATCCGTCAGGGTTAGATTCTGATTTAAGGAAATAATCCTTGACTAGATTAAAATTGTAGCAAATCATATAGCTCTTTCCATATTCACTACAAACAACTAAATGGTCTATAACACCTTCCTCAAACGGAATCTCGTCTGTCCATTTAAGGAATGCAGATCCTTCTATAACTCTTATATATATCCCGTCTTGCTGGAATACAAGAGCATCTAGATGAGGAACAGCTTCATCATATATTTTCCCATTAAATATGTCTCTCTTTGTGAGCTTGTTAACACAAGACGGGCACATTAGCTTCTCATATACTCTTTCTTTATCTTCATCCCAGCAAAGGACAGGGATAAGCTTAGTGAGAGGATATCTGCACTGACAAGCTAAACAATAATATAACTCCAATGAGTTGTGGAACGAGATTAGATACCTCTCTTGCTCCATAGGCTTCCGATAGAATAGATAGTTGGCAAAATCTATCCATATCTTTGACCTATAATAGTAATCATCATAATAGTAATCATTATTCCATCTACCGTAATGATTACCTATCCCTTCTACATTTGTTAGTCTCTCAAACTCAGAGACAATTTCATTGTCCCCGTCTTCTTTTGCAAATTCATATCCCCAATCATCTTTGTCTTCCTCAAAGATTTTGGAGATTATGTAGTTGGAAAGTTCCCTTTGATAGCTTATAGGAAAAGTTCCGTAATGACGATTGAAAAAGATTATATTACTCATAAGACCGTCTTCACCTTCAGGTATAAAGATGAATCTACGAGCAATAATCTTACTTTCATCATCATTCACTATCAAAGCTAGCAAACAATGTTTAGATAATGAATATTCATAAGGACAATACCAGTTATCACTATTAGGTGAGAAGCAGCTTGTCCAGCTGCAATAATTATTATCACTACACAACTTAAACCATAACGGGTCTATGGTAAGCAACAGCTTCCCAGATGTATTTGTATAACACAGCTTTTCATAGATACCTCTGGGAAGTATCTCTTGTAAGAAAGCTACTTTTTTCACTTTCTTATCGTTGATAATGAAATATCTCCCTTCTTCAGAGATCTCATTATATTCCGAGATCTCAAAGGGGATATATTCAACTAGTTCGGGTTCATCAGATAACCCTTTGCATATTTCTATGGTGAGGTTATCTTTACTAAATATCTTCAGGTAATCCAGTTTTTCCTGAAGGTATTTATTAAACAGAGATTCGTATTCCTTTCTACTTACCATCTTTCCCCCTATTTTTATCTTGAGACCTTATGTGGTCAACTACATCTATATATAAATCGTTGCCACCTAAATAGTTGATTAAATCCGTAGCTGCATAGAGACCCAAGTCACCAAAGCTATCAATGAAACGAATTACCTGACGATGAGATCCTGCCATAACGATGTAATGGATCTCATCTAACATATAAACCATCTCCTCCAGATATTGATCTTCTGGAGAAGGAATTAAAGGGAAACTATAAGAATATCTTAGATAATCCAGAAGTAACCCTTTAGCTACTCCGTTGCTTACAATTGCGTCATAATAAGCCCGAATAAACTCAGGCTTACCTATCAGCATAAACTCTCTCGCAGAAAAGTTTATTTCCTGCGATCTGAATCTAATGTAAGGAAGGGCATCAAGATTTATGCACTTCCAGCTAGGATGTTCCTTATTCCCATATATAACTATGGGATTAAGATTATTAAACCAGAAGATACAAGCATTCTGGTCGTTGTCATAAAACTCTTCAGAATTTATTCTGTTAAGAGCTTTTTGATTAAACAGATTGAACATAATTAACCTCCTTATTTTCATCTGTTTTTTTTATTTTAAGAGTAAAAATCTGACGCTTAATTTTGTCCATAAAACTGAGACAGATCA
>JAKQLP010000067.1 GCA_029567095.1 bacterium
CCTCTCTCATCGCTCATTTGCACATCCACCTGTCTGCCCTGAGCTACATCCTGAACCTGAATAAATGCTCCTTTGATCCTCTCTCCAGTTATTGTATTGTAAACAAATCCAAAGTCTCTTTTAGGCCTTAACATTATCATCATTACCATCTGAACTACATACACTAGGAATATTATTACGTTCAGTATCTCAAAATTACTTACCATTGCCACAAAACTGAATATCATACCTATGAATCCTAATATCCAATATGTCTTCATAAAGAACGTTCCCATATTGCTTCTTAAAGTTGCTAATAATGGCTTATTCTCCTCTAAAGCTACCAATCCAATATTTTCTGCTATCTTACTATCATCCTTCAATATATTAATATTCTTAAAAACCTTATTGTAATCTGAATGCTCCACACTTATTTGATAATTGCCTGGGTCTGCCAGGAAACTGAATCTTCCTTGCAGATCGGTTACAACTTGCTTAAGCATATTTCCGCCTTGATCAAATAGCCTTACAACTGCAAATGCAATGGGATTTTTTCTATTCTCATCATAAACTATTCCCCATGGCCTTTGTTTCTTCTTGGGGAAGATCCAGGCAATGCCATAAAGCCAGAATTGAGGGAAAGCAATGCTTATGGGAGTTATTGTAAATACCAGACCAGTTAAGGCTAGAAACTCAAATGGCCCAAAATTAAGATCTATTCCAAAAAAATCCAATCCAGGAGCTGGCGATCCACTTGCTAAGTCGATTCTATTACTGCTAGTACATTGATTAGTACCGGAAGTACAGGAAATCCTGTAATATATGGAAGCAGGAACGGGGTTGCCCAGCATGAAATAGGAGGAGAAGCTCTGACCTGATCTACTAATATCAGCTCTTTTATCTAAATTCGATTGCATACTACCCCAGCTCATGGTACAGGAATCAGCATTATCCGTTGTAAAATTCATGGTCAATGTAGTTCCATCATATCTAGCACTTAAGGGGTTTGCATATATGGCACA
>JAKQLP010000075.1 GCA_029567095.1 bacterium
AGTGCATTAAGTTCAGCTGCATATTCCATAGGTAATTCTTTCATGATCGGCTCGATAAATCCTGCCACAATCAAAGCAGCTGCTTCATTTTCACTTAGGCCTCTGCTTTTAAGATAGAATAATTGCTCTTCGCTAACCTTGCTGACGCTTGCTTCATGAGATAGTGTAACCTCAGCCTCATCCACTTTATTGGTTGGATAAGTATCAGTTTGGGACCTATCGTCTAGTATTAAAGCGTCACAGATCACATTGGATTTAGCACTTTTGCTGCCTTTGCTCATCTGTAATAGCCCTCTATAGCTTGTCCTGCCTCCATTAAGACAAATCGATTTGGATTGAATGATGCTCGATGTATTTGGGGCGATATGAATTGCTTTAGCGCCCGCATCAAGAATTTGACCTTTATTAGCAAGTGCAATCGAGAGCACTTCCCCATGAGCTCCAGGCTCAGTTAGATATATAGATGGGTATTTCATGGTAATCTTTGATCCCAGATTACAATCCACCCATTCCATTATTCCGTTCTCTCGAACTAGGGCGCGCTTGGTCACGAGATTGTAAACATTTGTAGACCAATTCTGGATAGTTGTATAGCGGACTCGGGCATTCTTAAGAACCATCACTTCCACCACAGCAGCATGTAAGGAATCACTACTGTAAATAGGAGCTGTGCAACCTTCAATGTAGTGGACCTCAGAGCCTTCATCAGCGATGATAAGTGTTCTTTCAAATTGCCCCATATTTTTAGTATTTATTCTGAAATAGGCTTGCAAAGGGATCTTGACCTTGATTCCTTTAGGGATATATATGAAGCTGCCACCACTCCAGGCAGCACTATTTAAAGCTGCAAATTTATTATCTGTTGCTGGTACAATTTTTGAATAGTATTTATGAAATAGTTCCGGATATTTTTTATATGCTTCATCTGTATCTAAAAAGATTACACCCTGCTCACTCCATTTCTTTTGCAGATTATGATAGATCACCTCAGATTCATATTGTGTTGCTACTCCTGCCAAGAACTTCCTTTCTGCCTCGGGGATGCCTAATTTATCGAAAGTCTTTTTGATCTCTTGTGGAACATCCTCCCAGCTATGAGCAGTGCTTTCACCAGCTTTAACAAAATAATGGATATCATCAAAATTTATATCTTTTAGATCTGGTCCCCAGGAAGGCATTGCTTTCTGTGTAAACACTTTATATGCTTCCAATCTTTTATTAAGCATCCAATCATCCTCGTTTTTTAATCTTGAAATTTCTCTTATTACATCCTCACTTAATCCTTTTCCTAGATCGAGCTCATTTTTAACCTCATCACTAAAACCGTATTTATTGGCATAGTCATTATTCAATCCCTCAAGCAGGAATTCGTTTTCTCTTTTTTTATCTTCTTTATTTCTCTTCATACTGTTTGTATCCATTCTTTTCGATCTTATCTAACAATGCAGCATCCCCAGTCTCCACGATTGTTCCATGATAAATGATATTAACCCGATCCGGTTTAAGATATGTGAATACTTTGTGGTAATGAGTAATAATCAAAACACTAAGATCAGGATTTTGGGACTTTAACTTGGCTATGTTTTCAAATACTATTGCCAAAGCATCAATATCTAGGCCTGAATCAGTTTCATCAAGTATGGCAAGTTTCGGATTCAAAATTGCCATCTGCAGTATTTCCATCTTTTTCTTTTCTCCTCCAGACAAGCCTTCATTTAAGTTCCTGTTTAATAATTTATCAGGAATATTAAATAGCTTAGCTTTTTCTTGAAGTAAGTTCCTAAATTTAAATACAGGCAATTGCTCCTTTTTTGACCTCATGCTATTAAAGGCAAGCCTTAAATAGCTTCTGAAATTGACCCCTGGTATCTCTAAAGGGTGTTGAAAAGCTAAAAAGATACCTTTCCTAGCTCTTTCTGTTACATCGAGTTCAGTGATGTTTTTACCCTGGAATATAATCTTACCCTTACTGATTTCACATTCCGGATGCCCCATTAAAAGCTTGGCTAAGGTTGATTTGCCAGAACCATTAGGCCCCATCAAAACACTGATCTCACCCTTTTTAATTTCTAGATCCAAATCCTTAAGTATTACTCTATCAGCAATTTGACATGTTAGATTTTCAACTTTTAGCATGATTAGTTTTTTATTCAATAAGAGAAATAACGAATAAGAGTATTAATTGTAACACATTTTCTGGTGCTGATTTTCAAAGTTAGCAATAGGAAATATTATCCCCGTTTGGGGGATAATATTTAACATTTTGGAATATTTAAATTAGGTCAGCTTGAGTCATTCTGACCAAATCCTTGGCCTTCATAATGATCGAATCGCTCTTAGTACCAGCATTGAAAGCTATTTCATCTTGTTCCAGGATATTTTTAGCTATATATACATTAAGACCTAAGAGATTACCAAAAGGAGGGATGGCTCCCAGTTCCAAGCCATATCTGTCTTTAATACCATTTGCTGATTCGAATTCTAATTTATCTGCAACGATCCCTTCTATTAGTTTAAGATCGATTTTCTGATCTGCTCTTACGCAAACCATATAGTTTTTACCGGTCTTTTTGGATCGCAATATCAAGGCCTTTACTCCTTGTTCTAATGAAGTACCTCGAACTGCTGCAGACTCTTCAGATGTTGAAGCTGCTTCATGTTCCAGGTGCTTGAACTCAATATTGTTCTTTCTAAGCCGTCTTATAATCTCAGGAAACAAGGCTTCCCCGAAAAAGGTTTTCCCACTTATTTTAACTCCAGCTATTCTTTTCGGGTCAGAAGGGAAAAGGGTAGATTCCCTAATATTTTCTAGTCCCAGAAGCATCATGGTCAATCTTTCCATTCCCATCCCAAATCCGCCATGTTTGGGCATGCCGTATTTGAAAATTGATAGGTAATCAGTGAAGTGTTCTGGATCCAATCCCTTTAATTTCAAAGATTCCACTAATTCATCATGGTCATTAATTCTTTGTCCGCCACTAGCTATCTCGATTTCCCTACAGAGCAGGTCGAAATAATTGGTTACTTCAGGATTTTGCTCATTTGGTTTAGCGTAAAAAGCAGTTTTCTTTCTAAGAAAATGTGGGACAAAAATGAAGTCCGTACCGTGCTCTTCTCTGGCGTATTTGCATAGCTCAGCTTCAGCCAGTGGTGATAGATCCATTTCTCCTCTTTCATCAATACCAGTTCTTTTGAACACAAGCTCCAGTGCGTCATGGAAATTAATTCTGGGAAATGCAACATCTTTTGGTGCTAGAGCGAGTTTAACTCCCAGAATGTTCAATTCCTGCTGACACTCAGAATTAATAACTTCTACAATATATTTAATAATATTCTCCAGCATATCCATAATCTCAGAAAAGTCCTCAATATATCCCATTTCAAACTCAAATTGAGTAGCTTCAGTTAAATGTCTTCTAGTGTTGCTGTTTTCTGCTCTAAAGCATTTCATTAAGGCAAAGACTCTCTCATAAACTCCTACCATCATTTGTTTATATAATTGAGCACTTTGGGAAAGCATGGCGTCATTATCGAAATAGTCAACTTTGAAAAGTTCTGTTCCACCTTCAGAAGAGGCTCCTATAATATTAGGACCAAAGAATTCTACAAAACCCTCTTTAATAAGAAAGTCTCGATATGCTTGAACCATTCTGGCTTGGATTTTGAAAATTGCCTGTGATCTTTGGTGTCTTAGAGAGATAGGCCTATGATCCAATAGTGTTTCCAAGTTAGCAGAAATCTCTTTTTTAGTTAAATCAAGGGGCCATTGTTGTGTAACAGCTTGAAGTAATTCAATTCTTGGCTCATGGATCTCAACTCCAAGTTCAGTAGAGTTAGTAGCAGACACTTTACCTTCTACCTTTAAAATTGAACCAGGTTGCAGTTTTCTCATATCACTAATTAGCTCTTGAGCTTCCACTACTATTTGCACTAAGCCACTACGATCTTTTAATATCAGAAACATGATCTTGCCTAGATCTCGCATATTATGAATAGATCCTTTAAGTAGTACTTGTTTCTCAATAAGTTCTTTGAGGTTTGAGATTAATGTTCTTTGCATAGAATTAATTTAAGAAATAAAAAAAGCCCTTGTTAAACTACTAAATAAATAGTTTAACAAGGGCCCTCAATTAACCTGAATAGGGTGGTGCCACCTTGATTCCCGTAAGTACTTAACTTACAGACACTTTAATTGATATTTTATTGTTGTCACTTTTAATTCAAGGCTTACACTAATTCCTTGATCGCTTGATTGTAATATTAGCATATATTAGTAACAAAACATAGTCATAGGGATGGGAAGTGGATTTATCCAATTCAATCAAATTTTAAGTTTGATTCATACAGGTCATGTTTAAATATTGCTATAATAAAAAAAATTAAATAGGTATGATCAAAAAAATTAGGAATCTCTTCCTTTTATTCTTATTACTACTACTATTGGGTTTCTGGTCTCCCTGGAATGATTGGGATATCAATCTATTGCAGTTGATCGGTATTGATACTCAACCTAAATTGGCAACATTGAAGGTAAAATCATTAGCTGGCAATATTGATATTTTCATTGATGAGCAAAATATGGGCAGTGTTACAGCTGATGATGAATTCGCTGAGATAACAACCATAAGTAAAGGTGAACATTTAATACAGTTAAAAAGACTGACTGAAAAAGAAGGGATATATTATGAATTAAGTCGCAAATTGAATTTTGAACCCGGTGTAGAAGTAGTGATTGCTTACGATTTAGGGCCATCTGAAGAATTCAGCGAAGGGCATATTCTCTATACTGCTCCGAATTTTAATAAAGACAGTGCTCCGGATTTGAATATAATTTCAGAGCCTGATGATGTTGCAGTATTTTTAGATGATTCCCAAATTGGAACTACTCCTTTAAAAGAGCTAGAATTGGATATATCGAAACAGCATAAGATCAGGTTTGAAAAACAGGGATATGACACTCTGGAGTTTATACTATTGCCGGAATCTCAAGAGGCAAGAGATAAATTGAAGGGTCTGAGTTTGCAGCTGGAGGTAAATTTATTCCTGCAGCCTATGAAATTAATTAAAGCTAATTAAGCAATAAATGAGCACTGCCGCATCTTTAAAGAATGCAGTTAAATACCCGACTTCCATTATAGTCAGGGGCCAGGATCTTTTAGGTATTGAGCTTGCTAAATCCCTATTAGAGCAGGGTGGTTTTGTTATCCTAATTGATCAGGGAAGTGCTGAAATTGAGAAATATTTACCACTTATTGATGCCTACAATAATTTAATCCTAATGGATTATTCAGGATTAAGTGTCTTGCAAAGTGATCTAAGAAGATTAGATTATGTCTTTTATTTAAATCATCATTTCACTGATCAATCGCAAAAAGTCTCGACCCAGGAATTTTTACAAGCCTCCAATTATCTTGATGCTGTTCTTGATCTTACAGCTAAATTTGATGCCAAGTTCTTACTGAGCACATCAATTAAGGCGCATCAGAGTATAGTTGCCAGCAAAGTGATTGATTTAAATTATGAACTTCAAACCGCTGAGAAATATTCTGTGTATTCTGAATTAGAAATACAGCGCTACAGTGAAAGCCTGGTCAGGGAATATCAGGAAAAGGTAGGTATCAATACTAGAATTGTCAGGCTTGGTACTTTACTAGGTAGAGGCATGGAGATCGATCTGGATTCTGTCCCGATTAGATTAATAATTCAGGCTTTGCAAGGCCAAAGACTAGTGATACCTGGGGATGGACTGGAAAGCGACTACTACATTCACTACCTGGATGCGGCCTATGGCATAATCAAAGCGCAGTTCGCTCCCAATACTAAAGGGCAGATCTATACATTAGCTAATGAGGGAGAGGTCACTTTATTAGGATTTGCATACAAGCTGATCGAATTGGTTAGTGAAGCCAAGGAGATATATTTCGATCCTGATGATCATTCACTGCCCCCAATTAAACTTTACAAACCAGCAATTAATCTGACTAGTATCGGTTGGGCACCTAGGATTTCGTTTGAGAGGGCATTGTCCCAAACCGCTGATTTCTTAAAGTCAAAGCTAAGTGAAGTAGACTGGAAAGTTGATCAATTGGATAAGACATTAATACCGATAGCAGATAAGAAAGAGCAGCCCAAATCAATTAAAGACAAAGTCCTTGATTTCTTTTTCATTTCCAATGAAAAAGATGATCCAGAAAGAAAGGTGCCCCAGGCCGCCCCTGTTAATACCGAAGGAGCATTAGCAAGATTGATCGCTGAGAGGAAGAATCAGGAAAAAGCCAGAAAAGGCAGCATAATATTAGCTAATAATAAACTGCGGGAAGCCTTACAAAAGAAACCGGAGAGAACTCCTCTACAAAGATTGGATCGCTGGTTGAATGATCTGTTTTATAGACTTAAACAAAAGCTGAATGTGTTAAAGAATATGACTTTAACAGATTTTGCTTTCTGGAGTTTAGGCATCATTGCTTTTGTTACGATCTATCTAATCCTGGTGGCTCCGATCTTGAGATTATCGCGGTCCTTGTATTTCAGTTATAGCGATCTAAATTCTCTGCAGAGCAATTTGGAGCAATTAAAATACAATGAGGCCAATCTAAACATTACCTCACTTAAAGTTAATTTAAGGGATGCCCAAGACAGGTTTTCGGATCTGGAGTATCTATTTACAATATCAGGGAATGATAAGTCGTATAGCAAATTGCAGACCTTCATGATGCAATTGCAGCAATATATTACAGGTTATGAAAATATCACCAAAGCCTTAATTCCTCTACAGGAGTTATCAAATAGCTATAATTCCGGATTTGTCCCCAGACTCGATGGTATGTATATGAGCGTGGAACTTAATAATAATTACAATACTCAGTTAAATCAGATGTATGCTAATAGATCGTTATTAGGGGTTGGTATAGCAGCAGTTGAATCCAATAAAGATCAAGTACTAAGTTATCTGGCAGATCTTCCTGAATTCATTAAATCTCTTTATGAACCTTCACTTAATAAGATCATGGCCAGTGATGATAACTTAGGCTTATTACAAAATACTTTTGAATATTTGCCATTATTAAGCGGCAAGGAAAAGGCACGCTATTATCTTTTAATAATTCAGGATGAACAGCGCTTTACTCCATCAGGTGGTAGTTTAGTTGGGTATTATCTAATAAAGATGCAATCAGGGGCAATTGTAGATATTTCTGCCAAAGATTTTAATGAATTTAAAAATATTAGTCCTGATCTTTCAGACATTGCATTAAAACAGATATCATTGGTAAATAAAGATCTGGTAAGTGCCACGAGTGTAGATTTCTTTGATCTGGATTTGATATATGATAAAGAAATTTGGTTCAAAGAGGTCGAAGAAGTAGTTGAATTGAATGAAGGTGTTGCTGTGGACATGAGCATAGCTCTTAATCTACAAACACTTGCCACTTTGAGTTCACAGGGAATTGTCTATAAACAAGCTCAAATTAATGAAAGTAATTTTATAGAGTATTTAAATGATTCATTGCAAGGCAAGGATAGTAGTGAAGCAAGAAATGATCTGATATTAAGATTAACAGCAGCTGTTTTAGAACAAAAGTTCAATCAACCTTTTAAACAGCAGGAATTGGGAGATGATCTGAGCAATGTAATTAGTGATGATCAATTAAGAATATTCAGTTCTGAGCCTTTGTTCATTAAATTCCTATCATTAGTTCATCCAGGGAAAAAAGTAGAAGATACATTACATCTGGGAATGGTATCTTCAAGGGATGAAAATATCTTAACAAGAATGCCTGAGATAACATTGGCAGGCAAGATCACAGTCAATGAAGATGGCAGTAGTGATAAGGAATTAAGCCTAAATTATGATGGTCAGGATATTATAAGTTCCTATTTTTGTTCTGCTACTCCTGTTAAGAATTGGAGCGTAACAGGGACCGAGCTTGAGAATTATTCACAGGTTTTTGATCTTAATGATCTAGCAACCATATGTGCTATACTATTACCTGATGATGATTTTAAGTATGGATTAAGTTATCAGGCCTTGCCTTTTGAAAAAGCTTTGGAATCTGGATATAATTATGAAATAGAAGTTGATCCCCTGCCCGGTGCTTTATTAAACTATGACCTGGAATTTAAATTTGCTAGTTCCAAGGTTGAGGCACTAAGTGAGGGGGCAATAAGTCAAAGTAATGGCTATTTGTATAAAGGAAGTTCTTACGGCCCGATTCATTTTAGTTTTAAAATCAAATAATCATGGGAAATAAATTAATTATCACTGCCGAAGGTCTGCAGGATCTGCAGAAAGAGCTTAATGAAAGAATGGGCAAAGTTAGAGATGAGATTGCCGAAGAGATCAAAGCTGCTAGAGAGCAGGGCGATCTATCTGAGAATGCTGCCTACAAAGCAGCCATGGATAGCAAAGAATTTAATGAGAATCGGATCCTGGAGCTGGAAGATATGATTAAAAATGCTGATGTAGTAAGTGAGCCTGTTTCAACTAGTAAAGCTGGATTTGGCAGTAAAGTAAAAGTTAAAAATACTAGTACTGCAGCAATTTCTAATTATGAGCTGGTTGGCCCAAGTGAAGCAGATCCCAGTAATGGCCGTATTTCTATTGAATCACCTCTAGGTATGGCCATTGATGGTAAAAAGAAAGCTGAAAAATTTACTTTCCAGACACCTGCTGGTGAGCAGAACTATATTATTGAAGATATTAATTAAAGCTGAGTAATTTTGCCTTATGGAAAGACATCCGGTGCCCCATAACTTCATGGATGTTGAGTTCAAATTATTTGGTTTCTTTACTGTAAAGCAATTTGGGTATTTAGCTGCCGGATTTATTCTCTCCCTTCTTTTCTATTACACAGAAATGCCTTTGATCTTAAAATATATTTTCATTGGTGTTTCTATGGGAGGAGGATTGTTTTTAGCCTTAGTGAAAATAAATGGACAGGCTTCTGTGATCTGGATCCAAAACTTTATTACCAGTATGTTCGAGCCCCAAGAAAGGTTGTGGAAGAAAACACCTGTTGTACCTGATATCTTAAAACCAACTCCAGTTTCCAAAAAGATCGATCCTAAGCCTCAAGACTCAATACTAAGTCGAGCAAGAGTTGTTAATCTCCCAGAACAGCCTCTTGAGAAATTATCTGAAGAAGAGGAGAAGCTTGATAAATTTGAGGAAAGCGATCTTAGTAAAATAGATGAGCATTTTGATTTCCTTTTTAATCAAGTACCTAAATTACAAGGAGAGAAACCACTAGAAGAACCAGTTGTTAAAGATGCTCCCCCGGAACAGAAGATGGTATACAAAAAGCCGGAAACGATCGCTGAATCAGTAAAGGAGCAATACTCTCAGGAGAAATTATATGAGGCTTCAGATTATGCTGTAGCATATAGACCTATGAAGAATCAAACTGTAAGGCCAGTTAATTTCCAAGCAGGTAAAGTGGCAGCACCAGCACCTGTTGCTGATGTACCACAACAGGTAACTGTAACTAATCCTCAAAATCCCATATATTTAAATGGCTTTGTTCACAATCTCAAAGATGAAGCAATTGCTAAGGCACAGGTAAATATTGTAGATCTAGCAGGTAATGTTGTTCGGACCTTGATCACAGGAGCTGATGGCAGATTTGCTTTGGTCCATAAATTAACACCTGGAGAATACTATCTTGATGTATTAAAGCCTGAGTTAAAATTTGATAGGATAAGAGTTAATATATTACCTGATAAATTACAGGAAATTACCATTAAATCTAAGAATTAATATGTTCCCATCTCCAATCATACCAAGTACACAACAGCATTTAGCAATTGAGGACATCAGGGATGATCTTGTGATCTTAAAGAATGGAATGATCTCTTTAGTATTGGAGGTAAATGCTCTGAATTTCGATCTATTATCTGAAAAAGAACAGGATATTAAGATCATGAATTTCGCAGCATTACTTAATTCTTTGGAATTTCCTTTCCAGATTGTGATCAGAACTGAAAGAACAGATATAACTAACTATATCGATCGCTTAAGGGTCTATAGAGA
>JAKQLP010000084.1 GCA_029567095.1 bacterium
ATCTGGAATATTAATGTTTGAGGTTCGAATTTTGATTAGATCCTGATTAACATATTTAATAAGGTTTAATTTCTCAATCAATAGCCCTCCTAAAATACTAATTCCTATTCCAATTACGTTGTACTCAAGCGTAGTTTCCCAGCCAAAGATGCTGGGAAAGAGTAAAAGTGAAGATTCATTTATTAAAGGAGAGCTGATTAGGAATGTAAAGGTAATTCCTAAGGGGATACCAGAGCTTAGAAATCCTATGAATAAAGGTATTGAGGAGCAGGAGCAGAATGGAGTAATCATTCCTAAAAGTGCAGCCAAAAGATAATCGATCCCAAACCATCTTCCGCCCTTTAAAATATCTCTTATCTTTTCTATAGGGAAATAGTAGCGAGTGATGGCCATGATGTAGTTTATTATTAAAAGTAATAAACCTATCTTGATCACATCATAGATGAAAAAGTTAACAGTATTTTCAATATATGAGTCAACAGGAAATAGCGATTGAGTAATAGAGTCTGCTAAATATTCTATTGGGTAGAATATATCCATGATTATTTTTCCTGATCAATATTTCCCTTAATTAGCTCTTTTATCCTCTCAATATCAGCAGTAGCTCCAACCATCACTGGCTTACTATTGATCGCTAATACTGGAGTGGAAACTAGTCCCATTTCAATTATTCTATTTACATCCGTAATATATTCAACCTCATCTATTCTGTTTAATTCAGCCACAGCTCTTTTTGTTAATTCAAATAGATTTTTGCAATTAGTGCATCCTGATCCTAGTACTTGAATATTCATAAAAGTAATTTAAAAGATTAAATATTTAGAAACTTTAATAAATGATTGATCCTCTCCTCCCAGTGCTTAGTAATGAAATAATAGTAGCAATTCCCTGATCTTTCCTTATTAAGTATCCCAGCCTTAACAAGTTTCTTTAGATGAAAGGACAATAGATTATGGCTAATACCTAACTCTTGAGCCAGATCAATGACACAAATCCTTTTATCGGCAAGAATCCTTAATACTTTTACTCTATTAGGATCAGCTATCGCATTTAAGATCTCGGGTTGTATAGTTCTATCTTCTTCTGTAATTATGAGAGTCTATGTAAACAATTATTGACATAGTATAGGAATTTAAATGGATATTCAATATTATTTTAGTAGGATATAATCAATTAGTTAAAAATTCTATTATGATAGTTATTACAGGTGCCAGCGATGGCTTAGGAAGAGAATTATCCAAACTATTAATCAAAGATGGGAAAAGAGTTTTTGGTTTAGCTCGAAATAAATGTGAAGCCGGAGTTATCCATATCAAGACAGATCTATTAGATGAGGCATCGATCACTAGCGCTGTAGATCAGATCCTGAAGGAGGAAGAAAGTCTGGAAGCAGTTATTAATTGTGCTGGCGTTATTAGTCTGGAAAAGATCAATGCTTTAAGTTCCAGTGAAATAGAAAGAGTTTTAGCAACTAATGTTAAGGCTCCAATGTTACTTGTAAGTAAATTAATGGACAGGATCCAAAAAGATGGCAGTGACATATTAAATGTAGCTTCTACAGTTGGATTCAAAGGATATGCAGATCAGGCTGCTTATGGAGTTTCTAAGTGGGCTATGAGAGGATTTAGTACGAATCTGCAGACGGAATTAAAAGATACTTCGTGTAGAGTTATTAGTTTTTGTCCTGGAGGCTTTGTAAGTAGATTCTTTGCTAAAGTAACTGGTATTGAGAATAATCTTGATCCCAAAGAATGGATGAAAGCTTCTGATCTAGCTAAATTAATGTGGCAAGTACTTCAATTGCCAAAAAATATGGAAGTCAGTGAGATTATTATTAATCGCAAGACTTCCATATAATTTCATTTGTTCAATCCGAAGCCTAATTTAGTTTTTCCAAGGAATCATCAGGCAATTGTCTGTAATAACCTGGACCATCAGGGCCGTATGAACTCCAGGAATTTAGGGGTACATCATAAGTATCTCCAGTACTGGGTGAACTTACTGTTTCATAACCTCTCATAGCATCAGACCATTTTTCTTCAGAAGATTTATCTAGCTCATCAGAGTAGGAACTGCTTTTTGATGTTATTGATGAGCCTCCTACACTCTCAATTGGTCTATTAGGAGGCAGCAAGGTGTTTTTCCTAGTTGCTCCGATATCAATGATTTGCAATGAATCCTGTATAGTTTGTAATGTATCTTTTGATTGAGGCCACTGCTCAGGTGTAGCGATCTGAATACCCCAGAATGCCGAGAAATATTGAGTCCCGAAGCCATAATAGGGAGTAGTAATGATTCCTACAGTAACTTTACCATTAACTGGTATAAAGCCATTTAAAGATCCTGTGAAATCAAATTCACTAACCGTTTGCCCATTGATTGGAGATGGTATGTTCCTGCCAGCGCTTAATTGTAATTGCTGTATACCTGCATATTGAGGTAAGGCTTTTTGGGCCCAGGTTTGAGGGGTATAGCTTCCGGCTGCTCCTGTAACATAGGCATAACTAAATCCAGCATTGTTATCTGCTCTTGTTAAATCGATCCCGCTATCTGTTTCGGCGGTTACCTTAAAGTTAGTGGGCTTGTTCAATTGAAAGTATCTTCCTTTATACACATCAAATCCTGTAGGGGCTGTATCTTCTTTCGCTACATCCTTATTCTCCACAGCTGTTAACATTTCATCTGTAATGATTCTTTGTCTTCCAAAGCAATTGGCAATTTCTTCTAGTGTAGATTTTTCTTGGTCGTAACTTTGAATTGGGGCCCAGTATGAGCGAAGAGTTACGAAATCTTGAGTCTTTTCTACCAGCATTTTGCCAGTCATATCCACTCCGTCTAGTGCAGCTGTAATTAACCCTGAAGCAATCTCAGTATCGGCTTCTTTCTCTGAAAGACTAAATGTGCCTCCAACATCAGTGATTGTTTTGGAAAATATTTGTCCAAACAAATCCAGAAATTCTTCAGAACTCAAACTTTGATTCAATTTAGCTGTGTATAGAAAAGCAGCTGTAGTATTACTATCATCCTGCATAATGGAGACTGTCCCCTCATTTACTTCATAGATCCAGCCATTAGGAACTCCGATCTGGAAGGCACTTTCATCATAATTAACGATCGGGAGGCTACACACTGGGGTATCGTTGGTCACTTCTCCAATATATTGTTCCTCAACAATCTCAGGCTCTGTGCCCCCTGTTGAAGTGGTTGTAGTTGTGGGAGCAACAACAAAGAATAAGGCCGCAATTAAAGCTATACATAGGATTAAAAGGGCCGGTATAGCTAATATTAATAGCACAATGATAATGGTCTTTTTATTGGATCTTGGGGGTTGGGGCTTTTGAGTTTCTTCCATAATGCAGAATAATAATTTATGTTTAAATATTATAGCAACAAAAGCTACTGGAATGTAACCCGGAGATTTTTAATAATATTTATGGTATAATAGCAACGTTAAATATTGAACTGGTTTTTAGGTTAGTAAGTATTAAAGCCTTTTGCATTTACTTCATTAATTAATCTCCTAGGAATTGGTTTAATAACAGTCACAAATAATGTGGCTATATTTTTCCTTTAATAGGAATTTTTTAATGTAATAAAAATGTACAAAAGAAGAAGATATGGTAATTTTGTGTTCAGTTCCCGTAAGAAATTCGGTAAAACTTCAAGCACTACCTCATTCTCAAAATATATAAAGAAGGCAGAAACTGCTATGCAGGAGGAATATGTTCCTACAAATGCCTTTACTGATTTTGCCATAGACAAAAGACTATTATCCAATGTAGTAGCTAAAGGCTATGGTGCAACCATGCCAATTCAAGATCAGGCCATCCCTTTAATTCTAGAGGGTAAGGATCTTATAGGTATAGCTAATACCGGTATGGGTAAGACTGCAGCATTTCTAATCCCTATGATCAATAAGATGATCAAGGATAGAAATCAGAAGCTGTTAGTTATTACTCCTACTAGGGAACTTGCAGAACAGATCGAATCTGAATTCATTTCTTTAAGTAGAAATCTAGGTTTAAGGTCAGTTCTAATCATTGGTGGAGCCAGTATGAACAATCAGATCTGGAAATTAAGAAAGCCTTGGAATTTAATAGTGGGAACTCCCGGGAGATTGAAAGATCTTATGACCAGAAAGGCCTTAAATCTAGCTTCAATCAATAATTTGGTAGTTGATGAAGTGGATAGAATGTTTGATATGGGTTTCCAAAAAGATGTGCAGACAATTATTGGGGCTACAAATTCAAATAGACAATCCCTGTTCTTTTCTGCCACTATGAATGCAAGTGTAGAATCATTAGTAGGGACTCATTCCCATGATGTTGTGAAAGTATCAGTTAAAACTAGAGATACTGCAGCTTCTGTTGATCAGGATATTGTTAAAGTAATGGGTGATAAAAGTAAACTGGATATGCTACATGATATTCTTATCAAAGAAGAGGTTAAAAAGACCTTGATCTTTGCTAGAACTAAGCATGGAGTTGAAAGATTATCTGTGCAATTACAGCAAAGAGGTTTTAAAGCTGGATCAATCCATGGTAACAAAACCCAATTCCAAAGACAGCAAGTTCTTTTCAAGTTTAAACAAGATCAGATCAACATTCTTGTTGCTACAGATGTAGCAGCTAGAGGATTAGATATTCCCCATGTTTCTCATGTTATCAACTACGAAGAACCTGAGCGTTACGAAGACTATATCCATCGTATCGGCAGAACAGGTAGAGGGAATATGAGTGGCAAAGCTTTGACTTTTGTTTAAGCCGGGACCTGATATAGGATCTCCATAAGCAGGAATGCTATATACATGAGGAGCAGGTAAATACCTTCTCTTCTAGATATTTCTCTTTTTGAGGTTGCAAAGAAATAGAAAGCGACAAGGCCTGTTACTGTCACTAAGGCAATGGGGAAGAAGTTCCCAGCCACATGTATCTCATTATTCTTACTAACAAGGCCTAGTACAGATAATATCAATACATTAAAAAGAGCAGAGCCTAAATAATTGCCAAAGGCTACATCTTTTTTACCTTCGATGATCGATCTCACTCCTAGAGATATTTCAGGTAAATTAGTGCCTAAAGAAATCCCAATTAAACTGATCACGAAAGTTGAAATTCCAAATCTTTCTGCTAAGAGGATTGTTTCTTTGACTAACAGGTTACTAGACATGATTAGGATCCAGCTGCCTGCTACGATCTTTAATACTTGCAGACCAACAGACAAGCCTACACGTTTTGTTAATTTATGCTTTTTGCCATTGGTACTTGTTAGAATTAAAGATCCTGCAGTAAATACATACCCGATAATTAAGATTATCGATTCTGTTAAAGATAAATGGGCATTGATTAAAAATACACTGGGTAATATTAAGAAGACAAGGCCTAAAATTAAATTCAACTTGTTGAATGAATGCTGTAATTTTATTCCATTACCGGCAATTGCCAGAAAGGGGACAACCAGAAAGAATAGCACTACAATAGCTCCCAGTAGATTGCCTACAGAGATCTCTAATTCCTGATTGATATATGAATTAAACGCAACCGATACTTCAGTTAAGGAAGATATTAATCCCAATAGTAAAAAAGACACTAAAAATGATGATGTATGCAGTCTTCTGGATATTTTTAATACTGCATGTACAACAAGCTCAGATCCCAGATAAATCCCTAAGAAGGAAAATATGGCAATAAGTAGATTATTATCTTCAGGCATGGCAGTTAAGCCCAATAATATATCTATCTTAACAGAATGGAATTAATATTTGAACTAATTGATCCCCATCTGGGATTTAGCGTAAGCTGTGAGTCTATCTCTTTGAGCCCAGACTCTCTGGTTTTTAGTAAGATAGACCTTTCTGAGTCTGATGTTTTGAGGTGTGATCTCAGCGATCTCATCTTTAGCAATGAATACCAAAGCAAATTCCAGGGTTAATTCAATTGGAGGTTTGAGAGCAGTTTGGGTTATCTCATCATGTTTGATCCTGACTCCAGATTTTTGTCTTGCTTTACAGGCATTAACTTCCATATCCTGATCGTATTTATTGATACCAACGATCATTCCTTCATACACTGCTTCCGAAGGAGAAATGAAAAGATCGCCTCTTTCCTGGATGGTATTAAGAGC
>JAKQLP010000088.1 GCA_029567095.1 bacterium
CGCATTCCAAATGCAGATCAATGCTCTTGATTATGATGAGCATCTGGGAAGAATTCTAATCGGAAGAATATATAGAGGCAGTGCCAAACCGGGTATGGCAGTGACCATAATCACAGGTGATGAAGCACAAACTAAATCCAATGGACGTATTAAAAGCATTATGGTTAGAGAAGGCCTGTACTGGAAAGAAGTTAATACTGCCAGTCAGGGAGATATTGTAGCTTTAACTGGTATTGAATCAAAAGCAATTGGAGGAAGTGTAACTGATCCTAATGTAGTTGAAGCTTTACCAGGATTAAAAATATCTCCTCCTGCAGTCAAGATCAAATTCGAAGCCAATACTTCTCCCTTTGCAGGCAAAGAAGGAAAATTCGTCACTGCCACGCAACTGGAGCAGAGATTAGAACAGGAAAAGGAGAATAATATCTCTTTAGTTATCACCAAAGCAGACGGTGGAGGATATTTTGTGGCAGGCAGAGGGGAACTTCAGCTTTCTATCCTGATCGAAACATTAAGACGTGAAGGATATGAGTTCCAGGTCAGAAAGCCTCAAATCGTTTTTAAGATAGTTGATGGTGAGAAATATGAGCCTAAGGAAAGATTGATCATTGATACTCAAGAAGCATATATTGGTACAGTTACTGAAGGACTGAATAAAAGAAAAGCAGAGCTTGTTAATATTGAAACTGAGAATGGTCAAAGCAGACTTACTTTCAATATCTTAACCAGGAATCTTTTTGGACTTAGAAGTCAGCTTTTAAGTGCCACTAAAGGTAATGCTATTCTCAACAGCTATATTCTCGATTACGTGCCTTATGATGGTGGCAGCGAAGTTTATAGAAAAGGAGTATTGATCGCCAGTGAAAGTGGAGTAGCCATGGGCTACGCTCTTAATACCATACAGGAAAGAGGAGATCTATTCATTTCTCCTTCTGAGAATGTCTATGAAGGCATGATCGTTGGTATCAATAAATATGACCAGGATATGGAAGTAAATGCCTGTAAAGCAAGACAAAAATCTGGAGTTAGAATCAAGCATGATGAGATAACCCAAACTGCTCTTAAACCTCCAATTGAATTAACCCTGGAATTTGCTTTGGTATTCATTGCCAAAGATGAGATCGCTGAGATAACGCCGCAGAATATCAGATTAAGAAAAGTCTATCTAACCAAGAACCAGAGGGTCTGGGCTCAAAGAGATAGACTCACAGCCTACGCTAAATCCCAGATGGGTATCAATTAGTTCAAATATTAATTCCATTCTGTTAAGATAGATATATTATTGGGCTTAACTGCCATGCCTGAAGATAATAATCTACTAATAGCAATATTTTCCTTTTTAGGGATTTATCTGGGATCTGAGCTTGTAGTCCATGCCGTCTTAAAAATCTCAAGAAGACTGCATACATCATCATTTCTAGTGTCCTTTTTGCTACTAGGATTAATATCTTCCTTAACTGAAGTATCGGTTGCGTTTAATTCATATATCAATCAGGAATTAGAGATCTCTGTAGGCAATCTACTGGGAGCTATTGTAGTGCTTTTCTTTCTGGTTGTCCCCTTTCTGGCAATTGCTGGTAATGGGATTAAATTGCAGCATTCGTTCAATAAATTAAATTTAATTCTGGGACTGATATTTTTAATACTTCCTAGTGTATTTTTAATTAATGCCCACCTATCTTTAACAGAATCGATCATCCTAATTATTGGGTATGTATTTACGGCAGGATCATTAATTCTAACAAGCACTAATGGGAAAAAGCATAAATTAACTAAACGCGTAGGATTATCTGTAGGACTTCAGGTATTGAAAATTGTAGCAGGTAGCTGGATTTTAATAATGTCTAGTAATCTTCTAGTCAAGGAAACAATCCTCTTAGCAGAAAAATTCGGGATATCAACATTTGTGATCAGTTTAATTGGAATATCTTTGGGTACTAATCTACCGGAGATATCTTTAGGAGTAAGATCGATCATGGAAGGCAAAAAAGATGTGGCCTTCGGCAACTATTTAGGCTCCGCTCTTTTCAACGTTCTAATTCTCTCAGTACTTGGACTTGTCAGTAAGAACAATGAGATTCATGTGTCAGGCAACTTCTTACCCATTGCTATTGTTACAATAACAGGCCTAATAGCCTTCTATTTCTTTGCTACCTCAAAAAGAGAAATATCAAGAAGAGAAGGTATATACCTTCTCTTACTCTATATTGCCTTTCTGATCACGGAGATACTTTATCAGGTCCCGGCTTAAACAAAAGTCAAAGCTTTGCCGCTCATATTACCTCTACCAGTTCTACCGATACGATGGATATAGTCTTCATAGCGCTCAGGTTCTTCGTAGTTGATAACATGGGAAACATGGGGAATATCTAATCCTCTAGCTGCTACATCTGTAGCAACAAGAATGTTGATCTGATCTTGTTTAAATTTAACAAGAATTTGCTGTCTTTGAAATTGGGTTTTGTTGCCATGGATTGATCCAGCTTTAAAACCTCGTTGCTGTAATTGCACAGATAATCTTTCTACGCCATGC
>JAKQLP010000093.1 GCA_029567095.1 bacterium
CATTTCCAACATATTGATTATCAAGGTTTTAACCTAATAAAAGAACATGTATTTATTAACAATAATCATATAATATATTAACAATCAATTAGTTACTATTTTTTGTCATGTACTAAGGTACTTTTTACTTAATTTGTGCTATCTAGAATTGGCATCTAAAACCACTCTTTGAAGTCGCCCCTAAAACTGCCCCCTGGAGCTGCCCCCTAAATCTCCAATTTTAACTGCCCCCTAAATCCCCCAGATGGGGGACTTTGAAGAACGGCTATTTGTCTACTCCTGCCCTCCTAAGTCACTCCCTAAATCCACCAGATGGGGGACTTTAGCCGTACTGCTTTCTTCCTCCTCCCCATTTGGGGAGGCCGGGAGGGGCAATTAACGGGAGGGGCAGATCCGGGATGGGCTAATAACAATGCTGTATAAGAGGAACAAATATCAGGTGGATGTTATGAGCTGATCTTTCCTGGATGAGGCAGAATCAGATTCAGCTATTTCGCCAGTATCCTCAGGAGGAATACCAAGTGCGTTATATATCTTTTTAAGGTATTTCGGGAAGATGGTTCCATTAGGAATGTAAAGATTTGCTTTCTTCAATCTGTTATTAAGGGTTCTGGGAGTAATTCCATATTCATTCGCTACCTCCTGCCGTGTTTTAACTTTTAGAAAAAGAGAACCCTTCTTAGGAATAATATTTTTCTCCATACTAAAATAAATTAGACAGTTAGAGTATAATAAATTAACGTAATTTATAACTTATTTTTTAAATACCCCCCCCCTCTTAACTTTTTTTAACAAAACCGGCAAAAAAGTTATCGAATGATATTGCAGGGAGAAGAGGTCTTGCGGTCTTGCAGTCTTTTAACATCATAACAAATTTCTACAATCACAATGACATAGACGCATTAAATGACCTGAAAAAATCGGGTAGCGAATTGTCTTGCAGGTTGAAGAGGAAACCAACGAAATCCCGAGAGTACAGCGAATCGGGATCCTGCATTCCGCTGGGCGGAACTGCCTCATCGCTTAAGGCGACTCGTCAGGGTCCTTCTCGTCTGATTTTGTGTTTTCTCGACCTGCAAGACTGCAAGACCGGCAAGACCTGCAAGACCACTTTTATTTAAATGTCACAAACATCAATACAGGATTGTCATACTCAGTTAAACTTGCTGCAAACTCCTGAAGCTTTCTTTTCTTTTCAGGGTATTTCGCGATCCCATTTTTAAAGTCATCGCATGCCACATGATCCCTTAGTTCATCAGCCTTTACAGACATTAGCATTGTTGAGTCATTAACCATTACTTGTGGAAAGAACTTTGGTCCACAATCAATATCATTAAAAACGCCTGTTGTATTTAATCTGTTATCAGTATCTGATGGCTTACAGAAAACCATATCTCCAGTATGTTTATTATATATTCCTAGTGTTATGTTAATTATGGATTGACGGATAAAGTCTCTTTAATTTTATCCTTGCATCCTTAGTCGTAAACTGCCAGTTAATTTTACTGTTTTTGTCATCGCGATGAGTTTTCCAAGCCTCAACCTGTTCTTTAATCTCT
>JAKQLP010000106.1 GCA_029567095.1 bacterium
CTCCTGTGCAATACACTGTCATAGGAGTTACTCCTGATGATGCCACTCCTATGTTCTATGTCCCTTTTATTCATCTTAAGTCTTTAGGTATTAAAAACTATTCTCAAGCTAAGATCGTTGCCAGTACTGAGGATAAATTAAGAAGCGTTAGAGATCTAATTGAATCTCAAGGCTTCATTACTACTTCTGTTGTTGATACTGTTGCCCAGATCAATAGTCTCTTCTCATCAGCCAGAACTATTCTAGCCTTACTTGGTACTGTAGCTCTCTTTGTTGCTTCCTTAGGCATGTTCAATACCTTGACTGTATCCTTACTGGAGAGAACTAGGGAAATTGGTTTACTAAAGGCTATGGGTATGAGATCCAATGAAATTCGAGATTCGTTCTTAGCTGAATCCATGCTTATGGGTTCTATGGGAGGAATATTCGGGATTGGACTGGGGTTTATCTTTGGCAAGATACTGGAAGCAATTCTATCATTCATTGCTATTAGTAATGGAGCTGAATGGTTAAACATCATTGAGATACCTTTATTCTTCTCTCTACTTATTATCCTTCTTTCCTTCCTGGTTGGTGTCTTAACTGGTCTTTATCCAGCTAGAAGAGCTACTGGGATATCTGCACTGAACGCTCTTAGATACGAGTAATTAAAAAATTATTGTTACCATTTCACATCATTTTCGTAAATATATGTGGATATGAATAAAGCAAAGCTAGAAAGTCAAAAGGACTTGGAAGATATTTTTACTGCTTTGAATAGGCAGATCTATAGCTATGTGTTTTTAAGAACAGGTTATTCTAAAGAAATTGCTGAGGATCTAACTCAAGAAGTGTTTTTAAGAGTTTGGGAAAAAAGGAAAGGATTTAATAGTAAGAGAGGGAATATTAAAACATGGGTGTACAGGATTGCTAGGAATCTAGTGATCGATGAATACAGAAAAAAGAAAGATATATTAAATCTTAATAATTATGAAGGAGAGGGTAGGGGAATAGAGGAAGAAACCATGATAAATGAGATGCAAAGTTATGTTTTAAAAAAGCTGACCAAACTTACTGATAGTGAACAGGAACTGATATCTTTGTATTACATTGAAGAATTGGAGGTAAAAGAAGTGGCTGAGATTGTTAATAAAAGCTATGATGCTACTAAAATGGCCATAAATAGAGCCTTACACAAACTTAAAGATTTATGTAATGAATGAAAAAGAATTAATTGAACAACTTCATAGTATTAAAGTGAAGCCTGATGAAGAATGGGAGAAACGAACTATTAGATTGTTAGGTATAACCGTAAAAACTCAACAAGGCGCAAATAAAAAATTGCGCAGCTATTATATTAATTTAGCATATAAAAATATCATGGGAGCAATCATTACCCTGATAGTAGCCGTTCTCTTAGCAGGCGGCACAGCCGTAGCATCAGATGCGGCTAGACCTGGAGATCTATTTTATCCTGTAGATACCTTCATGGAGCAGGTTCAAAGATCATTTACAAGTGATCCTCAAGCTCTTGCTGATCTAGAGATCAATATCATGCAGGAAAGAGTAAGAGAAATGGAGCAATTACAAACCGAGAATAATATGGGGGGGCTTGAAAATGCTTTAGGCGAAATGAACGCCCAAGCGGAAAGAATACAGGAACGTGTTGAAGCTCTTAATCAATTAAGAGAAGAAAACAAGATCCAAACTCAAGATCAGCAACAGATCATGCAAAAATTGCAGGATCAATTACAAGCTCATCTTGAAGTTATGAATCAAGTTCAAAACCAATTGCAGGAAAAGAGTGGAGAAGACACTGAAAAAGCTCAACAGCAATTACAGCAAGTTCAGACTTCTTTCCAGCAAGGGTTACAAGAGAGCATAAATCAATTCCAGAATGAAACTGGAGTCCAATTAGAGTTCAATAATGAAGAACAACAACAGAACCAGGGAACTGAGGATCAGATTCAAAATCAGAATCAAAATCAGAACCAGGTAAATCCAACTGACAGTAATGGGAACTCAAACGGTACCAGTAATCAAAATGGTGGGAATTGATTAAGGGAAATAATTAAAGAAAGGCCTCAATTTTGAGGCCTTTTTTTATTCTTGTTTAGAAAACATCCTTTTAATTCCCTCCATCCCAAATTGCTTAATGTTTTCAAATCCACTTAAAGCTAGGATGATTGAGCCAATAAAAGAGGCCATTACAGGAGCAGGGACTGCGCATATCAATCCACCTAATAAGCCCTTTATTATTGCATCTTTTTTACTATCTCCTGCAAAATGCTGCTGCAGTATGAAAATTAAAAAAAATGATATTAAGAATATCACTAAGAAAGTGAATATTAAAGTTAAGGGGCTGATGATCTGAGGGACTTCAAATAGAAAGCCTCCCCAGTCAAGCAGAATTAAAATGATAACTGCTGTAGGATGGAATAAATATGTTTTAATCTCTTTATTAATTTCTGTTTGGGCCATAAGCTTAAAATAATATCAATTATGATTATATACCCATTTAGGCTGTTATTGATATAATCAAGTATGAGATTGAAATTGATAGAATTTACTAATACTAATAACGTTCTCCTGCCTGGATTACTTTTCGAACCAGATAAAAATTGTGAGACCGTTGTCATATCTTTGCATGGTAATGGCAGCTCAGGAGGAATGTACAATGTTGATAAGAACAATGCCCTTGCTAAAGCTTTAACTTCTAAGAATATATCCTTTCTTACTTTTAGTAATACCGGAGCTCATCTGATCCAGAAGTTTGATGTTTTAAATAATGGAGTACGACAAAGAGGAAATTTTGGAGTGGCTTATGAATGCATTAAAGATTGTATCTATGATATTGATGGGGCTGTTGAATTTGTAAAATCATTAGGATACAAGAGATTAATATTATTAGGACAATCAACAGGAGCCAATAAGATATGCGTTTATAATAAGTATAAAAAGGACAATCCTTTTAGTTCGTATATCCTAACCTCCGGTGGTGATGATAGCGGTATTTTCTATAAACAGATAGGCTCAAAAAAATTTAAAAGGGTAATTGATAAATGCAAGAATGCTCAAAAAAATGGCAAAGGCAGGAATTTAGTGCCCAAATATATTGCTCCAATGATCATTAGCTATAGCTCACTTCTTGATCAAATAGATCCTGATGGTGACTACAATACATTTCCCTTTTATTGGGTGAGTGAGAGGGTAGGGATAATGACTAAGAAGCCTTTTAACGAATTCATAGCTATAGATAAGCCCAGTTTAGTAATTTATGGCAGTGCCGATGAGTACTGTCATCTAGGAGCTGAGAACTGCCTGGGATTATTAAAAGAAGCAACAAAATCAAAAACGAATCTTACTTACAAGCTAATTAATAATGCCGATCATAGCTTTACAGGCTATGAAAAAGAATTAGCTGAAATAATTACTAATTGGATTAATTAATATCTATCATGACAAAACCAAAATCAAATCAGTTGAAGATTATAATCATCATTGGGGCCTTAGCTGGAGGTGGACTGCTACTAGCTCTAATAGCAATGCTTTTATCATTAACTGGTACTTTAGGAGGAGATATTAT
>JAKQLP010000110.1 GCA_029567095.1 bacterium
AACACCTATTATGATCGGAGTCTTAACATTAATTCTTGGAATATATCTTAATTCTCTAAAAACCAAACAGAAGCCCTACTAGAGAGGAAGTATCAATCCCATAGCACTTCATAGCCTGAGATCACAGCAACATTAGAAAACACTATCCAGATTATTAAATCCTCTAGAGGATAAATATGGTCGCTAATAGTGATGGGCAGGAGATAGCTGCCCGGCCACCACCAATGGCCCAGATACATGGATACTGCCTCATGGATCAGATACATTAATCCAAAAAATACAGCAGGAAGTATAAGGCGCTTAACAATATGTGATTTAAAGATCAAAAGCAGAACAAAAATGGGAGACAGTATAAGTAATCCTAATACCCAATAATCTAATTTTAAAAGTGCCGGATCAATAAAATAAACAATGAATGTGGTAATGAATAGAACTATATATATCCCTATCAAATATTTGTATCTTGGTGAGATCTTTCTATTCCTGTCATTATCGAAGAAGTATTCATAAAAAGCTAAAGGGTAAATGATATTTACAACTCCATAAAACATATTCTCTAGTGGAGCAATATCTAAAACCCTGGGAAAATCTGAGGCTACATCCCAGCTATTGGTCAGCCTAGCTAAGATCTCCACCGGAACTATGAATAGAATAGATATTATCCCGAAGATAAGGATCTTTTTTGTTGATCTTTTCAACCTTGTTAAGCTATAAACTATACCAGGGAGGTAAACGATCAATATATTGGCAAGATAGCCTGGTTTAAAGATCAATACGATGAATATCCCTAGAATAAACAAGAGGGCTAATATAACCAGATCTTTCAATTTCTGCCTCTTTACCCAAGCTTTGCTGGCATGTTTCATTATCTATTTAATCTTGATTAAAATGAGATCGTTCCGGGATTTGATTCCACTTTCATAACATATCCTTTTCCTGCTTCCAATTTGTAATCTTTACCATATATCTCATCTTTGTATATTACTGGATTTTCTAATTGACCATTGAAATCAGAGAAAAGCGTACATTTCACTCCTGCAGAGTTGCAAGCTTGAAGTAGGCTGTAAGAAGTAGGATTAAGCTTTTCTACTATTTCACTATTCAAAGAGAAGAAATTCCAACCAGCCTGTAATTCCAGCTTCTCTCCAGTTGAACTT
>JAKQLP010000111.1 GCA_029567095.1 bacterium
TGTTCATTTATTCCGGATACATCCAAATAAACCGGATCCATCTCATCATATATCGCTTCTCCATCTAAATTAATATTTCCATTTATATTATAAAATCGCAATTTGCATTCTAACTTTGTGGCCTCAAGCCCTTGATCCGGATCATGTCCATTGACGAGAGTGCCAGCAGGCCCGTAGGCATGATGGCTTAATCTCAAGTCAATCCTATCTATTTTAAAACTATTATTATCTATATGGAAATAGATCGGGTCAATCAGATCATATCCGCGAGATCCAAATAGATCAACGAATTTAATTTCACTGCCTTTTGGAAAAGGCTTCAATGCCTTTTTATAATCAATATCATATGCCTTAACCTTGCTTCCTGGAGAATGCTTTCCAAATCCGGTCAATCGTATGTCATTCACTTCAACAACAAATGCGCCACTCTGATTAATGTGATAATAAGCCACATCCTCAAGATCAAATTCTCCATCAACCATACCTACATCCCAGAAAGCGAAACTGGAGTTATCAATGTCAATTAGAATCCTTCCAATGTCCCCATCAGAGTATAGTACTTTTGATCCAAATGCTCCTGGGTCAATGGCGACGAGGGGAAAAACCTGATTCTGAATGAAGACATTTCTGCTTACTGATATAGCTGCAGGTCTTGCCACACTTCTTTCTGCTTGGTGCTCATCAGGTGCTGCTCTGTGATATTTGTTCTCAAGCTCTTCTGAAAATGCTTTTAAACTAGGGCTAATGAAAGAAGCGGCGTATGTCCCTTGAATTAGAATAGCTGCCAGAATAAGGCTGAACAAGACATTCTTTTTAGTATCCAAGTTTCATACCGCCTTCTGCACTAAGATTCCTTTATCTTATCACCCATTGCATAAATCAATTGCCCACCTTCCTCAGAGAGGTTGAATTTAAGCTTCCATGGCAATATTATATCAATCATTGCTTTCGATATGCTTTCATCACTTGTTTATAAGCTCTATCCGTGCTGGACAAAAATCTGAGCGCAGGTTTGGCGGACCGATCAATAGGTTAAATAATTGCCGCGCGATCTGTCAGGAAATTCTTCCAGCATCATCCTACGCTATTGATAATCATTCTCCGTAATTCCATTTTCAGGACGACACTATCAGACTGCA
>JAKQLP010000112.1 GCA_029567095.1 bacterium
GTAAAGTAATATTATAAGTATGGATTTTTAAGATATTGTCAGAACGCATAGATTTATCACCATGCAAAGTATCTGACTTAGTGGCAATAGCTTGAACACCTTTCTCCAGATTCATTTGTTGGGCATATTCCATATTACGAAATATTTTGTTATCTGAGCTTTTATAGCTAATTCCACTTCTAGGCAAATGCCCACTATTTTCAGCTGCATAAGACTTAAGACCGGCATTGTAGCTTCTAACAGCTTTATAGTTTGAAGGATCCTGAATTTTTAAGTCTTTAATAGATAAATGTTGTATTTCACTGGAAGCTACACCATAAGCTTGGGCGTCTTTTAATCCGGTATATAATTTGGAGACACTGCCCTTTTGATCCTTAGGGGCATAAAACTGCCCTGATACGGATAAACGGCCGTCATTAAGATCTTTGACTAAATAGCCTCTACTACTTAGATCATTAAATAGTAAGGATTGAGTTTTTCCCTGACCATTTTGTTTCTCTTGTTCCTTAGATATATCTTTACCTTTCTCCTTTAATAATTCATTAACGTTTTGGGGGGCTAGGCGCTTTGAGAATAAGGCGCTGCCTAGTTGTAAAGGCTTATCTATCAGATTAGATTTAATCGCCTGTGTTGCCACTGCAGAAGTAATATTTTGGGCTACAACTGCATATGTATCTCCCCAGATCCTGGAAACAAATAGATTTATGCTTGCTAAAAATATCAGCATACCCACAAATATTATCAAAGCTTCAAAGCTGATGCCTTTATCAAAAATTGAGAATAATACGTCTTTAACTAAAATAAACCCTAAAATGAATACTGGTTGTTGTACAAGGAAAGTCAACCATATCTTTAAATAATTCTTAAGTAAATTCGCGCTCCTTTCATATAAGGAAGCAATTATTACAATAGGATAAAGTGCTGAAAGAAAATATAGTGCTAAAAATCTGATTATGAATTGAAAACTGATAAATAAAAGTAAAATGAATATCAAAGTTAAGGGTATCATCACAGGGAGAGCCGAAATATAGCTGAA
>JAKQLP010000136.1 GCA_029567095.1 bacterium
TGTTTGAACAATCTTTCTATTATCGGGAGCTCAGTTAAGAGAGATGGCCCCATGTCGAAAGTGTAGCCTTTTTCTTTGAATTGATAGGCATGCCCACCTGCTAAAGCGTTCTTCTCATATATTGTTGTTGCTACACCTCGAGATTGCATTCTTATAGCGATGGCCAGACCACCTAATCCTGAACCTATGATTATGGCTTTTTTCATGTATTTTTAGTGAATATATTCTATTGTCTCAGAATATTGGTAATTTGTTTATACCAACCCATTAAATCCTTGAGGGCAATTGGGGGGTACATCTCTTAATGTGGCAGCAGCTGTTGCTTTGGTGAAAATTCCGCCCATTACACCTGGATCGGTTAATACTTCTAAAGCCTGTTCAGCATGGCAATTGCCATTGTCTCTAGCGCTACATCCGGAGGGGATGCAAATTAGCTCTTGCTGGCAGGGATGTCCGAGCACGGTTGCAGGGTCAATCAATCCAGTCCTTAAGTTTTTAATAACCTGACATTGCAGGGCATTGTTCATACCTGCTGTGAAAGTGCATCCTGGGCATACTTCTTTTAGTAATACTCCAATTTGCTTTTCTGTAGTTAAGGGGGCGCTGTCTGCTTTTGGTGCCATGTTTGCTATGTAATTATGGCAAGTGATTATATCCTAAATCCAAAAAATATTCATTATTTGCTTTAATTTGCTAAAATTAGGTGTGGTAATAAAGACAAAAGCAACAATAGCTACTGTCAAAGCTGTACAAAGGCTGGTTAGATTCCTTGGTAAGGGGCAGGGGACTGCCTTGCCAGGGCTCATATCAGAGAAATTGTCTCCAGACCTGCTTCAATATTTCGCAAAACAAATCCCCAATATCATACTGATAACTGGAACAAATGGAAAAACTACAACGCAAAATGCCTTGACCTCAATTTTAAGAGCACATGGGAAAAGGGTCCTGGCGAATAGTTCAGGATCAAATATGCGAAGAGGATTATTATCTCAATTTATAAGTAAATGCGATAGACAGGGCTTATTGCATTATGATGTGGCAGTGCTTGAGATCGAAGAAGCTACTTTGCCCAAAGTGGCTAAGGAATTGTCTCCCAAAACCATCATCTTTACTAATCTTTATAGGGATCAACTTGATGCTTATGGGGAGATCGATCGCACAAAAAGAATGTTCAGGCAGGCTTTAGAATTGCTTCCTGAAACAACAGTGGTTTTAAATGCCGATGATCCCAGATTGGAAGATCTGACTAAAGGATTATCAAATCGTGTTGTAAGCTTTGCTCTTGACCAGCAATATATTCTGGATTTCAAATACGAAGGAGAAAAGGTTGTTAACAAGCCAGACTTTAAAGCAGATAAGATAAAAATTAATGATGATCTTGGTACAAAATTTAGGGTGGGCGAACAGGAATATGTGTGTGCCTCACCTGGAATATTTAATGTATATAACGCTTTGGCAGCTATTGTGGCTGCCAAGCTCATTGATATTCCAGTCTCAGATATTAAAAAGGGGTTATTGTTAATGAGGGCCCCTTTTGGAAGGGGTGAGGTCATTAAGAAAAATGGGATCACTTACAGACTATTATTAGCCAAAAACCCTGCTGGATTGAACTTAGTATTAAAGCTGTTAAAGAATACAGATAATCCTAATTTGATCATGCTACTTAATGATAAGATCGCAGATGGACGCGATGTCTCCTGGATCTGGGATGCTGATTTTGAATTGCTTAAGGAGATCATGCCTGACCCTATAATATTAGGAGGCAGTAGAGCAGAAGAACTGTTATTAAGACTTAAGTATGCCTATTCAGATATGCGTAAAGTTTCTGAACAGTTATATTTAATTAATGGCAAAGTAAGGGTTTATTTAGTGCCGGATATCAGCGAGTTGGTCAATTTTGTTGAACGTGAGGGATTGGGGGATTACTATTACGTCATTCATACCTATACAGCAATGCTGGCTTTTAGGAAAAAAGTATTAGGGAAATCTTTAGAATTATGAAGAATAAAGAAAAAATCAGCTTAACATTAACACACCTCTATCCTGAAGAGATGAATATATATGGTGATAGAGGAAATATTATGACCCTACATAGAAGGTCGGAATGGAGAGGCATTGAACTTAATGTCTTAAGAAGTGGCTTAGGGCAAAAGATAAAAGAATCAGATCTATATTTCATGGGAGGAGGCCAGGATAATGATATGTATGCTGTTTTTGATGATATGCTGAAGAATAAGAAGGAAATATTAAAAAGGGAAGTGAAAGATGGCAAGGTCTTTCTATTGATATGTGGTGCATTTCAGCTGTTTGGGAAATATTTCCTGGATTCACAGGGCCGAGAGATGGAGGGATTGGACATTTTACCTGTAGAAACTCAGGCCCCGGGAGATCAGCTTAAAGACAGATGCCTAGGCAATCTGTTAACCAGATTAGATCCAGATTTATTGAACCAGATGGGGGCAGCTTACGAAGAGATTGTAAGTCCAACACTGGTTGGATTTGAGAATCATTCAGGTCAAACATATGCTATAGGTGAAAAATACGAGACACTGGGTAAGGTGGAATATGGGAAGGGGAATAATTCTAAACAAAAATTGGAAGGTTTCAGGTTCTTTAATGTAATAGGCTCATACTCTCACGGGCCAATTCTCCCTAAGAATCCACACTTAGCAGATTTTCTGATCTATCAAGCTTTACAAAATAAATATGGAGATCATTTTGAGTGGGTGCAGTTGGATGACGATATTGAATGGCAAGCACATATGGTAATGAAGCAAAGGTTGTTATCATGATGGCTAAATCATGTGTGATATAATTAAATAGTGGTTCAACTAACTAAAGTTGCCAATTAAAACCCTCTACAAAGCATTGCCTCAAAATAAAGTCAGATGTTTGGCCTGCAGGAATTATTGTGTAATTGCCGATGGTATGACCGGTATTTGTGGTGTCAGGCTGAATAGGGATGGAGCTTTAAAACTACTGGTCTATGGAAAAGCATCGGCCATGGCAGTTGATCCAATTGAGAAAAAGCCTCTTTATCATTTTCTTCCAGGCAGTGGTATTTTTTCATATGGAACAATAGGCTGTAATTTTAACTGTGCTTTTTGCCAGAATTGGGATCTATCCCAAGCTGGTAAGAATGAAAGAACATTAGCCTTAAAAGGACAGATGCAACCGCCTGAACTAGCTAATTCTATTGAAGAATATGGAAGCGATCTTAGACCCAAAGATATCATTGCTTATTGCAGAGAGAATAATATCGGTGCCATTGCCTACACCAACAATGAGCCGTCTATCTTTTTTGAAGATCGGAAGA
>JAKQLP010000138.1 GCA_029567095.1 bacterium
CATTCCCATTTCCGCCAAGACCTGCATAAGCAGCACCTCCTGCACCTTCATTACCATCAGCTCCTGCTCCAGGACCATTACTAGCAGAATATCCCCGTCCACCTACGTTTACACTTGCGCCAGAGTTAATAGTCATATTCCCTGACACTGTGTAGTTAAGTTTATACGTTTCTGTAGTTCCATTGCTGGAGTGAGATAGTGTGCCGCTAACTGTTACATTGGTATAAGATCTTGGTACATTAGAGAATAATGTAGAGGTCGCTGGGATTGTTAGATCTCCCCCACCGGAAAGTAATGCAAAAGTGCCTCCATTATCAATTAATATTCCACTGGTCCAATTTAGAGAGGAATAAGTAACATCTGCTGTGTTTTGAAGATTGAACTGTGATGTATTTAATACACTCAAACTATTTGTATTTAATGTTCCTGAAAGAATATAGTAAGAATATTGATCTAGTAGATAGGAATTGACTACAGTAGTGGTTCCGCTGTAATAAACTTCAGAGTAGTTTGTAATTGTCAAATTATCTACTGTTATAGTATCTGCTAAAGGAGTTTCTCTTACTTTGTAATTATCGGTTTGATACCAATCAATTTGATTATTATTCAATGTCAAATTACCATTGGCTGCTGAGGCAGCTTTGATAAATATAGTACCAGCTCCACCTTTTTGAGCACCCCAATCCCAGCCATTGGGTTTGCCTCCATAAGCAGATATTTGGCTCATGGGGATATCGTTAGTTGTATAATAAATAGCAATTCTACCAGCACCTCCGCCACCACCGTCTCTATCATTATCCTGGGTATCACCACCGTTGGCACTGATTGTACTAGTACCTGTTAAATTACCTACATTAAGCCAAATTGATCCACCAGCACCTCCGCCACCAACATGGTAACCATCATCTGCCGATCCATAACCTCCATTAGCACTAATAGCTCCATTAACAGTTAATGTCCCCGTTACAAATAGTTTAATAGCACCTCCGCCAGCGCCACCTCCACCTGCACTTGGTTGACCACCACCGCTACCTAAGTTTTCAGGCAATAGATAATTCCCATAAAATATGTTACTTCCCGCTCTGGAATTACCATTACCACCAAGTCCTGCATGAGCGGCTCCACCTGCCCCCTCATTGCCACCTACACCCGCTCCAGGTCCATTACCAGCAGCATATCCCCTTCCTCCTACATTTACAGTCCCACCAGAATTGACTGTGAAATTACCTGAAACCGTATGATTCAATTTATATGCCTCTGTACTTCCGTTGCTGGAGTGTGAAAGTGTTCCATTGACTATGACATTTGTATATGATCTAGGAACATTTGAGAAAAGAGTTGATGTTGCTGGAACTGTTAAATCCCCCCCACCTGAAAGTAAGGCAAAAGTTCCACCGTTATCAATTACTATTCCACTAGTCCAATTTAAAGATGAGTATGTTACCGTTGCAGTTGATTGATTATTAAATATTGCATTGGTAGTTACGTTCAAAGTACCTGTATTTAAAGTCCCACTAATATCTGAAAGTGCGTAATTATCTACTGTAAATGTATTTGTAACGTTTAAAATTGAGGCATAGTAAAATTCTGTGTATCTCTTAATCGTTAGATTATCAAGGTTTAGATTATCAGGTAGAGGGGTATGTTTGACTTTAAAATATTCAGTTTGATACCAGTCAACGGTAAGATTATCCAGAGTAAGACTTCCATATGTTTCTGAAGGAGTTTTCATGAATATAGTACCTGCTCCCCCTTTTTGGACACCCCAATCCCAGCCATTAGGTTTACCACCATTAGCAAATATTTGAGATGTGGGAAATGTATTTGTAGTATAGTAAATTGCTACTCGGCCTCCTCCTCCGGCTCCGCCATCCCGATCATCATCGCGAGCATCTCCCCCATTGGTCCTGATATATCCACTCCCTGCTAGGGTACCAGTATAAATCCAAACAGAACCTCCAGCTCCTCCTCCTCCAACATGGTAGCTGTCGTTAGAGTTTCCATATCCTCCTACCGCTGTAATATTGCCGTTTATAGTTAGAGTATTTGCTACAGTTAATTTAATAGCTCCTCCTCCTGATCCTGCACCACCTGCAGAAGGTTGACCACCACCACTACCTAATTTATCAGGTAAATTGTACTCTCCATAAGTAACAGATCCTCCCGCTCTTGATCTACCGTCTCCTCCAAGTCCAGCATGAGCTCCACCCCCAGCACCTTCATTCCCACCTACCCCAGGACCAGGGCCATAGCCTGGAGCATAGCCTTTGGAATCTACATTGATATTCCCATAGATATTGGCACTTCCAGTTTGTACATCGATGTTAACTCTAGCTACAACAGTATTTCCTGAGGCCGGTGTATGAGTAATATTAGCTCCGGGAAATACTGTTAGATCACCTCCATTGAGTGTTAAAGCCCCGACCGAGATTGCATCATAAGCAAAGTTTAAATTCGTTGCAACTGTTCCAGCTGGTATTCCTAATGTTAAAGATTTTATAGCTATTGGTGCAGATATATTTATTGTGGCGGCACTGGCAATCAGCACTTCATCTGTAGCATTAGGGACAATATTTGTATCCCAGTTCAAAGGATCGCTCCAGGAAGTCCCGTCTCCTCCTGCATCCCAGGTTATAGTTGTAGCAGCTTGAATGATTAATAAATGTACTGAGGGAGCAATTATAGTGCCGACAATAAACATACCTGTAGCTATAACAGGTATTATTAAAGCCCTAAACATTTTCAGGATTCGTTGTCCTCTTTTGCGTTTATGCAAATTTTTCGGAACTAATTTATACAAATATACTAAACCCAGATTAAGACCTCAAGGATTTTTATCTCTTTTTATTCGTATCTTAAAGCATTTAGAGCTGATATCCCAGTAGCTCTTCTGGCAGCAGCTCTAGATATTAATGTCAAAAGAGATGGTCCGGCTATGAGTACAGTTACGAACATAAATACAAAAACAACGGATAAAATTGTTATCCGTTTATGTATTAAAGATTTAAGCCTCTTTTTTATAGCCTTCAATTCAATTGGATTAATCCAATATAAATATGTAAAAAAGGAAATCAGTTCACAAGGAGATTTAAAAATATTGCGAGACTAAGAATCGAACTTAGATTCACGGCTCCAAAGGCCGCTGTCCTACCATTAGACGATCTCGCAACCTGAAACTGGCACTAAATTATATACTCCTCTTGATATTTAGGCAACTTGCACAGGGATAGAAATAAGATATAATTGGCGCATTGAATTTGAATGTATGCAAAGGATTGGTTTTTCAACCGGGCTACTCTACCAAGCTTTTCCAGCAAGCCCTTTGTCTGAAAGAGTAACTACTCTTTCTAACCTGCCCCTTCCTATGAATTCTCCGGCAATGCCCATTGAGGTACATATTGCTTATCCAGAACAGCTTTTAGGGGATGCTTATGAAAATTTACGTTCCTCTCTGTTCTATGCTGCTAATAGACTTTTCTATCATAGGATTAGTATTCATGCTCCAACGCAGATTAATTATCCTTCGAAAGCTGCTCAAGAAGTATTACCCAAATTACATGAATTAGCAGATATATCCAATGCTTCGGCAGTGGTATTTCATCCTGACATTGTCAGTGATCCAGCCGGCATTTATACATCCTTTCCTGAAATAGCAGCTGTGGAAAATCTTGATATCACAAAATCTACCGGAAGAACGGATATGGAATTATCCCCATTTAAAGATGAAGGATTCAAATTTGTATTAGATCTTAATCATGCTCAAAGTCATGGGGAGCAAGCCCCTGGTCTAGTTGAGACATTAATCAACTTTATGGGAAATCGCTTAACTCACTCTCACATTAGTGGCCTGGTTAATGAACGAAACCCCCATTGCCTTTATACACACAATGGTACTGCGGCCCAGGCTTATCTTATTACCCAATTGCCGGCAAACATCCCTTTGATCCATGAAGGGGTTGTAGCACACAAAGACAGACTAGCTCTAGTAGAGGTATTATCCCAGGAGATGCAATTACTGAATCGCTTTGCCTTTTAAAGCCCAAGGAGTAACCGAACTTACCTTGAGATCAATGAACTCCCCTATTCTCTTATCTTTAGCTTTAAACATAATCTCTTTGTAATTTCCTGTTCTTGCCAAATTGCTATCGCCTTTAATATTTTTCTCGATCAAACATTTATATACCTTCCCCAGCATCTTTTGATTATTGCCTAAAGCCGTTTTAGCTAAGATTTCATCATTAAGATATCTTTTCCATTTCTTTTTAAGGCCTTGAGGGACATCATCGTTAATTAAAGCCGAAGCCGTTCCCTTTCTGGGAGAGTATTCAGAGATATATGCCATATCAAATTCAAGTTTAGACATTAATTTTGCAGTCATTTCCAAATCTTCCTGAGTCTCTCCGGGGAAGCCCACAATAATATCGGTAGAAAGACCCAATCCTTTAATCTTTTTCTTCATATATTTTCCTATCTTTAGAAATTCCTCTGCAGAATATCGTCTATTCATTCTCTTTAAGATCCGATCAGATCCTGATTGTAAGGCAAAATGTAGATAGGGCCGAATATGCTTTGACTCTGCCATGAAATCAATTAACTGCTCGCTCATATAGTTGGGGTGAGAAGACATGAAGCTTAGCCAGAAATCCCCTTCCATAGCATCAATAATTTGCAGTAACTGTAGAAAGTCTCTAGGAAGCTTAGACAGGTCAGTAAGCATTTCTTTATTCAATCCTTCTATTCTAGTATTTCCCCTCAGTCCTTTCCCGAAAATATCAAGTTCGGGATTAATATATCTATTAACAGTTTGTCCCACTAACACAATGTCTTTGTATCCCTTTGCAACCAATTCTTTAACTTCTAGAATAATATCACTTGCTTCCCTGCATATTTCAATACCTCTTGCGAAAGGTACAATACAATAACTGCAGAAATGATCACATCCTACCGAGATAGGGACATAGGCTTGGAAAGTAGAGCTTAGATTAGGTTTAAAAGAGAGATAATCATCAATTCTATTCTCAATTTTATACCCTAAAAGTTCAGGTAATTTATGAAAATCCTTACTTTCAAGCACATAATCTACCCAAGGCATTACTTTTTTCAATTCCTCCTCACGTTGAGTTTGAGTTTGTTGCAATGGAGATTTGCTATCTTTACCAGCCCAATTCCTTCTACTCATGCAACCGGTTAATACAATTTTTAGTTCAGGATTATTAATCTTTAATTTCTCCATCAATCTACCCAACCCCAATATTCTATCCTCAGCTTTTTGTCTTACCGAGCAGGAATTAAGAATTAATAGATCTGCCTCTTCCAATTTATCTGTTTGGCTAAAGTTCGGGATTTGCTCAATTATTGCTGAGAATCTTTCCCCGTCAGCATAATTCATCTGACATCCAAAATTTGTAATTACATATTTCTTCATGGTTCCTCAATGATATCAGGCAAGGCCTCTGATTGTAAAAGAGAAGGCCTTAAACCTGTTTGAGGAAATGAACAATAAAGAGGCATAGTTATTACGAATTTTGATGCAATATCAAATAAAGGTGAGCGAATAGTTTCTTCAGGAAGAATATATGGTCCTAATGCAAAGAGGCATCTAATTAAGAACAAAGCGGTATCCAGAACTATTATTGAAGGCTCAGTCGGGATTTTGATACCTAGTTCTTGGGCTTTATTGATACTGCTTCTAATTAATAATTCTGATGGTTCCACCTAAGTATTAAAAAGCGCCCCTTTTGAGGGCGCTTTATTAAAATTATTTATTTTCCAATTTGGCAACTATTTCCTAGTATGCCCATAACATTCAAGTTGTCCCCTACTCTTCTTAACCATAACCAAGCCCAGTTACCTTCTGTAACAGTTCTTTGTCCAACAATGGTAGTATCAGTAATATCTACCCTGGGGGGGAATGTGCCATTTTCCAGGTCGGCAAAATTGGTTGAGATTGAATTATCTACAGTCATGATCTCTGTAACCATATCACCTGAGCCTTCTCCACCCAAAGTTACTGGAGCAGTCTCTTGACTAGCGAAAGTAAATGGATGAGCATCACATGTTACTTCATGTTCTACAGGATAAAGTTCTCCAGTTATTTCGCCTAATTCTGGTAAGCCACCATCAGGTTTATGGGCTAATGTGACTGTATCAAATATCCCACCATCAGCTGGATCAGGATAGTTAAATGTTAAGCTCTCGCCGCCTTTAGTAAGTATTTTAGTCCCATCTTGCAGGGCATTTAAATGTTCACCAACTCCAGTTTGACCGAAGTCTACTATACTATCAGCGATGTGAACTAAGAGTTGTTTAATAGCCTCTACTGTTTCTAAAGGCTCCTGTATCAATTCTTGAACCTCTTCTGTAGGTACTGTCAAAGTGCTTACTCCTGCAGATAATCTACAGGCTAAGCCCATTAATGATAGGCCTGCAACCTTTAACAAGGTTCTCTGTAAAGGATTTAAGCTTAAATAACTAATCTCTAATTTTCTTAATATATTCATCTTTCGATAAATAACAATATATATATTATATATTATTTTATCGAAATAGACAATATATTGGATATATAGGGGGCGTTTCTTAAGGAATGGTATCTAGGTATTGAAGCATTATTACGCTTGAAGTAATCTCGTCAAACAAATTCATTTTTATCCTTTCTCTTTGAACATTTTTTAGTTGCTCAACTGCATTAGGATCAGAAGAATTTATTACTGTTTCATCGATGATCTTAATAGCTCTTTGCAGCAATTCATCAGGGTTTGATCCTAATTCTTCAGCTAATTGGGCAAACATAGCTGTTTGTAGTTCAGGATTTTCATTTAATAATTCAACAATCACATTGGTAAATTCATTTACTAAGGCTGCTTGAACAATTACATCATCATTTTGATATTTATCCTGATCTGGTAAGAGGTTGGATGCACCGATAATATTAACCCCTATCATGATTTGTCTTGTTTCTGGAGAAAAATATACTATGCCACCACTTTGATCAGACATTATGAGATTATTTGGTTGTAATTGCATCTCTACCTGTGCAGGCTGATATGGTGCCATATGATTGAACATAGCAATGGCTGGATTCATCGAATTATCTAGTGCAGTTGGAGTTTGCAATAATTGACGTATCATTTCTACACTTAACTTGGTATTCATATCAATTCCTGGGGAAGTGGGAGGTACTATTACCATTCCTCCTCCTCCATCACCCATTTGCGACTTGGCACTATGGATGGTAATAGTGTTGTTAGCATCCATTCTTTGAGCTAATTGATCGATATATAATCTACCTGATTCAAGATCCATTCTGGCTGAGCCCCCATGTGATCCTGTAAGGGTTCGGTCTAATAAGGAGCCAACGCTATTAGCAGCAAATTCCCATGACTGGGAGATAAGTCTTTCAGAATCAACCTGATGCGGTCCAATTACTATTTCATATCCACTAAAGGGGGGGGAATCGATAGTATCAATATTTATTGGTGTTTGCTCATTAAAGATCTCACTTTCTTCAGGATGATCTGAATCATTTCTGGGATAGCGATATGAAGTTTCAAATGAAGGTATCCCAAACTCTATCGGTTCCGGTTCACCAAATTCATCTAATAAAAATTGGATGCCATCTATATCCATAGAAAGTATATGAGCAGGTAAAGGTGGCAAGGCAGGTTCCAAAGTCTCAACTAAATCAGCCACTTCTACGGTAGGTGCTTTTGTTAGTTCAGTTTGGATTATCGGCATGGACGCTTGTGTTGGAGAGTCAATTCCTCCACAGGCAGCTAGAACCCATGCGCTTAAAACCAATAAGGAGTAAGTAAGAGCTCTTCTGCTTTTGATCCGTTCGGTGCTTGGTTGTGGCAATCTTAGAATATCGGGTAAGTTGTTCAATTTCCACCCGTATTCCTTCAATATCTGAAGATCATGTATGCTCCATTGTCTGATAATTGCCTTTTGCATATTACTATTCTATATGAATTTCTATTTCATTTGAATGTAAGTATTTTCCCATAATAGCGTTAATGGTTTATAAACTTTACTTTTAAATTTATAACTATGTGCGGAATCTTTGGATACTCAGGTAAAAGAGATGCAGCAAAAACTATCATTGATGGACTTAAAAGATTGGAATATCGAGGCTATGATTCTTGGGGAGTGGCAGTAGTTAGTTCAGATAAGATAGATGTTGTTAAAAAGGTAGGAGCGATTGGAGATCTGTCTTCCCTATCGAAATTGCCATCTTCCACTATAGGCATCGGTCATACACGCTGGGCTACCCACGGCGGAGTTACAAACTATAACGCGCATCCTCATTATTCAACAGACAAATCATTTGTAGTTGCTCAAAATGGCATAGTTGAAAATTATCAAGAATTAAAGGAAAAATTAACTAAAAAAGGATATATATTCTCCACTCAAACAGATACCGAAGTAATAGTGAGGCTAATTGAAGATAAATTAAAAAAAGAAAAAGAGCTATTTAAGGCTATTAGATCAGCCTTTTTAGATCTGGAAGGCCGTAATACCATTATTGTACTACCAACTTCAAATTCACATATCTATGCTGTCAGGAACGGTTCACCACTAGTGGTCGGCATTGGTAAGGATGAAGTATTTATTGCTTCAGATACTTTATCCTTTGCTGATAAGACAGATAAGGTCGTGTATATAAATAATAATGAGATGGTTTCCTATCATGGAGGTGAGGTCAGTCTTTATGATGTAAAAAGTGGTAAGGAATTAAAAACCAAGATCTCTAAACTGGAACATGATGATATCTCTATAGCTAAAGAAGGTTATGATCACTTTATGATCAAAGAGATAGTTGAGCAAAGGCATACAATCAGAGAAGCAGTTCAATATTCCCTCGAAGAATTAACTCCATTATTAGAAGCTATTAAAAAATCCAGAAATGTCTATACGGTTGGGGCTGGTACAGCTAATTTCGCAGCCGGCCAGATAGCCTTCTATTTAAGACGCTATGCCCATATTAACGCCATAGAATTAAAATCATATGAAATGGAGAGCTTTAAGGATATGTTTAGTAATAAAGATCTGATCTTAGCCATATCACAAAGTGGAGAAACTGCAGATACTATAGAGGCTCTTGAATTTGCTAAAGCTAAGGGAGCCAAGGTCGCAAGTCTAGTTAATATGCTGGGCTCAACCATAACCAGGATGAGCGACTATCCATATTTTTCAAGATCTGGACCTGAGATCTGTGTTGCTTCCACTAAAGCATTCACTGCTCAGATCAGCTGGGGCTATCTGCTTGCTAAAAGTTTAACTGGTAAATACTCTCAAGCTAGAAAAGATATTGAGGTTTTGGCTGAGAAGTTACAGAACTATTTTAATAAAAAGCTATTTTCCCAAATGCAATTATTGGCTAAAAAGATGGCTAAGCATGAGCATTTCTTCGTTCTTGGCAAAGGCCAGAACTACTATATCGCCCTTGAGGGAGCATTAAAAGTAAAAGAGATAACATACAAGCATTTTGAAGGCTTTGCTGCAGGTGAATTAAAACATGGAGTTATTGCATTAATAGACAAAGGTACACCTGTATTTGTGATTGTAAGCGAGGATGAGAATAAGAACGATATGATGAGCTCTGCAGCAGAAGTAAAAGCTAGAGGTGCTTTTGTGATCGGTATAGCTAAGAAAAGCAATGAATTGTTTAATGAATTCATTAAAACAATTGACGCTTCTGAACTTGATCCAATCGCTAATGTTATACCCTTTCAGCTCCTATCATATTTCTTAGGCGTAAGTCTTGGTAATAGCCCTGATAAGCCCAGGAACCTGGCTAAAAGCGTAACAGTTAAGTAGCTATTTAATGCCTTTTAGGGTAAGATACATACGAATAAAAAGTTAATATTGTTTTTATGAACAAAAAGCAACTTTTTCGCGAAACAGATGGAGTACGTGGTAAAGCCAATTACGCTCCTCTTGATACTGAGACTGTACTAAGACTTGGCAAATCCCTATCAGAATATTTAAAGCGTAAGGTAGAACCTAATCCTAATCGAGGGTATAAGGTGATCATTGGAAAGGACACTAGACGTTCCGGGTATTTACTAGAACAAACTCTTACCGCTGGCTTTTTAAGCAGGGGCGTGGATGTAATAACTGTAGGACCAATGCCCACCCCTGCCATTTCCCATTTGGTCAAGAGCTTTGCTTTGGATATGGGGGTGATGATCACAGCATCTCATAATCCCTATTATGATAATGGTATAAAGGTTTTTAACGCTAATGGCCATAAATTGACCGATCAAGAAGAGCTGGAGATAGAGTCAATTTATTTCGAAAATGGTTTTAATGGATCAGAACTGATTGGTAGAGCTCAAAGAATTGAAGATGTTTCAGGAAGGTATATTGAATATATTAAGCATGCTGTTGGGAATACTTCTCTAAAAGGTCTTACAATTGTTGTAGATTGTGCTAATGGTGCCTCCTACAAAACAGCTCCTACAGTGTTTCAGGAATTAGGAGCTAAAGTTATTCCTATTAACGTAGAACCTAATGGATACAATATTAACGTGGAATGTGGCTCGCTTTATCCTGACAAGGTTAAGGATGCAGTTTTAAAGAATAAAGCTGATATTGGGATTGCTCTTGATGGTGATGCTGACAGGGTCATAATGATCGATGAAAAAGGCAATGAGATCGACGGCAACTATATCACAGCTCTTGTTGCAAAACATCTTAAAGAGATCGGAGAATTGAATAAAAATTCCGTTGTCATTACAGAATATTCTAATATGGCCTTAGATCTGGAGTTGGAATCACATGGAATTAAAGTATTAAAAGTAATTAATGGCGATAGAGCCATTACAGAATTATGTAGAAAACAGGGGCTAAATTTCGGAGGAGAATTCAGTGGCCATTTCATTTTCCTTGATTATTCAGATACTGGAGACGGCACCATGACAGCTCTTCAAGTATTAAAAATCCTTAAACAAACAGGTAAAAAGCTTAGTGAAATTGCTTATACATTTAAGAAATTCCCTCAAAAAATATTTAACTTTGAAGTTAAAGAAAAATTACCACTTGAAGAATTAAAGACATTCCAGGAAACAATTTCTAATTGGAAGCAGAAGTTTGATAATAAGGGCAGGATATTTCCTAGATATTCAGGTACTGAGAATTTATTAAGAATAATGATCGAGGCAGAAGATGCTAGCTTGGTTGATAAAGCTGGAAAAGACCTTATTAATGCTGCTAGAGTAGATCTAAGTTAAAATATTAACATTTTAGTTATGCTGCAGGATTTCTTTAAGGACCTTACTCTCCCCTCTTTTTTACAATCTGCATTTGAGAAGGAGGAATGGTATTTAGTCACAGCACAATTGATTGAAATTTTAAATAATAGTATTACTCAAACAGAGCTTAATTCCGGTGACGAAACCTTAAAAATAACGGGGAAAGTCCATATAGGGAAGAACTGCACGATCGGACAATATGTTGTAATAGATGGCCCGGCATATATTGATGATGATGTGGAGATAGGGCCTCATGCATTTATCAGGCCCGGGACTGTTATTTTAAAAGGATGCTCAATTGGGCATGC
>JAKQLP010000036.1 GCA_029567095.1 bacterium
ATATCTGGAAAGTAAATGAAAAAACTACTCAAGGATTTGAATACGATCCTAAGTTAAAGGCTGATTTTGGAATGAGGAAGATTTAATCCTTAGTGCTATTTAAGGGGAATAATGAAAGTGAATACACTTCCTTTGTTCTCATCTGAAGAGAAATTCAATACTCCACCATGATTCTTGATGATCTGATTTGCTACATAGAGTCCTAATCCCGTGCCTTGAGCCTGCATCTTGACAGCATTATCGCTTCTAAAAAATTTCTCAAATATTCTGCCCTGCTGTTCTTTGGGAATGCCAATACCATTATCAGCGACACTAACAGCTAGCTTATCATCTTGAGTCCTAACCGAAATACTGATCTCCCCTTCAGGCCTGCAATATTTAATGGCGTTATTGACTAAATTCATAAAGACCTGTCTGATTTTTTCCTTGTCCATATTGACCATCAATGAGGTTCTGCCTTCAGTATCCAAATTTAATTTAAGACTCTTTTGAGAAATTAAGCCCTTCTGTTCTTCCAAAACATCATTTACCACCTCCATGATATCGCCCTCTGACTTAATGAATTGCAATTCTTTGCCGCTTTCCATTCTGGAGATATCAAGTAATTCGTTGACCAGATATATCATCTTCTTATTACTCTCAAACACCATATTAATATATCCTTTCTGCTCATCACTCATATTACCCATCGTATCCGGGTCCATCAACATCTCCAAATACCAGCTGATAGCGGTCAAAGGTGTTCTTAATTGATGTGAAGCAATAGAAATGAATTCCGATCTCATCCTCTCAACTTTCCTTTGTTCAGTTGCATCCCTAAATACGGCCACAACTCTCACCACTTTGTTATTCTCTATGATAGGAGCATAGGTCTCATTAACATCCATGAGATCTCCATTTTTCTTGATCAGCTGGGTCTTATTGAAATTGTTCATAACCTTGCCAGTTTTGAATACTTCAGGTATATCTTTATCCTCAGCCTGACCAGTATCCTCTTTAACCATCTTCAACACATCCATATATTTATGGCCTTGGACCTCGGTTGCGCTCAAACCCAACATATTCAGGAATGTATTGTTGAACATATATATCTTCATATCGGCATCGATCACTACTACACCTTCAGCAATACTTTGCAGGATAGTCTCTAATTTTTGTTCCTCGGCTAGCACTTTTGCCTTTTCTACATTGATATCCTCCAAAACATTTAATACTGCCAGCTTTGTCTGCTCCAATTCAGCATTCTTGCCTTGTAGATCAGTTAGAGTTTCTCTGACTCTTTGTTCTGCATATTTGCTCTTAGTAATATCTACCGCTTTGAGAAAGATCATCTCTTCTTCTCCCTGCTTTAGATAACTTACCGTAGCTTTCGCAATGAATTCCTTCTTATCTTTATTGATCAATACCAATTCACCCTCCCATACTCCTTTAAATTCGAAGATCATCTTAAAAGCAGTCTCAAACACTTTATATGATTCTGCCGTGATCATATTCTTAAGACTCAAGTAATCAGTCTTGGAAATATTGAAGATCTTATCTGCAGTTGTGTTATAGAATTGGATCTGTGAAGTTTTAGGATCAAGAAGCAAAATACTCTCTCTAATGGCGTTGAATACCTTTCGATAGAACACATCAGCATTGATAACCTCTTCAGTTTCTTTGTATTCAAAATATTTAATTACACTTAAACCAACACTTAGAACAAAATAGTAGATCCACTCATTAAGCATGGAATCTATTCCTTCTCTGGGGAAAAGAACTAATAGCAATAGGGAGGCATTGGTAAATATTGCATAATAGAAGACTTCTCGGAATTCATAGTAAATGAAATAGGTAAGAATGGTTAGGCTTAAAAGATAGAAGCCGTCTATCAAGTTAAAACCTTCAATATATATTGTAAGAGCAACAATATAGAATAGTGCAAAATTAAAAAGGAAATTAACCCTACTAAGAAGATGTCTGAACCTAGCATTAACAAATGAGAAAGACAAAACACATAGAGTCAGAGCAAGCAGTGATATCTTAAGATGCACATATTCTACTCCTATACCCCATTGTAAATAGTCCTGATAAACAAGATCCTCTACTGCTCCAACAGTAAAAAGTCCCGTGAAGACAAAAAGCACAATCCTAGCCACCATTAACTGCCTATGGTAAGGTGTCTTATTGTTTTCTAGTAATTGTGGTCTTTGCATTACCTTATCTTAAACTATTTAATAACAGAAATCACATCAGATTCTTCCGATTTAGGAGCAGTAACCTCAATTCTTAAACTGTCATTAATACAAATAGTGTAATAGGTGTTTTTAGTGCTTCTAGCAAAGGGATCAATCGGCATTTCCGACATATATTCATCTTCTAAGATATCGACTAGATTAATTGCTCCCAAGTCTGTTCCAATATATTCGGTTTCAGGGCATCTAGGCATAGAATTAATGAGTTTTTCACTGTATGAATTGGTTTTTAAATATGAATCAAGACTGTCTGCAATAAGCTGAAGATCGGTCTGTCTTTTAAGATCTCTAATGGAAGGTAAGGATTGCTGATAACTGATCAAGCTTACAAGATACCCAAACGAGAAGCCCATAATGATTATGATGATCACCATCTCGAACCTTGTAATTCTTCCCAAATATCTAACTGTTACATTCAAAAAGAATATGATCCCCAAGGTAATGATGAAGATCATCAAAACAGCAAATATTTCGTTATTATCAACATTCATAAATATTTATTAAAAATCTTTTTCTATCCAATATGAGATATTGGTAGTTGGATTAATTACTAGTACATTGATTTCTATCTTTTTAATTGCATTCTCACTTGTTCCAGTTACCCTTAATAATCTATTGGTATTCCCACTTCCGGATATGGTCTGGATATAGCAGGAGCCTTCAGTAAAATTAATAGTTTCATTCCCGGAATATGTATCTGCGATCTTAAGCTTGTTGATAGCAATCTCTGCACATGAAGTTGCCAGGTTTTTAGCTACTATCCCATTTCTCATAGCTTCTACTCCCTTTAAGCCGTCAATATTTGTCAGAAGAATACTTGAGAACACCGAAACAGCAATGACCATCAATATGATCAAAGAGAATAATGTAGCAAATCCATTTTTAGCGTAAGCTCGCTGTTGCATAATATGTTTGAGAATAATTCAAATTAGACACTCCATCTGGATTAACATAGGAAAGTGTTAACTGGATCTTAATAACTCCTGCACTACTGGAACGGGATAAATTACTGAAAGTTAATGATGTAACATTGACCACATTAGAATTTAGATTAACAAAAGGGGTCACTCCTTCCGACAATCTTACATATCCACTATTAAGATTGATTACAGTTGGGTTCTTAGCTGTTTCGGTATAAGCTAAGGTTAGAGCTGAAGCAGAATTCCCGGCTGTAGGACTGGAAATATTATTGGAGTTTCTAATAATTTGAGTTATCTTGGTCATAATGAACTGGGCCTCACTATCTACAGCGTTCATAGCCCTGCCTCTTTCTTGGACCTCTATCAATGTTCCCCAGAAGGTAGAGATAACTAGGATAAAAACGGAAAGCATTGCGATATAGAACATGACCTCAATTAGTGAGAATGCTTTAAGGTTTTGTCTTTTAAATTCTATATTTCTCATAAATCTCTTCCTGAAAATACCAGATACTCTCCTGCTGAAATATTTCCTACACAAACAACAATTTCATTCACAGGATCATAATCTACTCCTAATAAAGTTCCAGCCGCATTATACTGCGTTAATAATGTAGGAGCAGCCAAATTATTCACATCCACGATCTGGAACTCTCCTGTACTTTTAGCTGTTGCTAATAATATATATGGATGCTGAGGGTAAGCACTGGTCATATCGCCTACGGTACCACCTGTTGCATAAGTTGAGATTAAAGCTGGGGCAGCTGGATTGGTAACATCAATTATTCTAAGGTTGCTGCCTTGAGCTAAAAATACCGTGTTATTAAAATAGGTGATCCTGGTTGCGTCGGTATTTGTTGGAATATTTAAAGCACTGACAAACATAGGTGCTGCAGGATTTGAAATATCTACAATTGTCAGCTCCCCGTTATTTGCTCCTGAAGCCAGATATGCATAATTACCTGCTACATATATCTCATTGTAGTTGTTGGATGCTAAGTTCAATTGACTTACCAAAATTAGATCGGCAGGATTACTAATATTGACTATTGCGAACTCATTTCCTGTTGAATTATTTAATCTACTTACATAGGCATAATTGCCAACCACAAACACATCTGTGGCATTGGCATTACCAGGAAGATCAATATTATCAAGCATCACAGGAGCTGCTGGGTTTGTAAAATCCATGGTTACCAACTCTCTAGTATTCGATCCACTTGTAACATAAGCAGTATTACCAACCACAAACACATTGGTAGGAGTTCCTGAATTATCAGCATCAAACCCGGAATTAACTACAACTGCTTGAGGATCAGTCACATTAACAGTTATGGAGTCCTGAGTACCACCAGTTTTAATCACATAGGTTAAATTGTTAAGTCCAAATTTTACCTTGGAAGCACCAGTAGCATCTGGCAAATTAGTTGAACCTGAATAAAATGGAGTTGTCCAATCGACAGGAGGAGCAGGATCATGATGACCTGAGAATGTTAAGAACTCTCCTGTACCTTCAGCACCAACTGCGCCGGCAATCTCATTTATGGGATCATAATCAACACCATAAAGGGGAGCCGTAGCATCAAATTCCCCATAAAGGAAAGGACTGGCTAAATTGCTAATATCTACAACTTGGAATTCCCTGCTGGGATTGGCTGTAGCCAAGAAAAGATATGCATGCTGTGGGAATCCTGTAACAAGATCTCCGACTGCACCTCCAGCATCATAGGTCGCAATCAAGGTTGGAGCCGTAGGATTGGTAACTGATATTATTCTAACTAGATTGCCCTGCACTAGAAAAACTGTACCATCGTAATATGTTATACGGCTGGCATCAGTATCATCAGGCAGATCTAAACCCGCAATAAAAGTAGGAGCTAAGGGATTTGAGATATCAATAATACTTAATTCCGCATTATTAGCGCTAGATGGCACATAAGCATAACTTCCTGAAACAATGACATCTAATATATCATTATTTCCCAAATCTAATTCCCCAACCTGAGATAAATTATCAGGATCTGTGACATCTATAATATGGAACTCTGCATCACCACCATTATCATATCTTGTTACATAGACATAATTATCCTTTTTAGTAACACCTGTGGCATCTGCATTCCCAGATAAATTAATGTAATTGCGTACTGAAGGATTTGCTGGATCTGTTACGTCAATCATGTGGAACTCTTTTGCCTGAGCAGAACTAGTAGCGTAAACATAATTCCCTTCCAACCACATATCATAAGGCTCTCCGCTTCCATCCACTTTAAAATTTCCTAATAAAGTTATTGCTGTTAAATTTTCTATATCCAGAATCTGGAAATCCTCCTGACCTCCAGTTTTAAATGTATAAGCCCTATTGTTTGATCCTATCTTGATCCTGTATCCTGAAGTAGCATCAGGAAGATCGTATGACCCAATGAATTGAGGATCTGACCAGTCAACTGGATCTCCGGTACTAACAATCCGCTCCCAATTAGTAAGTCTTAGGGTACTTGTTACTGATTTGCTTCCTCCATTGCTAGCAATCCAAGTTATGGTAATCAGAGCCTGCTTATCATTATCATCAATATTGGAAATTGCAATCGTCCTGACATAGCCATCAACCTGATCCTGATTAGGTATCAGAGCCCATTGATTGGAACTTTGAATTAAGCCCCACGTACCCGGAGTTAAGGCTGAAAAGCTGGAGTCTTTAATATTTATCAACGCTTCAGCTGCTTCGTCCAATAGAAGACTGGCTTTGGCATCTTCTCCGACCTGTTTTTTAACACTAAGCCCATAGAATATGGCGCTTGATAAACCTAATACCAATACAAAGAACAAAGCTAAACTTAATATAATCTCTACAGAGGAGAGAGCTTTTAATTGTTTAGATTTAGTATGGATCATATTAGAAACTCAAAGCTCCTGTTGAATTAATATTAATTGTGACTGATCTATCTCCCTCACTTATTGTTATTGCTCCTGTACTTGAGGGCAGTCCTGTCAATTTAGAGAATATTACCTCACTAACTCCACTGAAATTTATTTTACTTGAAAAGATAGTAACCGCATCAAATTCACTATCTCTAGCTGCATAGTCTGAGCCTTTGAATTGAGTTACAGTATTCCCACTTAAATGCACTCCCCAAGTTGAGTCTTCAACGCCTGCTTGAGCATAGGCTTGCGAGGACCGAAGGGTTTTAGCTGTTACCTCAAAGGCTGTATCTACTTCGCTTCCCGCCAAAGTTGTCTGACTTAAAGGCACACCAATGAGCACAATGGCACTAAATAGGCCTACAACGATAATAATTTCTACCAATGTAAAGGCTTTCAATTTTCTCATTCCAATTGATTCACATCATTAATTACATCTTCTGGAACCTCCTCGACCTGAGTTTGAGGATTACCTCCTGAACTAATATCTGTAAGATTACCAAGAATTGAGTACATAGGCATGATCACAGATATGGCAAAGATACTTACTCCTATCCAAATAATGATTAATAGAGCAGGTTCAAATAAGGTACCAATGTCTTTTAGAGTAAGCTCATTTTTCTTCTGATAGATTTCTCCAATCTTTAAAGCATTCTCATGAAGCTTTCTTGCCCTTACTCCATTAATAAGTAATTGTCTGGGATAAAGTGGTATCAGCTTGTTGATATTGGGATAAGCCTCCATGATCACATCCATGGAATATCCTTTCTCGATGTAATAGGCAATAAATTCATATAGATTCTTGTATTGATACAATGACGTAGATTCAACGAGCAATTTCAATGCTTCAGGGAAGGTAACTCCTGCTCTTAATAAACTATTAAGAAGATATCCAAATCTAGCTAGCTCCAATTCCTGTATCAAACTTTTAATGGCTGGGACTTTAAACATAAGCATCTGCCCATATTTCTTGGTCTTGGGATGCATGAACAGGAAGTAGAAAATGAGAAATACAGTAGTAAATATTGTTGGGATGAACCAGGCTGCATTCTCTGAAAAGAAGTCTCCAATAGCCATCATCACCTTGGTTATTGTTGGAAGTTCGATATTCAAACTATCATACACTCCGGTGATCTTTGGGAACACAAAGGTCATCAATACGATCACAACAATAAAAAGCAGGATCCCAATCAGTGAAGGATAGAGACTGGCGGACCTTAATTTATTCTGAAAATCCCTATCTCTATCAATTTGGGTAACTATGGTGTCAAGATTCTCAGGTAGAGAGCCGCTCATTTCACCAATCCTGATCAGGGCTAGATAGTGCTCTGCTACTAATTTCTCATCTTTAGCCACTCTCCAGATCGGAGTACCATTTTCAATAGCAACCTGCATTCTAGTAATAAGTGCCAGATCTCCTTTATTCTTGGTCTCAGCCTTCAGATCCTTAAGGATAGTTCTAATATCTATACCCGAGGCCAGCATTGTAGCTAAACTCTCAAAGAAGTACTTTTTAAATCCTCCACTACCAATTTCTGTAGTGAAGACTTTCTTTAATTTTTGAAAGAAACTAATTTCCTTTTCCTTTTTTTCCATAGACATCATCCTCTTCTGTTTCAACAGGAGCAACTCTAAGAAGCTCCTCTAGAGATACTTCACCAAGCATGACCTTCTGAAGTCCGTCAGTAAAGAAATTGACAGCTCCCTGCTGTGTGGCTGTTTCCCAAATATCCTTACTGGAAGCTTTGTGCAGGATTAGATCCTGAATTGCCTCAGTAACATATATTGTTTCAAAGATACCAATACGCCCTTTATTACCTGTAAAGTTACATTTCTCACAGCCCTTGCCTTTGTACAATCTGACTGGAACACTTTTAAAGTATTGTTTGTAAGCAGTAGGCATTAATCTTTTTAAGGCTTTAAGATCATATTCAAGTGAATACTTACAACTACTGCAAATCCTTCTGACTAAACGCTGAGCTACGATCAGATTAAGAGTAGAGGCCAAAAGGAATGGCTCAACTCCCATGTCTAATAACCTGGGAATAGATGTTGAAGCGTTATTAGCATGGAAGGTAGATAAAAGCAAGTGACCTGTAAGGGCTGCATTAACAGCAATCTCCACAGTCTCCCTATCTCGAATCTCTCCCACCAGGATGATATTAGGATCCTGACGAACAACCGAACGTAATCCTCTAGCAAATGTTATTTCATTTTCAAGATTAACCTGGATCTGGTTAACACCGGGGATACGATACTCCACAGGATCTTCAATAGTAGTTACGTTAACCTCAGGTTTATTAAGAATTTTTAACAATGAATACAAAGTAGTAGTTTTACCTGAACCAGTAGGTCCAGTGGTTAAGATCATTCCATAGGTCTTTTTACTAGCTCTAACAACTAGATCAAAATTCGTTTTATTAAGTCCCAGATCCTGCAAGGCCATGTTCTTAATGTAATCCGCTAGTAAACGGATTACCACTTTCTGGCCTTCCATAATGGGAACGATGGAGATACGAAGGTCAATGGGTACATCATCAATTTTGTATCTAATAGCGCCATCCTGAGTTCTGTAATGCTCATCAAGCCTAATATTGGATAATACTTTGATCCTGTTCAGGATATTCTCATAATAGTCATGAGATAAGGCAGCTACTTCCTGCAACATACCGTCTACTCTAAAACGCATAAGAACATTATCAGGATTAGGCTCCATATGTATATCAGAAGCTTTTTGCTCGATAGCATCTTTAACTAATTCATCAAAATATTCAGCAGCAAAATTGGGATCATCAGAATTTAAAACATTATCCAAACGCTTTTGTAATCCCTCGCGATATATCTTAAATACCTCATCAATGTCATCAGAAAGGGAAAAGAACATGTTGATCTTGTGATTTGGAAATGTCTGCTGGAGATTCTCATTGATAACAGTACCATTTTGTGGTGTATCTGTCGCTATATCCATTTCAGTTTCAGTAAGTCTGACAATGACTATTCTCAAACTCTTAGCCAAACTCATAGAAATAGCGAAAAAATTCTCTTTAGGAACTGTTGCAGTATTAAGATCGAAATATGTCAAATTGTAGTATTCGGCCATAGCCTGTCCTACAATATCTTTGGTAAGTTTCTTTTGCTGATACAGATAATCTACTGCTTTCCCTTCAGGGGCAGCTTTTCTGGCAGCCTCCATATCTTCAGCTGACACATAGCTAAGCTGTACCAAAACATCTTCTACACTTAATGCTTCAGGACTGGCTGATTCGGTTGGTTGTTCATCTTGTCCCTTTTGCGGCTGATCTTTTTCAGCTACTGGGTCAGGCTCCAATTGTTCTTGAGATTGTTCAGCTTGCTGTTCTTGGGGCTGTTCCAGTTCTTGCTCTTGTACAGTCTCTACCTGAGGGGCTTCTTCTGTAGCTACCTCTTCAACAGGCTGTTCCTGTACTACTTCTTCTATAACTTCTTCTTTTTTACTGGTCTTTTTACTCTTATTGGGCAGTTTATCTTTATCCATATTACATAATAGCTTTATTAATATATTCCGGAATACGAGCTAATGGGACATTGGACTTCACAAGGAAATCCTTGGCCCCTAATGATTTTGCATGCTCAATATCTTCAGGCTGGCCTAAATTGGAAAGCACAATAACAGGAGTGCCGTCTTTCTTTTCCTGAAGTTTCTGCATCATAGTGAAGCCATCCATTACTGGAAGTATCAAGTCAGTAACGATCACGTCATACTTGCCTTGATTAATATCATCAAGAGCTTCCTGACCGTCTTTGGCCCAAGTAACATCGAATTTCTGGGCTCCTAATTTTAAACGCAAAGCATTGGCTAAAGCCTCCTCATCTTCAACCAGGAGCACTTTCTTACCACCAGCTATTTGCGCATCTCCAGGATTTGGAGGTGCAGTCATATTTAATTAATTAAATATCTCTTCTATTATCATTTATTCTAAATAAGAATTCAATTTCCCTTTACTAATATTTTTTTGTAAACTATTAACATAATTAACTGCTCATAATGTCGATCAGGAAAAAGGCAATCATCTACTTTTCAGCTTTTATCATCGCTCTAGTTATCATAGGAGGATTGGCTTTAGACCTGATCATTACCAATAACTTTGGAACTTTAGAAAGAGAGAATGCTGAGAGGGACATAATACATCACAAGGAAATGCTGGACCTTAATCTTGTTGCTCTTCACCCAATTGTAGACGATTGGAGCCTATGGGATGACATGTATGACTATGCTCAAGATCATGATCCGGATTTTGAAGATTCAAACCTGGGAGAAGCCACATTGGAATCACTTCATCTTCAGGCCATGTATATTTGGAACAAGGACGGGGAATTAATACATAAAGATGTATTAACAGATAATAGTTTGAGTATGACGACCACTGATTTTGATGAGCTTACCAGAAAGATCAAGCCCTTACTTGATCTGGGAGATGATCATAAATTCTATTCAGGATATGTTGCAAATGATAATAATGTGTTTTTTGTGGGAGCTCATTCAATTCTCAAAAGCGATGCTAGTGGGCCCTATCAGGGTATATTTTTAGTATTAAGGCATATTAATACCGAGGATCCTAAATCGGATCTTTTCTTGGGAGGAGTGAACACACCTGTAAATCTATACCAACTCAATAATCCTGATGTAGCTAAAGACCATGAATCCATATTAAGTGAATTAGAAAAGAATATGACAGTAACTGTTACAATTGGACCAAATGAGATCAAAAGCTATACACTAGCAAATGATATCTTTGGCGAGCCCGTACTCCTATTTGAATCCACTTTCACAAGAGAAATATATCAACAAGGACTTAAGGTAAAATCCTTTGCTGAAATTGCCATAACCCTTATAGCTCTAGTGGTAGGTTTCTTTGCCTACTATCAATTCGATAATGAATTAATTAAGGGGATCTCTACAATCACTTCCTTTATGCAACTTGTATCTAAAAATCCTCAAACAAAAGAAAGATTAGCTTTACATACGAATAAAGAAATGAGCATCTTAAGCGACACTTTAAATAATATGCTGGATCAATTCTCAGAACAGCAAAGAATGGTTGAAAAGAATAATCAGGAGTTAGCAAGGATAAATAAGCAAATTGCAGATAAACAGCAAGAACTTGCTAAAGGCAATCAGGAATTAGCAGAATTAAATCAAGCTATGATAGGGAGGGAAATGAAGATGGTGGAATTGAAAAAAGAAGTGGAACTTCTTAGATCCAAATTAGGACAACAACCTCTACCCTGATCAATTATCTTCTAAACCTTCTGGCATTGGAAGCTGCTACATCATCTTGAAGTACTGTAAGCGTATCAACATCCAGAACATCAATACAATGAGCTTCATCAGGATGGAACTTTGTTATACCAATTTTAGCCACTCCATTGTTATTCGGCCCCTTACACACACCTCTTTGATACAAAGGACATTCTTCATGCTCGGCCCAAACACCGTAGTTACAAACATTAGACCTGAAAGCTTCGATCGGATATGTAGAGATCTGAGTAATTATTGATGAGGAAAGGAATCCTAAAGCCTTTTTAATCAAGGCACCAATAGTTAAGACTGGGATACGAAGCGAAAGCCTCATGTCTTCTATTTATTACTACTGGTTTTATTAATTCCACGATATTAATATATATCAATGATATATATTATACCATATTTCTTCCTTTCTTGCCTCTCTACTTCTTCTTAAGCTGCTTAGCAACAGCAGTTACAGCAAGTACAATTATGGAGACAAGGACCGTAATACTGATCACTCCTTCATTAGGGAATTTAACAGCGATCCCGGTTATGGCCCACACAATCACTGAGGCATAGGCGAAATCATTTTCCCTTAATATCATCAATACCCCTAAAAGCGAGGCTACAGCGATCATAATGGCTGACCAGACCTGACCTGGAAGGGATAATATATTCCAACCCATTAGATAGAAAATGTCGGTTACATTGGCAACAGTTGCTACTGTGATCCAGCCTAGATAAATGCTAAAAGGCAATTTGATGAATAATTCAAAATATCTGGGCTTTTCTGAGGGCTTAGCTTGCTTGAAGATGTAATAGATAGCAAGCAATGAGATCAAAAGCATGATCATTAGAACCAAGGTCCAGGCAAAGATCTCATAATGCCACATGAATAGCCACAAGGAATTGAAGATACTAGCTAAAATCACGGCCGGAGTCATTTTCTTGACCAAAGCATAATCGGAATCCTTCAAAGTTGCCTGATAAATTGCAAACGCAATTAGTCCAAGATAAATGATGGACCAGACGCTAAAAACATAATTTGCAGGCACAAAATATACTTCAAAACTATCTGATATCTCTGCTGTGGTTTTGTTGTTTAGAGGCAACAAAACCGCAGCCATATTGACCACCAGTGTTACTGCCACAGCAACAACCAGCCCCACTTTGTTTAACATATTTTTCTTCATATATTTAACTTAAGAATTAAAATGATAAGAAATAGCTGCAGTAACTGCAGTTATAAAACTACCCCATATTAAATCTACCACTACTAATTTTAATGTCCAATCCTTTAATGTTGCCATATTGGTTAATTCATAGGTTCCGTAAGCAATAAAGCCTAAAAAGGCTCCCAGCAATATTGCCTTTGTTAAATTTTTAGCTTCTAGAGAAGGAGCCAAGGCAAAAACCACTATAGCCAAAGGATAAGCGGCATAAAAGATCAAAGCATAGATCATCCTGGGCTCACCTAAAATACTGCCGATCTCCTGTTTAAACATATTCTGTGCTACAAAGGCTAGCCATAGCCCATCAATGACCAGAAAGATCACCAGAGTAATTAAATATTGTTTAAGCATATCGTTATGATAAAAAATTAAATGGAACTAAATAGGCCTTAGCCATAGGTACAGGTGTTTTGTATCCGTACTGCTCTATACTTCCAAAATCTTTTAGCCAGGTAAGCATTTGTCTGGTATTTAAAGGCTGTTCAAAGGCTTGGCGTCTACTAGTATCCCATGTTAAATATGTTCCTGGCTGATCCGGCATCTGTATAGCACCCACGACATGAGATGAAAAAGATTTAGCTAGATCGCTTACCTGACTACCTTGAGGGTGAAGCCTTCTATCAATCTCTTCCTTAGTCAGCCCTTCATCGAAATCTGAATATACTACGGATAAGAATCCTGGAGCCAATACCCTATTGAATCTATCATGAGCATATTTAACACCAAGTGCTCTTTGAATATTCTCATCTACTTCAGGATTAGTAAAAAATACCCTTTGGGGAGTCATAGCCCCCGGCAATGCTGGTAAATATCTAGTGACCAAGTTCTGTACTGTTAGATCTTCTAAAGGCAAGGCTCTGGCCTGAGAGGAAACCTCTCTACCGCAAACAAAGGCAAGACTGGAAATTAAACAAGGATGTGGCTGATTACCTCTTAACACTTGTCCAATTTCTCTGTACGCATCTTTAACTGGCTGTCTTGTAGTGCCAGGCAAAGTATAGCTGTCAAAATTTGGCATTGGTATCTCTCCCATGCTTTTATTGTAGCAACAAAGGAGACAAAAATCTTCTTAAGAAATTAGCCATAATCTGTTGCTGGGTGTTTAAGGGAGCTAGTGGTAATTCATAACAAACAGTTAAGGGAGATATGCCTTCAACAACGAGTTGATTCTCGAAAGTGCCATCACTGATTGGATCCGGCAGCTTGATTAGTCCATTCCTGATCTTCATATCAACATTACCTAATGCCTGTTCAGGCTCCAGCAAGTATTTATTACGCGCCACAACCGAGTTGATAGGCAAAGTAGCTATGAATGAATTCCATAGTCCTTGAATATGGTTGCGGGAAAAAGCTTGAGTATTCCAGGCAATATATCCGTATGTGTATGAATTTTGCCCTTGATAACTTAATGATTCTGCCAGATCCATTTCATGGGGTTGATCAGCATGTAGGCTTAAGATGGGATTACCTTGAAATAGATCTCTGGCACTAGCCATTATTTCACCTGATCTTTTAAGTAGCGAATTTATTAGTGCTCTCTGCCTCCTAGTTTGATATTCGAACTCTGCAGGACTGGTCTTTCCTGCTACTCTGTTTGGATCTATAAATAGATCACCCTGTCTAGCTTTTCTCTGTCCCTCAGGTATTAGGCTATGAAAAGGATCTGTTAGAATGGTCATCTCCAGATTGGGTTTAACTGTGTGAAGAGCATGAATTAGAGGATGGTCCTCATTTATTCCTGATTCATCACATACAGGGCCAATCTCATTCTTATGGATTTCAGTAATCCCTCCTAAACGAGCTAATTTACCCTTACTGCTATCTGGGAAATATCTAACAATATTAAAATTATTATGCCTGCTTTGGGTAAACATATCCTTGTTAAGAATCAGTTAGAAGCGGAAATCTCTTTTCCTAAAGAAGACAAAACCAATAATTAGAAAGAAGCAGGCGAAACCTAAGAATAACAGCAGTGAATTCAATTCTAGATTACCGTTAACCAGTGTGTCCGTTGGAGAATAGTAATGAAAGATCGAGAAATAGCGAAGATTAGTGAATTCTTCTTTCAAAAGAGCGATCAGGTTTAAGATATATGAGATTAATACCAGTCCCAAAGCCGGCATGGTTGCTCGTGAAGACTCTGAGACAATGGCAGAAAACATGAAGGTGAAGGTAAAGATAAAAATGGCAAAGCCTAAAGCGTTAAGAGTGAAGTAGTAGAAATTATTGTTATCAAGCTCAATGCCATACATTTGAGCTAGAGGGATTCCGGGTAGTATAGAAAGGACTGTAAAAATGGCCATAACAATTATTCCCCCAATATATTTCGAGAAATAGAGCTGTTTTCTGGAAAGAGGTAAAGCTAATAGTATCTGCATTGTACCCTTCTCAATCTCGCCGGCAATGTTACCTGAGGCTAATGAAATAGCTAGTGCTACAGCCATTATTACCCAAACAATATCATATTGTTTTGAAGCAATAACTCCTGTGAAGGATGTCATATTGAATGATTCCACATTGAATGCTGCTAAAAATTCCTTTGGGAAAGCTGCCAATAGTTCATTTATACTCTCCTGTTGTGATTCCAGGGAAGGGGTGATTGCTGTATAAAGCCAAAGAACTAATATACTAATTGATCTTAATATTAGTAATAAATTCCTTTTCTCTTTAATTGTTTTTAAAATTATCTTTAGCATTTATTTATAGTATTCCAGGAATATTTCCTCCAAACTAGCTTGCTCAATATGCAGATCATTTAGTTTAACTGTTGCTAATACATCCAGTAATTTATTAACATCTCCAGGAACTTTTATCTTGATCTTATGATCATACTCAGCAGTGATCACTGCTTTCAATTCCCGCAATTTGCTTTTAGGAAATTCCCCATCATAGGAGATCGTTACTAGATACATTCTTTTATCCTTCATTTTGGATATTGATTCTACCGCTTCGATCTTACCTTCTTTGATAATAGCGACCCTGTCACAAACATTTTCTACTTCAGCTAGATTATGTGAAGAAAAAAAGATCGTAGAATTTTTAGCTGCAAATTCTCTTAAATAACTATAGAAAACATTTTGCAATAAAGGATCTAGCCCCCTGGTCGGCTCATCCAGGATCAAAAATTGCGGTTCATGCATTAAAGCCATGATAACTGCTAACTTCTGTTTATTTCCTGTTGAAAGTTTTCGGACTGTGATGCTTGGATCAAATTGAAAATCCTTAAGAAGTCTTGTCAGGATCCTTGATTTGCCTCTAATGCTTTCCTGGAGATTTAGATGATCCTTTCCAGTCCAATGCTCATAGAGATTAACATCGGAGCTGACATATCCTATTAGAAGTTTAAGTGCTGTGGATTGCTCATTAGCATCAAGATTATTGATCAATACCTGACCCCTAGTCGGCTTGATAAAATCCATAATACAATTGATAGTTGTAGTCTTGCCGGCGCCATTAGGACCCAGATAGCCAAAGATCTCTCCCTGCCCTACCTCAAAGCTTATACTATTCAACGCTTTTTTAGTTCCGTAGAACTTTGTTAATTCTTTAATCTCGATCTCAGCCATGATTGTATAATATCACATTTCATTCCTGTTTAGGGAACTTGCAGCTGAACTCTTCCGCCTTATCACTACTTTTATCAGTGTAGTGAGTATGCATCAGTTCATGGGCTTTAGCGCTACCTACAACCCCAATGTATTTATCATAGAGATCTCTAATATATTGATTCTGATGTGCAGCCTGGTATTTATGCTCTTTGTCATATTTAAAAATAGCTTCACGTCTTTTAAGAAGCACTTCTCTATCTGTAGTCCATTGCCCCACCCCACCAATACATCCTAAGGGGCAATTCATGACCTCGATGAATTGATATTTACAAGTTCCAGTAGCTCTGATCTCTTCCAAGATCGGCTTTGCTTCTTCCAGTGAGTTCACTGTACAGACATTAAGTTCGATCCCGGCAAAATCAATTTTACCTTCTTTTTTAAGTCCACTATTTCTAACTTCTAATAGTTCAAAATCCTCAAGATCTTTACCAGTATAGTAATAGTAGGCGGTTCTAAGGGTAGCTTCCATAACACCTCCTGTTGTACCAAAAATGGCTCCTGCCCCGGAACTTAAGCCTAAAGGATTATCAAAATCAGCTTTAGCTACATTATGAAGATCAATGCTCAATTCATTGAGCAGTTCCACAAACTCTTTGGTGGTAAGCACAAGATCGATGTTTGGCTCATCACCTAAAACCCATAATTCCTGTCTTTTAGCTTCTTCCTTTTTCATAGCACAGGGAGCTACTACTGCATGGAACATTTTGCCCTTGCCGACATTAATGCTTTGCGAAAAAAAAGTTTTAACAAGGCTGGCTAATATCGCTTGAGGAGATTTTACGGTGGAAAGATAAGGGATAAGATCAGGATAGAGTCTTTCCACGAACATATACCAACTAGGACAACAGGTAGTGAACATGGGTAAGAGCTTATGTTTTTTTAATCTCTCTACCAATTCAAAGGCTTCTTCGATCACTGTCAGATCAGCTCCGAAATTAGTATCGAAAACATAATCAAAGCCCATCTGCTTTAAGGCACCGATCATCTCCTGAACCAAATTGGTTCCGGTCTCGAAACCGAGATATTCCCCTATTGAGACTCTAACTGCCGGAGCGATCTGAACAGAAAGCGTTCTATCTCCTTTGTTATGGAGCACATCAAGCATCATTTGGACTGCCGGGTTTTTCGTATTCATTTTATATGTGTTTCTATGTTACCATTTATTATATTTCATTCATTTGCCCATGAATAGGCTAATAACTATTTGCAGCAGGATCTATTTTCTGGACCTGACTCGCATCAGTTTTTCCACTACCATATTTAGATATGGCGTAGTTAATGTCGCACTTTTTCTAACACCATTGGTGTTCGACCAGCCCCAGATAATTGTGGGATCATTGGTCAATTTCCTGCTCATCTATATTGCTTTGAATTTCAGGAAAGCCCAGTTACTGCCAGCCATATTCCTGCCCTCAATTGCTGCAGTATTAAGAGGAAGCCTGCTTGGAAGTTTAACTCCATCCTTACTGGTATTAATGCCTTTTATCTGGATCGCCAATGCAGTTTTAATTGGCTCAATTAGAGCCTTGGTATTTAAAAACATTGGATTAAAAGGCAGTCTTTTTATCTCAGCTTTACTTAAAAGCATAGCTTTACTGCTTATGGCTTTTATTGTTGTAAAGGCGCTGAATCTGAATGAAGCCCTGCTGGTAGCCATGGGACCGATCCAACTGCTAACGGCAAGCATAGGTAGCGTAATATATTTGATCGTTCATAAGGCTGAAAAAGGAATTATCGCTACTGGGAAATGAGCTGTTTTTAATATATGATTTAGTAATATTAATCTAGGCTATGACAGGAGCCAGTAATCAAAATCCAACACCCGGACTGAGCGCTGTTCCTAGCGCTGATGCCAAGCCGGAACCTGCTCCAGTAAAAAAGACCGAAGTTGTTAACTATGTTTTCAAGCCATCAGGTCAGGAACTGGTTCAGGGAAAACTTGTCTATACAAATAAAGAGGAGGGGCCACCCTGGTATACCAGGATACCTCAGTTAATAGGAGCAGCCATCCTATTCCCCTTTAAAATGCTTTACAAGCTTTTAGAGATCATCCTTAAAACCTTAAATCTCTTACAGACCACCTGTCTTACTATCACCTTTATTGTGGTATTGGTAGTCATAGGATTAATATTAACTGTGTTATACAAACCGGCTTTTGTTTGGAATCCTCTTAAAACATACTTGAATTCCGATATGTATGTTAATGAGATCAATCAAGTGGATGTCAATGCTCTTTATGAACGTATCAGTATTGAAGGAGTGAATGAAGGAAGAGCAGCTTTGAATGATTCGGAACTAACATACCTCATTAGAGATTTCACTCTGCTTGATGAAAGATTAAGAACTCATTCTGCAACTAATGGTATGGTAATGTTCATGAATATTGATACTAATGAAAGACCTCTCTGGTTTAGAGTGGAAACCCAAAAGGAGAATAACAAGCTTGTGGTGAGTAGAGTAGGCTTTGGCAGATTTGATACTCCAAACGAATTGGCTGGATTTCTAAATGACACTGTAGGCATCATTTTTAGCATCATAGAGCAACAAGTTACTGCTGAAAATTATCTTACCTTCTTTGATCAGATCATTAACGAAACCAAAATTGATAGGCGATTACACCTTAGCAGTGTAGAATTAAAAGAAGGTTCTGCAGTATTGTATTTTGAAGTAGACGAATATTAATGATCCAGCTGATCCACGGCAACAATCTCTATGAGAGCAATCAGGCTTTGCAAAAGCTGCTTAAAGGCAGTTACAGGATAATTGACGGCTCTGCTCTTAAAGATATTGATGAGATAATGGATAGCAGTGATACTATCTCCCTGTTCAATTCCCAATCTTTAACAATAGTTAAAAGGATCTATGATAATCCCAAAAGAATAGTGCTTTTAAAAAAGTTGCTAACCTGGTTAAAAAGCCAGAAACAAACACCCGATATTATCTTTTTTGAGGATCATCTTATTGATACTGACCGCTATGGGAGAGCTAATAAAAAACCGGGGGCGTTGCAGGCATTCATCTTGGAAAAAGGTAAAGTTCAAGTATTCAATCCTAAAACAGAAATCCAACTAAGAAACTGGATAACCGAAAGATTGAGCTCACAAGGACTAACTATTGACAAAAGACTTATTGATCTAATTCTAGTCCGTATTGGTAATGACCAAATGCTTCTTAATATGGAGCTTGAAAAGCTAGGACTATATACTAAAGCACTTGGCAGAACAAATGTGATCGAATCAGATCTGGAGATCCTTACCCTTATCGAACCCGACCATGTGATCTGGGATCTGACCAATGCTATTGTCGCTAGGAATAAGGTGAAGGCTTTGGAATTGAATGAGATCATGATGCAGGAGCAGACCGATGCTTTAATGATAATTTCAGCTACAGTCAAGCAATTAACTCAAATGCTCATGGTTAAACTTTTCCCTTATCAGAAAGAAGAATTAAAAAAAGCTTTAGGCATTCAAGACTTTATGATCAGCCGGCTAAACAGTGCTGCCAATGCTTTCCCTGAACAGCATTTAAGAATGCTAATCAATAAATTCATTCAATTGGACGGCTCTGTTAAACAGGGCTTGATTGATGTTAAACTAGGTTTTACCTTGCTTATTATCTCTTTATGAGTAAATTCGGTCTTTTAATATTTACAATATCTCTACTGATCCCCTTTAGTGTATCTGCTTTGGAAGTATTGCCCAAAGACACTTTTGCTATAGATAACACTCTAAGTGATCAAGTGGAGGATTTTAATCTGGCTGATTCCATCATAATTGCACCGCTAAAGATGCCGGAAGATGCTTTATTACAAGACATTGATCTTTATGCAGGATTATACTATTACCAAACTGTCAGATTAAATCAAAAAGATTTCCTGGCTCATTACTTTGTAACTAGTGACGGGACGATATTGCAGGGCAACAGTCTTGGTGTAGAACAAAGGATCAAACTATACCAAAGAGAAGATAAGCCAATAATTATCATGTATATATGCAGAAATGATGCAACAGACCTGACACCAACTGCTAAAAACGCGATCAAACAATTGCTTTTAGCAACTGCCAATTCTGAAGCTATTAAGTTAGAGAATATTAGTATTGAGAACATGGAGCTTTACGCTAAGCAGGGTGAACCGATCTTACTCAAACTGTCGGAATTACCAGGCAGATGGCAGGTTAGTTTAAAAGAGATGCTGGAAGAGATCAAAGATCAATACAAACCAACCCCTAAGCAATATTCCCTGACTGTTGAGAAGATTAATATACCTGAGGGTAAGATAATTTTCCCAAATACT
>JAKQLP010000119.1 GCA_029567095.1 bacterium
AAATCCAGCGCCACCTCTTCCAAGCAATCCAGATTCCTTTAATTTAGCTATTATATCCTCCATTGTATTAATTATTTATCCAAATAGAATAAGTTAATAATGTTGCAAAAGCTACCCACAAAGCATATGGAATCATTAAATAAGCTGCTTTCTTAGATACCTTATAAAAAGCCGTTATCGTCAGGATGACTAATATAAGCAAAGCTACTATTTCATAAAAAGCCAACCCTATGTTATGCCACCTAAAAAATATTATCGACCAAAAGAAATTTAGAGCTAACTGAGCCACAAACAATCTCATTGCTTTTGTTGTGTCAATCTCATCTTTCTGTTTCCACACCAAATAAGCCGCTATACCTATTAAAATATACAAGATTGACCAAACGGGTCCAAACACCGAAGATGGTGGAGCAAAGAATGGCTTACTTAATGTTGCATAAGTCACCGCTACACTATTCCCAGAGAAGTATGAAGAAAGAAAACCTACTCCAAGACAGGCAATTATAAATGTAAATATTTGAAATTTGCTATTTTTTTTCATGAATCCATTATACTACTTTATCAGATAATTAAAAGAAGGTGCTTACCCAATATAAAGGAAAAGACCTAGCTGATAGCTAGGTCCATTCATTAATCTATCACATCTTCTCCAAATTTTTTATACAATATAGGAACTACTCCCAAGGTCAAAACAAAGGAAAAGCTCAACCCAAATATCATAGCCAAAGCAATCGGTGCCCAGACAGGAGAAGAAAATGCCAAAGGAAAGCTTCCAACTATGGTAATTATTGTTGTCAAAAATATTGGCTTCAAACGAGACTTCCCTGCTTCAACAATAGCTTCTTCCTTAGTCAATCCCGACAATCTATTAGCATGTATCCTGTCAATCAAAATAATCGCATGATTCACCACTACCCCGCCTAAAGCAATAATTCCAATGATTGCTGGAAAAGATAATGACTGTCCCGCTATCGTCAATCCAGGTAATATACCGATAATTGCCAAAGGTATCGTTAATAACAAGAAGATTGGTTGCCTGTAAGAATTAAATTCAAATACCAATAAAGCAAATATAGCAATAATTCCAAGTAAAAATGCTTTATACATATCAGCAAAAGACTTTTCTGTATCTTCTTGTTCTCCCCCAAAAGATACCTCATATTCTGGAGCCAAGGCTTTATCTTTCACTTTCTCCTTGAATTCATCTAAAACACCTTGAACAGTATAACCGCTATCAACAGCGCCTGTTACCTTAACTATCCTTTCCCCATCCGTATGACTTATTACATTCACACTATTATGCAGATAACTATTAGTAAAAGTACTTAAAGGTATTTCTCCTTTTGATGTCGCTATAGTAATGGAATTAAGGGTATTCATCGTCACCTTATTTGTCTTATCCATATCCCCACTAATATTCTGCTTCACCACTACATCAGTATCATTTCCATTCTCTCTGATTACTGTCGCCTCAATTCCATTAACTGCATTCCTTAAAGCATAAGCAACTTGACTAGCAGTTAATCCATAAACTTGAGCTTTGGCTCGATCTATCTCTATTACAAACTCTCCATTTGTCTCCTCAATGCTAGTATCAACATTCCTCACTCCTTTTATCTCAGATCGGAAGAGCACAC
>JAKQLP010000068.1 GCA_029567095.1 bacterium
CCGGCAATAGCTAAGCATAAGGAAATAATTTTGCCTTTATCCCATTTCTCTTTAAAAAATATTGAGCTGATTATTATCGCTCCAGTAATTGACCCAATGTAAAAGGAGAAGATGGTCATGGCAATTGTGGTATTCAAGACCGAGATAACATAAGCAATAACAGCCAGAGGGACTGAAACTGCATAAAGGAATATATTCCATCTATTTTTCTTAACTTCTCCCAGATCTACTTTAGGTCTGAATTTAAGAAATAGTAAGGCAAATAGAGCTGCAAAGGCATTTCTCAGGAAGATCTGTTCATAAGTACCTATCTCTGTATTAAGAATCCTGATCCAGATCCCAAAAGAACCAAAGATTATTGCTGCTAAAAGTAGTGCTAAGGCACCTTTTAATTTAGTGTTCATAGCATTGATAATAGCAGATACTGCTAGAGATTATAACCAGGGGTGAGCTTCCTGAGGTCTTAAGTTTGGCATGTGAAAACCAATAAAAGCTCCCACAAGTCTAGTAAAAGGCATAACCCTATTACCAGTGATGCCTGCTTCCATAACATAGTCAAGGAGCCATTGCTGATTCATCATATCCACGGCGTCATCTCTTCTAGCAGAGTTTAATCTAATTGGATCTACTCTTTCTTCCAATGAATTTTCACGTTTACCTAATAATCTAATATGTCCCACAGTGCCTAATCTATCGATTCCTGGTACACCACCATGCACAAAATTCTAATCATTTATAAGGGTTCTTGTAGTCAATACTCCAGGCAATTTAGATAATATTATTGGACCTAATTGATGTCTTGTAACAAAAGGGGGTTCTTTACCTTCTCGATAATCGTGCAAATGCTGTTCTGGCAATGTTAATAATACTAGATCAACAAGTGGATCTGCAGTGCTAAGCAAGGTAGATCTTAAGGGACTAATAGTGTTACCTGCCTCAATCTCTTCTTCTCTTGATACTGGTAAACGAGCTATTTTAGGCCAATATACAGCTTGTATTCTTCTATCGGTAGGGAATCTTGTATAACCTAATCTTGTATCTATCACAATCGAGATATAATATATATGGATTATATCTCAATCGTCTACTTTTTGTCTATCTGGTTAGCAATTTACACAGATCGGAAGGTCTATTGCACCCCAGGAATTAATGCCACCTTCAAGCTCATATACTCTTTTAAATCCTAAGGTTTTCATCATTTGAATAGCTGTAGAAGATCTGCTGCCGCTTCTGCAATAAACAAGATAAGTCTGAGACTTATCTAATTTACCTAATTGATTCTGGAAATCAGAAGCATAGTAGTCAATATTAATAGCATTCTTTAAATGACCTGCCATGAATTCCTCTGGAGTCCTAATATCTAGCAATTTGTTTTTAGAATCCTCGGTTAAAGCGAAGAAATCAGTGGCATCAACTTTTGATATTAAGGTATTATCACTAACAGCTATTTCTTGTACACCTTGAATCTGAGGATCTGTATTACTAATCAAACCCACAAACCAAACAAGTCCCAGAATAGTAATAATCGCAATAATAATATTTTTCATGGTTTTTAATAATTCACTACCATCTTATCACTTAACCCCTAGCAATGCAGACAGTTTATTCCTATCAAATCCCACCACGAATTCACTCTCCCCTTCTTCAAATTCTAAAGCAGTAACAGGAACTCCCATTTGTCCTGTAGCTTGTACCATTTCCTCAGCAGCCTGCTGATTCTGATCAACTAAGACCTGCTCATATTTCACACCTTTCTCATCCAGCCAATTCTTCTCCATTTTGCAGTAAGGGCAAGTAGTTGTAGAGTAAAGTTTTACCTTTTTCACCTTTAATTCCTCAACACCAGCAGCCTCATGTATTAATTTTTTTACTTCTTCCTCGGCCTGCGTGGCCATTTGAGCGGCCACTGCAGTCCTAGCTAAAGCTTTAATAACTGCAGGCTGACCAGTACCAACCATTACATCATCACCCTTTTTAAATACACTTATAGCGCAGGGCATGAATCCTAATAGATTATGCTCCTCCTCCAGAAGATCATTTACCCAATCTTCTTTACATACTAAAAGCATTTGCCCTTTATCTTTTAATTTTACTTCCCCCAAATTATTCCAACCGTTTTTAGTTGCTAATTCTTTTACATTCTTGATTGTTTCTTCTAATGAATGTTTAGATTTTCTGAAATAGGCGATATTCATGTTATTTTATCCTTAATAATTTAATTATATCCCTAGAAATATCCGACATTTTCGGATCTATTAAACTATACAATTGCATTCTGCCCTCTCTTCTGACCTTAACAATGCCCTCAGCTCTCAATTTCATTAAATGCTGAGACACTGCTGATTGCGATAAGCAACAATTACCGATCAGTTCGGTAACATTTTTCTCACCACTGCCTATACAGCTAATAAGTTTAAGTCTTGTTGGATTTGAGAAAGCAATTAATTTGTTCATGAGGATATATTAGCACATGCTAATATATCGTGCAAGCACTTTAATGGTATAATCGCTAACTTATCATGCTGGAAAGAGATTTCAAAATATCAAAATTAATTAGGAACCCATATATTACCTGGTCAGTTCAAGATCATAGTGGTAAAGATATCGCCTCCGCTTATTACTGGAGAGATCCTATGACTCAAGGCGAAATTACTCGTTGTAAACTTCAATTCCCCTATGTAATAAGGGCAAGGGTTGATGTTTATTCGGAAAAAAATCGTGGTTAGGGTCTAGCCTCAAGCTTGCTTCGTTATTGTGATCAAAGACTAGGTAATCTAGATGATCCTAGAATATTTCTGAACACAACAGGCAGAGAGAACAAATTTGAAACATACTTAGCACAGGCTTCGCAGCTACTCTATTATGATGGTAAGTTAGCCTTATTCTACCCTTAGGACTTTTTAAACCAGGGTATTAATATACTAGTTTCCTTCTTATACTTCTGATACTTGACATCATCCTTATACACTTCTGCATATTTCTTTTCCAAAGTCGGGATGCCACTGACCTTTAAGATCAAGAAGGAAATAAAGAGTGGTCCAAATATTGATAATGGCCACCAAGCCCCGATCGAACCCACTCCAAAGAGAAATAATCCCCACCACATAGAGAGTTCCCCAAAGTAATTAGGATGTCTGGAATATTTCCAGAGCCCTGTTTGAATAAATTTTCCCTTGTTTTTAGGATCTGATTTAAATTCAAATTTTTGTTGATCAGAAATAGATTCAAATATGAAGCCAATCAACCATAGCATTAATCCAATAAAAGAAACGGCACCTAACTGCCACTCTGGGCCTAATATTAAAAAGATCGTAACTGGAAGTGACACAACAAATACACTCACAGCCTGTAATACCCAAAACCCAATGAATTTTAGAGGCTTTTCTCTAATGCCATCAAATCTTTTATCTTTACCTGTTAGTAAAATCCTCATGAACAGATAGAGAGATAATCTAAATCCCCATAAGGTTACAAGCAGAGTAATGACAAGATCGTAATAAGGTCTATTTTGGTAAGTTGCAAAATACAAAAACCAGGCATTTATTACAAAAGTAAAGCCATAGGAAAGATCAGTTAATTTATCAGTCTTCCTGATAACTGCTATTACAGCAAATACAACCTGAATTAAAGTAATAAGAATGAAACTTCTTAACAAATAGTCTAACTCCATGTAAATTAATATTAATAGTTATTACTAATATGATAGAGCTTATTCTTATTCCCGTCTATTTCTTTAGTGGTGTCATCTTCCACTTTATCTATAAATGGACTAGAAAAT
>JAKQLP010000099.1 GCA_029567095.1 bacterium
ACACTGTCATCAGAATAGAGCTTTTATGAGTTATTATGAAAAGAGAATTAATCATATTTGAGTACGGCCTATATCAAGAAGCTCTAAGGAAATTCCAAATTGATGTTATTCTATTCCTAAGCTGATTGAATTAATTCTGCTATCTTTAGTGAATGTGCTGAGTTAATAAAATTGGATTTCGTAGGAGTTCCATAACGAATTGCAGAAAAAAAATCTCGATACTCATTGAGAAAACCAGCTGTCTCAAGCTCATTTTTGTCTTGGTCATAAATTGTCTCAAGTAGATTCCCATTCTTATATACAAATATTCTTCCCGGACGATCAGTAGTATATATCTGCGGACAATAAAGGTAGAGAGATTGACTATCTGAGTGCAATTCATACCGTTCTATATTTGATCCACATGAAGAGAAAAACTTTAGGATACCTCTTATGCCTGATTCAAATAAAGCATCGCATATCCAAAATTCCTCACCATTTGGAGTTCTTGATTTTTGAACTTTTGAGATGGCGGATACTGCTCCACAAAAGTATTCCATGAAGTTTATACCATGTATTCCAGTTTCTAAAATGAAAGGTTTTGTCAATTTAGCATTTCTATAAAAATGGCATTCAGCAAAGTAAGGCTTTTCGGTATTAGAAACTAGGTCATAAAAGTGCTGATTTATTGGCATATAGCGTCGATTAAATGCCACCACATTTTGTACCTTTATGTTTTCAGCAAGTTGTCTTGCTTGTTCAAATGAATTGCCAGGTGGTTTTTCTATGAAAATGGGTAGATTACTTTGATTAACCAGCATAGCAAGATTAAAGACGGCATCGGAATGAACAAGAATAATATAGCAATCGATAACTTTATCATTAATCACTTCATCAAGATTATTGTAAACTCTGGAAATATTGAATTGATTAGCGGCAATATTGGCTTTTTCTATCGTGCGATTCCATATTCCAGCAATTTCTATACATTCATCTTTCTCAAGAATTTTTAGAGCTGGCAGATGATAGCGCTGAGCCCATGGGCCAGCTCCTAATACTGCGACATTAATCTTTGACAACATAATACTATCTCCAAATATCAGCATAAAAAGCAGACTAGCACATGCTAATGCCCATAGCATGTGCTTTGTTCATGACTTCATCAATTTTTGAACATATCCGTCGTTCTTCTTCTGGAGTTACAGGATCTAAAGGTTCTAGAACACGCTTATCTGTAAATCCCAATTGACTTATGGCAAACTTATTGGCAGAAATTTGATTTTTTGACATTGAGAGAATCGATGAGGTATCTGATATTAAAGCATTAAGTTGTTTCGTTCTTGAAATATTGCCAGATTTCCCCGCATTAAAGAATTCGACGAATAAAGAAGGAAAAAGTGGGGAAATTGATGGAATAAATCCATCAGCTCCCATAAGCATAGATACTCCTGCTAATGGTGTAGAACCTTGAAGAAGACAAAATTCTTTGTCTTCAAAATATATAAGGCATTTCATAAAATCAGCAAAATTGCCACTGGAATCCTTATAGCCCACTATATGGTCCATTGAGGCTATGATTTTAAGTGATTCAAAGCTTATGTTAATGCCCGTAAATGTTGGTATATTATAAATTAAAATATCTAAATCAGTACTTTGTGACACTTTTTCAAAGTGTCTAATTGTCTCGCTTTGATCTGTATGGCGAGCATAAAATATAGGAGTCACAACAGCGCAGGTACCTCCCATCTGCTCAAGACGCTTAATATTTTCAATGACTCTTTTTGTACTTGTATCCATAACTCCAGCCATAACAGGAATGTCTTTGCCCGCTTCATCAATAGCAATATGAATGGCTCTGTCTCGTTGTTCCTGAGTAAGAGCCATAGTTTCACCATTAGTGCCGGCCACAAAAATGCCATGGAGACCTTTATTTATGCAATGCCGAAGCAAACGACGGAATCCTTGCTCATCCAAATTCTCATTCGGATCAACCGGAGTAATAATAGGAGGAATTACACCTTTGTATTTCTTCATGATTGTATCCTTTTTTGTTGCTTAGATAATCTAATCATCAAATACTGTACCTTGGC
>JAKQLP010000122.1 GCA_029567095.1 bacterium
ACCTACGATCCCAACGGAAGGAGGGTGAGATCGCTTAACAGCGGCACAGGCACAGAGAAGTACACCTTCACAGGCCAGTTCATCGAGGCCGACATCGGCCTATACTACTTCGGCGCACGCTGGTATGATGCATCGCTAGGAAGATTTATTAGCGAAGACCCGATAAAAGGGAGCATGACCAGCTCGCAGAGCCAGAACCCTTACGTCTACTGCATGAACAATCCGTTAAGATTTGTTGATCCGACGGGCATGCTGATGAGCGATCCACATCCATATGTTCCTGGCACAATACAGACTTATTACGGGGGAGAGTGGCACTACTACTCTGATGCCGGTGGCGTTGTAGACTCATCAGGCCCAGGCATGAATTACACACAAGCAAAAGATGCCTATGATAGGAGAGTTAAGGATGACTTTTATGCTAAACAGGATCAGAGTTACTTCGATAGGGCGGAAAAGCTACTTAGAAGCACAATGACCCGCCATTACTGGAACTCTAAAGGCATGCTGGACTGGTATAATCAGCAAACATCTGGGAAAGCTGGATCAATTACTTTAAATACAACTCCTGGAGTTCCGTCAAATAACGACCCTATTGTTCAAAAGAACTTTTGGGAGAGAGGAGGAACTAAATTAGTTGGAGGAACGGCACTATTCCTTGGAGGATTGGCATTGACACATGTAGCCGCAGGTGGGTATGTATTTGGAGCAATCCCAGCTATGACTGGGGTGGGCATACCAGTAACTGCGGCATGTTGGATAGCTTCAACAGGGGTTTTATATGCAAGCATTAATATGATGGTATATGGGATTGCATATATAGTACAAGGGGCAGAAGAATTAGAATTGATACCTGCTACTCAATTAGATGATATACTCCTTTCTTCGCCTCCTGCATCTCCATGGTGGAATTAATATGATAGACACTAAAACAATACTAAAAATTAGAAGAGGTATTTTTTTTATTTTATCCCCTCTTTTTTTAATATATAGCTTTTATTATATGATTCTAATAGAAAAAAGTACATATGGATCATTGATATTTGTGAATTCTCTTTGTCAGCCGCCATTGTATATCCTTTTTTATGAAGCCTATGATAGAAAGGATAAATGGAGAATATTAAAAATAATTTTAATAGTGAATCTAGGTATATTCATAGGACTGGCAATATCTAAATATGAAATGTCCTTAAGGTGATCAAATGGAAGCATCCGGTAAAATTGATTTAGGCAATAAAATAAAATCAGAGGACATCACTCAAAAACTCAAATCAATAGGGTATAGCGTATCAAAAGTCTCAGACTCCACAATCACGATTGAAAAAAGAGCTCAAAAAGGAAAAATCGAATT
>JAKQLP010000007.1 GCA_029567095.1 bacterium
AAAGATCATGTTTAAAGATTTTTTTAGCATTAAAGGAATAACAATTAAAAATATTGGCATAACCATAGCAATATTTCTAACCTGGGCTATTTCCTCACTTGTTCTTACATTTTTATTAGGTCTAATAAATCCATCCTTCTGGGGGCAACTTATCACTACCAATGAACAGCTTTTAGCTAATCTAACAAGTATGGTCGGTCCTGAACTTACTACTTCAGCCAACCTTCCTCCTACCCCTTTGTTATTGATCCCTATCACTATGTTTGCAGCCATCATGGCCGGGCTTAGCATCAATATGGTCTTTGCAATGGGGGAAGAAATATTGTGGAGAGGTCATCTCTACAATTCTTTATCTGATCTAAGCTTTATTAAAAAACAGGTCTTGATAGGTATTATCTGGGGTCTATGGCATATCCCAATAGTCTTACAAGGTCATAATTACGGTATTGAGAACGGTTTGATCGGTTCTTTCTATTTCCTTCTGATCACGATCCCCCTTTCCATGCTCATGGGGCTTCTTATGGAAAAAACAGGTAAGAATAGTATCTATGCTGGAATGTTGCATGGAATGTTCAATGGCTTTGCCGGGTTCTTTACTCTTATGGTGATAGGGTATAATCCATTTATCGGAGGAGCAGTTGGTATAATATCAATCATCTCTCTTCTCATTACATTTTTAATCACCAGATCAGTATTTAAGATCAAATATTAACAACATGATAAAGATCACATATTTCGTACACGGCACTACTACAGATAATGAGCAGCATATATCTTCAGGCTGGAAAGATGTAGATATTTCAGCAAAAGGAGTAGAGCAGTCACAGGAATTGCCTAATCAAAATACAGAAGTATTTGACGCTGTATTCTGCTCTGACCTAATAAGGGCAGTGCATTCGGCTGAATTATCATTTAAAGGTAAATACCCGATCATCATTGATAAAAGACTGAGGGAATGTAATTACGGTGATTACAACGGACAATTATCTGAGATCGTAGAACCATTACAGGAGAAAATGATAACAGACAGATTTCCAAATGGAGAATCCTATGAGGATGTTAAGGCTAGAATAGCTGAGTTCTTATCAGATCTAAAAAAGACCTATGATGGCAAGCATATTGCGATTGTGGCGCATAAAGCTCCTCAATTAGCTTTAGAGGTTTTGCTGAATAATAAGAGCTGGGAAGAGGCATTCTCCACAGACTGGCGAAAGGTGGGTAAATGGCAACCGGGTTGGGAATTTGAACTGGTCTAATCGTATTTAGCTATTTTATAGGTCCTGCCTGCATGAATAAAGCCCATCTTCTCATAGAAAGAATGTGCTCTTTTCAATTCATGTCCTGAATACAACCTTATACAGTTCAAATTCTCCTGTTTAGCATATTCAAGTGCTTGCTCCATTAACAACTTAGCTGCTCCCTGGCCTCGATATTCTTCCCTGACGAACATCCCTTCTATTTCACCATAATAATTAGCTTTTCTTAGTCTTGGTACCTTATGTAGTTCTAAGAAACCGATCGCTTCGTTATTATCAACTGCAATAAATATGACAGATGATCCTGATGCTAAGATCTTATCGAACATATCTCCAGAATGATCTCTACTATATGTTGATAATTGTCCATCCCAATCTGACTCTAATGAATTTGCAAAATCACTGAATTCATCAAGTATTTTTAATACTATTTCTTTATCATTACTTGTAGCTTTTCTGATCTCCATATTATTGCTATAAACTATTTGTCCCCTATTATACTCAATGTTACTATTTATTTTTAGTTCTTAATTTTAAACCATGAAAGCATTAGTCCTTTATGATTCATTTTTTGGGAACACTAAACTCGTTGCTGAGATCATTGCTAAGGAATTAGATTGCAAGGCTGTTAAGGTGGATGAATTCAATCCTGATATGTTACAAGGTCTGCAATTATTAGTGGTCGGAAGCCCAATCAGAGGCTGGAGACCATCACCGCTAACGCATGAATTCTTAAATGCCTTACCTCAAGGCTCCCTAAAAGGAATAAAGGCAGCTTCTTTTGATACCAGGATGCGTATTTTCATTCATGGAGATGCTACTAAACAAATTAGTTCCGGACTAATAAATGCCGGGGCTGAGATACTAGTGGATCCCAAGTGGTTTGATGTTAAAACAAAAGAAGGCCCCTTATTCGAGGAGGAACAGGAAAATGCTAAAACCTGGGCACAACAATTGATAAGCAAATTAAAGGGAAATTGAGGTTGAAAATCAGGAGGATATAACATAATATTTCAATATGCATTGAAATATTATGACTACTAAACTAGAGCAAAATGTCGATAGGATTAGCCGGCTACTCTCCATTAATCGCATCAGAATATTGGATTACCTATTTCATGAAGAGGCTTGTGTTTGCGAAATGGTCAAAGAGCTTAAGATCAAGCATAATCTTTTATCTCATCACTTAAAGAGCTTGGTGGACATGGGCTATTTGGATTCAAAACGTAATGGCCAGCATATAATCTATGCGCTTAATTCAGACAAGAAGGACTTTATATCCGATTTATTTAATATTATTAATTCAAAATAGCATGAAAGTATTAAAATTTGGAGCTGTCTGGTGTCCTGGCTGTTTGGTTATGAGGCCTCTGTGGCAGGAGATTGAAAAGGAATGGCCTGAACTATTAACAGAATATTATGACGTTGATGAGAATAAGGAGTTAGTAAAAGCTTATGCTATTAAAGAATTCCCTTGTTTCATATTCTTATCTAAAGATAATACAGAATTACATAGAGAATATGGAGAAGTCAGCAAAGACAAGTTAATTAAATTCATTGAACAATACCAAGCCCAATGAGAAGAATACTTATATCATTCATAGTTTTAATTGCATTATTTACTTCCTGCTTAGCATTTATCCCTCCAACAATTAAAGCCGAGTCGCAGGATAAATTAGCAATCAATCTTTTTTGGGGAGAAGGTTGTCCTCATTGTGCTAAAGAAAAGGCCTATCTTTCAAAAATACTTCCTGAATATGAAGATAAGGTTAGTTTTACAGATTATGAGATTTATTATGATTTTGAAAACTCTGAACTTTTTGTAAACGTTCTGGAGCAGCTTAAAATAGATGGGGCGGGTGTACCATTTCTTTTTATTGGTGATAAATACTATGTTGGCTATGGCAGCGATGATACAACAGGGGTGGTTATTAAAAATATGATAGATAGTTGTTTGGAATCTTCATGTCCAGACATTGTTACCAGCATTAAAAACGGTGCTCCCATACCAGAACAAGACCCTGAGCCAGAAGAACAAAACTTGGCTAATATTGAGCCTAGTTCCAGCATCTATCTGGAAGCCCCAATACTTGGAAATATTGATTTGAAAAGCTTATCCTTACCCTTGGCTACAATTTTAATTGCAGCAATGGACGGATTTAATCCTTGTGCTATGTGGATTCTGATATTCCTGATAACGATGCTTATTAATATGAAAGATAGGAAGCGTCTATATATTTTAGGCTCGACTTTTATAATAACTTCCGGTCTCATATATTTCATCTTCCTGGCAGCTTGGTTTAACTTCTTCCAATTTTTAGGCTATGTTACCTGGATTAAATTCATTATTGGCGTAGTCGCCATTGTTAGCGGCGTTTTACATTTAAAAAACGCTTTGTCTTCAAAGGGTGGATGTAAAGCCACAAATGAAGAACAACGGGAAAGTATAATGGATAGGATTAAAAAAACGATAAGTACTAAAAGTTTCGCCCTATCAATGATTGGAATCATATCTCTAGCGATATCTGTTAATTTGATAGAGCTAGTTTGTTCTGCAGGATTACCGGCAGTCTATACCAATCTATTATCAACTATTTCCCTCAGCACGTGGCAATATTATTCCTATCTAGCACTATATATTTTAATATTTATGCTGGATGACCTTTTCATTTTTTTCATGGCAGTCAGGACACTAGAGGTAACTGGTATAACCTCAAAATATTCTAAATGGTCCAGTATAATTGGTGGTATACTCATATTGATCATCGGCATAATCTTAATATTTAAGCCCGAACTATTAATGTTCGGCTAATATTTATTTTTTATTCTATCAGCCATGGAAGAGAATCAGGTTCAACCACAATATCAAATGCCCCGTATTGGAGAAAAGGCTCCAGAATTCAAAGCAGTAACAACGCAGGGAGAAATTGAATTTCCAAAACAATACAAGGGAAGCTGGGTAATCCTTTTTTCTCACCCCGCAGATTTTACACCGGTCTGCACATCAGAATTCATGACTTTTGCTACTCTGGAAAAGAAATTTAATGAAGCTAACTGTAAATTGGTTGGCCTTTCAGTTGATGGTCTTTATTCCCATATTGCCTGGTTAAGAACAATTAAGGAAAAGATCAATTACAAAGGGATGAAGGATGTAGAAGTAACATTCCCTTTAATTGAGGATATTACAATGGAAGTTGCTACTAAGTATGGGATGATCCAGCCCGGAGAGAGTAATACTAAGGCAGTTAGAGCAGTATTTGTGATTGATCCTAAAGGCATTATTAGAACTATAATCTATTATCCCTTAAGCTTAGGTAGGAATTTTGATGAGCTCTATAGAGTACTTATTGCTTTACAAACTGCTGATGCTTTCTCAATTGCTACTCCCGCTGACTGGAGACCCGGTGATGATGTTATTGTCCCCACAGCCGGATCTTGTGGAGTTGCTAAGGATAGGATGTCGGGTAAAGAGGATATGACCTGTCATGATTGGTTCTTCTGTACCAAGAAGCTTACCAAAGAGGAGATTGAGAAAAAGATCTTGAAGAAGAAATAATTAATATTTAGCTTTTTGTTCTGCCCTCCCTTTATTTGAGGCATATTGTAAATATATGCCCAGCATTATCATTATCAGTCCTAATAGATAGGGATTGGAATCATCTAGTATTCCAGTTCTAGGAAGATCAGTTAAGCTTGGCCTAGTTGATACAGGTACAGTAGTAGTTCTGGTAACTGGCTGGGTCGGCGTGGGAGTTATAGTTGTCGGTTTAGGAGTGAATGTTACTCCATTACCTGGTAGAGATGTCAATTCATTATCGTAACTGGTAACAGAATAGCCTTCACTTACAGCGAAATCGGGAAGGATCTCGCTTACTTTTGTAACTATACCTCCTGCTTTCCCATCCTCACATTTAGCATAAACCAATATATCTTTATTGGTTGGATCTATTGCAGTATATGTATCTTTATCGACAAGGTAATCAACATTGATTGTATATGTTCCATTTCCTGCCATATATTCAACAGAAGGCAGACTGGTTTCCCCGTCAACAATAAGATGAGCATAGACCAAACAAACCCCATTGGCCTGAGATATTTTCCCAGCTAGGGGCTGTCCCTCAAAGGGTGTGGTATTTAAACTTATAGTTGTATATTCTGACGGTGCAGCCTGAGAATCGTAAATTGATCCATTAATTAATATCCTGTAATAGTAAAGCTGATTGGTATCTAAGCCTGTAGCATTAAGTAAATGTAATTTCCCTTTATAATCGGCTCCATTAACATCATCAACAATAATATCAAGGTTGGAGGGACTTTTCCCTAAAGCTATCTGGGCACTAGTGGTTTCTAGATCAGTTTCAAAGGTCAATCCAAATCTTCCGGTCCAGTTATTAACAATATGAATATTTTTAGGAGCATCATCAGGGGCTGGTAAATATTTAGGGGTATTACTACTAAGATAATA
>JAKQLP010000009.1 GCA_029567095.1 bacterium
TTTGGAAACTTCAACTGCAGCATTCTCTAAAGCAGTTTTATAATGATAATTGCTTAAAGCTTTTGATGTTGCCTTTAGAGCATCAATAATTGGGATTCCGCTCTTTAACAACATGTGTAGTAGTCTGGCCATCTCATAGACTTGTACCTTGGAAATGATATCCCCAAATACAGGCATAACTAAAAGTAATTTATCAACTGTGCTTTTTCCTCCTTTTGATTTGTAAAATGCTCTAAAGCTAACAAAACCGGCAACAAGTAATACTGCAGATATAATGAGTACGACCGGATTACTCATTGCAGTAGAGATATTTACCAGAACTTGTGTGACATATGGCAATTCGACATCACCAAAATCTTTATAAAGGCTCTCTACAGCAGGCATCATAAAAAGCATGATCACTATAACCACGACAATTATTACCAAAAAGATAATAATGGGATAGATCATAGCTCCTTTAACCTTGCTTTGAAGCTGAGCAGAATTTCGCATATCATCAGCAATTTGGTTCATTATCTCAACCAAGTTCCCAGAATTTTCTCCGGCTTCGATCAAGGAAATCTGAAGATCATTAAAAATCAATTCTGATCTCGAGAATGCAACAGAGAGGGGAAGACCACTTTGTACGTCTTTATAAACTTCTCCTAATTTGGAACGCATTCTGGCATATTTTGTTTGCTGAATTAGGATCTCAATTGCCTGAGTAACGGGTAACCCTGCAGCAAGCATGGTCGCCAGTTGTCTGGAGAAGATAACCTTTTCATTTAAGGGGATATCACCAATTTCAAACTCTTTCATTTTATCTGCAAATTTCTTCACATCAAAATCAACATCCTGTTGAATATCGAGAATCAGTAATTGCTGTTCGCTTAATTTCTGATAAACCTGCTCATAGTTTTGAGCGTCCATTTTACCAGTAACTATATCCCCATTGGGTTTTGATGCTTTATATCCGAATATGGGCATGATTAGTAGTGATCACTTAAAATTAATTTAACAACTATCTTTTAAGAATGCAATTTATTTACCCTTATTAAGTAAACTCAATAATTCATCAGGTTTACTTGTGAAAGACAAAGCCTGTTCTATGGTAATATCTCCAGCTTTGATCATAGCTAATAGTGATTTTTCCATAGTGATCATTCCTAGATCCGCATTTGTCTGGATCATATTATCTATTTGATAAGTTTTACCTTCTCTAATGGCATTTTTAATACCTGGTGTTGCCACCATAACTTCAAAAGCTGCTTTTCTGCCACCTTTATTCACTGGGATCAATCTTTGAGCAATTACAGCAGTAATTACATTAGCAAGCTGAGACCTGACCTGATTTTGCTGTCCTTCTGGAAATACATCAATAATACGATCTATGGTTTGAGACGCTGAATTGGTATGAAGAGTGGCGAACACTAGATGGCCAGTTTCGGCAACCGTTATGGTGGAGGCAATAGTTTCAAAGTCACGCATTTCTCCTACCAATACTACATTAGGATCTTGCCTTAATAGCTCTCGAAGAGCTCTTGTCCAAGAGTGAGCGTCTTGGCCTAATTCTCTTTGATTAACCATGGCTTTAGCTTTTGGAAAAACATATTCAATAGGATCCTCGATCGTTACAATATGCTTACTGTAATTTAGGT
>JAKQLP010000010.1 GCA_029567095.1 bacterium
GAAGAGAATAAATGCTGAAGGACATAATAAGCAGGATATTATCTATCCTGTGTAGGCCTCTAATCCTTTTCCAATAATATCAATCGCTTTTTTTAATTCAGCGCTATTAACAACATAGGCAATCCGGATCTCATTAATACCTTTATTCTTTGTGAGATAAAAGCCCTTCCCTGGAGCTAACATTACAGTTGTATTATCAATTCTAAATTCTTCAAGTAAGAATCTTGAGAAATCTTCAGCGTCTTTAATCGGTAATTCCACCATCAGATAGAATGCCCCATCAGGGACATATGTTTTAACGCCTTTGATCTTTTTAAGGTTATTTATCACAACATCTCTTCTTTTTTTTAATTCTTTTGTACTATTTACAAAATGCTTTTTAGGTACATCCTTTAATGCAGCTCCCATCATTTGATCAATAAGGCCACCTGATAATCTGCCATTAGCTAGTCTTAATACAATATCCTTAACCTTTTCAGACTTAGAAACCAGCATTCCCAATCTAGCCCCGCATAAGTTGTACCTTTTAGAAAAACTATCGAGCATGATCAGATTATTAGGGTATTTGTTCATATATGGAACCAAGGATACATGCTTATCATCTGAGAATATGAACTCCCTGTATACCTCATCTGATATCAAATATATGCCTTTCTCTTTAGCAATTTCTAACAACATAGTAATCTCCTTCTCATTGTATGTCGTACCTGTAGGATTACCTGGACTGGAATAAAGAACGGCTTTTGTTCTTTCATTAATTAATCCCATAATCTTTTTCTTATTTGGTAATCTGAAACCATTCTTAATGCTTGTAGGGATCGGAACTAACTTAATACTTAATTGAGAAGCTAAGATTGAGTAATTGGCAAAAAAAGGCTCCGGTACTAAGATCTCATCTCCAATGTCAGCTACAGCGAACATTGCCATACTTAAAGCCTCAGAGCCCCCAATAGTGACAATGATATCTTCAGCTGATAAATCAATATAACCACAGTCATGGTAATAGCTTAAAAGTGCCTTTATAAGTTCCGGTTCTCCTGCGGGCTGTGCATATCTAATTGGATCGATATCCCAATTTTGAAGGACATTGAGAAATTCTTTTGGTGTTTTGAGATCTGGATCACCAATATTAAGTTTAATTACCTTAACTCCTGATTCTATTGCCTTTTTGGCATAGGGTAATAATTTACGGATCGAGGAATAATTTAGAGCGTTGCCTCTATGGGAAGTGCTTACTTGCGCCATTGTTTTTGGCCTAAAAATTTCCTTTAATTATACTCTTCTCTCATAAAAGCAAAACCCCCATAAATGGCAGCAAGATCCCCAAGTTTAGCTATTTCCAGACGTGGGGCTGGTAATATCTTCATACTATCCTGCAGCTTATGCGCGATCAGATCAATAATCTCAGGCTGGTTCAAAGCTATGCCTCCCCCCATGATTATCAGTTCAGTTGGATAAACAACCGAGATATTTATTAGACCATTGATCATAAATGGCACAATCTCTTTCCATTGTTTTAAGATCAATTCACTCGGTGATTTTCCATATCTTCGCTGTAAAGATTTACCGCCAGCCATAGCATCCCAACATCCTTTCTGCCCACACTCACAAGCCTCAGCACGTGGACAAAGCACCATATGGCCGGGCTCTGCAGCATAGATCTTTCTTTTTGTTCTCTTTCCCTTTACTAAACTGCCTCCAATCCCGCTACCCCAATTTAGATACCAGAACGAATCTGTATATCTGGCAACTGTTGATTCACCAAGAGCTGCTAAATAGGTATCGTTAAATACTTCTACTTTACAGGAGAGATCATCACTCAATCTATTTTTAATATCTATGCCTTCAAATACAGGCAAATGGGGTGAATTAATCAATTTGGTCCTGTCCTGATCTAAAGCCCCGGCTATGGCCATTACAGCGCCATTAATCCCCTTAATATGCTGCAGTGTATCTAATATTGCCTGCCAATCCTTATCGAAATCATGTTGCAGTTTAATATATTCAACTTTGCTAGGCTTTTTAGCATTAAGATCATTGAAAAAACCTATTCTGCAATTAGTGCCTCCAATATCTAAAACTAGATACATATTAATTTTTCATATATTTTTAGCATATTATTAAGTTCCTTAAAAAACAAGTTTATGTTAAAATACCTATTGCTATTAGTAATTAAGATATGCCTAAAACAAGAAGAACCTATCAACCCTCTAAGACCAAGAGAATCAATTCTCATGGTTTTAAAAGCAGAACTGCTACTAAAGGAGGATCAAAGGTATTGAAAAGCAGAAGAGCAAAAGGCAGACATGAATTGAGCGTGTCTGATGAAGTTCGTGCTGATAAAGCAAAACGCTTTAAAAGATTAAAATAAATGCTTTCCAAACAACACAGGCTTAAAGGAACAGCTAATTTTAAAGCTATTTTCAAAGATGGAGAGAAGTCATTCTCTTCATTTTTTGTTGTGTATAGATCCCCAATAATTCAAGATAGACCCGGTCAAATAGGGCTTATTGCCTCAAAAAAGGTAGGAGGTGCTGTAGAGAGGAATAGAGCCAGAAGATTATTAAGTGAGGCGATCAGAAAGATGCTAGAAAGTTCAGATGATAAACGGGATCGTGTCTATGTCATTAAAACCCAGATATTAGAAGCTCGCTTTAAAGAGATCTGCAGCGAAGTTGAGCGATTATGGGCATAAAAAAGCTCCTAATTAATAGGAGCTTTAATATTCCTTTTAATTCCCTTACCAGTTCAAATGACTGAATGCTCTATTAGCTTCAGCCATCTTATGTACTTCATCTCTCTTCTTGTAAGCAGATCCTTCTTTATTGAATGAATTCCAAAGCTGCATAGCTAATGATTCACTGAAATCAGATGATCCTCTGCCTTCTTTGGCTGCTTTTATTATCCAGCGCATTGCCAAAGCTGCCTGTCTTGATTCTGTTACAGGAACAGGTACCTGATAATTTGCGCCACCGACTCTTCTGGAGCGGAGCTCAATTTTAGGTTTAATATTATCAAGAGCTTTATTGAAAGATTCCATCTCACCCATTTTTGCTTTCTCAGATAATTTAGTGATAGCATCGTAAACGATCTTCTCTGCTACACTTTTCTTACCATCAAGCATGATGTAATTGATAAATTGACCAACTACAGCACTTTTAAATTTGTGATCAGGATCAACATGTCTTGATTTTGCTTGCTTTCCTCTCATTTTGATTAATTAATTCAATAATTTAACTAGCTTTAACTTTAGGCCTTTTAGCTCCGTATCTGGATCTGCCCTGTCTGCGTTTCTCAACTCCAGCAGTATCGTATACTCCTCTTACTACCTCGTATTTGACTCCAGGAAGATCAGGTGTTCTACCAGCTTTTACCATAACTACGGAGTGCTCCTGCAAGTTATGACCTTCACCTGGTATGTAGGCGATGATCTCCTGTTTATTTGATAAACGGACCCTGGCTACTTTTCGAAGAGCAGAGTTAGGTTTTTTTGGCGTTCTAGTATAGACAGCCAGACATACTCCTCTTCTAAAAGGATTATTGGCCTTAGAAAATTTATTCTTCAAGCTGTTGTAATTGAATTGCAACTGCTTGTATTTGGTTGTTTCCGAAAACTCGATCCCTTTGTAAAAGACAGTTCCTTTCTTTGGTGTTCTGCCTTTATGGACCAGTTGTGATACTCTTGGCATTTTATTACAAAATTTTAATTAATTAATTAGTTATCAGACCCTGATCATTTTATGATCACAGCATTTGGGCCATAAATTATTTATCTGACCTCATCTCCTAGAGGAACAGTCCTTCCGATTATAACATTTTCCTTCAAACCTCTCAATTCATCCATCTTTCCGGTTATTGCTGCGTCACTTAAGACTCTGACCTGCTGTTCAAATGAAGAAGCAGATAAGAAACTCTCAGTCTTGATAGCTGCAATAGTGATTCCAACCAACTGTCTTTCATATTTAGCTGGTCTTAAATTCTGTTCTTTTAATCTCACGTTTTCCTCGTCGATCAGATTTCTATCTACAAAATTGCCTGGTAAGTAAACAGAATCGCCTGAATCTGTGATCTTACAGAATCTGCTCATCTGTCTTACTATACATTCCACATGCTTATCATCGATGGCAATACCCTGGATACCATAAGTTTCCTGGATATGGTCGATCAAATAATGCTGTGAGGCATAGATATCTGTCTTATCCATCAGTTCCTTGGGATCAATTGAACCATCTGTTAATTGGGTTCCCTTGATCACATTGGCATGATCTTCGACCAGGAGGCTATCTTTAGGAGTGATTTCAAATTCCTCCTCCATGACCTTCTCCATAGTCACCATGATCTCATTATCTTTTCTAACTGCTTTACCTGGACCAATTGCTACCACATTTTCACCTGAAGCCTTGGTGAAGATGACGTCACCTTCTTTTAAGGTCTTGCTCTTTTGGATCTTGGTTACATCCTTTTCCTCCAGAGTGAATTTCTTGCTCACAGATTCCTTGCTGGTTATCTTTAAACCTACAACATTATCTGCATCATCCTTAATTAAGCTGACTTCACCGTCCATGCCACTAATTAGAGCTCTTGCCTTTGGTGTTCTAGCCTCAAACAATTCTTCTACCCTAGGTAGACCCTGAGTAATGTCAGTTCCAGCTCTACCTGATAAGTGCTTGGTATTAAGAGTAAGCTGTGTAGCAGCTTCACCCATGGATTGGGCTGCTATGATACCTACTGCAACTCCTTTATTCACTAATCTCTTGGTTGATAAACTATTTCCATAACATCTCTGACAAACTCCGTATCTGGATTTACAAGTTAATACTGATCTTACTTTAGCTGTTTCAACCTGAGCTTCGTCGATCTTCTTAGCCATTTCTGGAGTGATCTCTTCTTGAGCTTTAACGATCACCTCACCAGTTTTTGGATCAGCGATCATCTCTGCTGCAACTCTTCCAGCCAATCTATCGCCAAAAGAGATACGTCTGTTTTGTGACCTATATAGAGTGATCCCATCTTCGCTACCACAATCATCTTCTTTGGTGATCAGATCCTGGGCAACATCGCAAAGTCTTCTAGTTAGATATCCTGATTCTGCTGTTTTAAGAGCAGTATCAGCCAAACCTTTTCTAGTACCTCTAGCTGCAACGAAGTATTCAAGAGCTGAAAGACCTTCCTTGTAGTTAGAACGTAAAGGTAATTGCACAATATTTCCAGAAGGATCAAGGATAAGTCCTCTGACCCCTGAGATCTGTCTTAAAGGATTTTGTACTGGAATAGCTCCGGAATCCTGCAGTACAACCAGATCATTATCTTTCTGACTTTGATAATTCTTCCAGTTATCATCTGCGATCTTCTCGATCATATCCATCCATAACTTCTCAAACAATCTCTTTCTCTCTTCTTCAGTAATAAGTCCATTTAGGTAATCATTAAGAAGCTGATCTTCTTTTTGCTCGATCTCCTCTAAATATTTATCCTTATTAGGTGAGATGACAAAGTCATCCATACCTACTGTTAAGGCTGATTGAGTTGCATAGTTAAATCCCAAAGATTCAATATTATCCAAGAACTTAACAGTTTCATCAGCGCCAAATCTATTAAAAATGGTACTGGATAATTTAGCAACTTCTCCTTTGTTGAAAGATCTGTTCATAAAGCCTAAGCCTTCTCTAGCTTCGCTAGGAATTGCATTATTGAACAATATTCTTCCAACACTTGTATCTAATACTTCTCCATCGACTAGAACTTTGATCTCTTCTCTTAATTCCAATTCGTCATTTTGATATCTTCCAATGGCTTCATCAGCAGAGCTGAAGTATTTGGGTTTTTCTCTTGGCTCCAGTCCAGTTACATGGAATACTCCAAGAGCCATATCCTTTTCAACATTGATCACAGGATTACCATCAGCATTTAAGAGGATGTTTGATTTAACAAACATCTTTTCTTTAGCTTCTTCGATAGCTTTGGTTGAAAGAGGTACATGTACTGCCATTTGATCTCCATCAAAGTCGGCATTGAATCCTCTACATACCATAGGATGTAATCTAATGGCATTACCTTCTATCAAAACTGGATAGAAAGCTTGAATACCTTGTTTATGAAGGGTAGGAGCTCTATTTAATAGAACTGGTCTGCCTTCGATAACTCTTTCCAAAAGATCCCAAACTTCAGGAGCTTTTGATTCAAAGAACAATTTAGCGCTTTTAATATTAGGTGCTAATCCTTCTACAATTATCTGCCTTAAAACAAATGGTTTGAATAATTCCAAGGCCATTGTCTTTGGCAATCCACATTGGTTAATTTTCAATTCTGGACCTGCAACAATTACAGATCTTCCAGAGTAATCAACACGTTTACCTAATAGGTTTTGTCTGAATCTACCCTGTTTACCTCTTAACATGTCCGAAAGAGACTTGTAAGGCAACCCTCTAGAATTCAGAACTGGATTACCTGGTCTATGATCATTATCAATTAAGGCATCTACAGATTCCTGAAGCATTCTTTTCTCATTTCTTAAAATGATCTCAGGTGCTCCCAGTGACATAAGTCTTTTCAACCTATTATTCCTATTAATTACTCTTCTATACAGATCATTAAGATCTGATGTTGCAAATCTACCACCTGGTAATTGAATGATCGGTCTTAAATCTGGTGGAATAACTGGCAGGACATCCATTACTATCCAGCTTGGTGCTATTCCAGCCTTCAGCATGCCTTCTAAGACTCTCATCCTCTGGATCAATTTTCTTCTTTTTGGAATTGATCTGGAGTCTTTGATCTGTGCATTAAGACTTTCTAATTCAGTAGTGATATTGATCTTACTCAATACTTTCTCAATAGCTTCTGCTCCCATTTCTGCTTCGAAGAAGATGGCATCAAACTCTCTTAAAAGGTTGAAATCATCTTCAGAAAGAGTAGTACATTCTTCTAATGTTTCTACTAATTCCAAAATACCCTTGTATTTATTTAATAGATTAGTTTCTTTCTGAGAATAGACAGATTTGATCTTAGCTAATTCTTTTCTTAGATCATTATTGATCTTATCGATCTTGAAAGTTAATTTCTTTTCATTAGCCTCATCTTTTTTAGCTGTAGCTATGATCTCGGCAAAATGAAGCTCAGTCTCTTGTAATTTCTGATTCAATTCATCTGAGATTGCTTTAAGATCGGCTTCTTTTTTGGATTTGATCCTGTCAATTACCTCCTGTTTTTTATCTTTATCATAGGAAGTAACTAAATATCTAGCGAAATATATGACAGTTTCCAACTTTTTCTGGGTTACACCCAAAATTATCGCTAATTTATTGGGAACCCCATGAGCGAACCAGACATGAGTAACAGGAGAGGCCAATTTAATATGACCCATTCTTTCTCTTCTGACTCTTTTATGGGTAACTTCAACACCGCATTTATCGCAGATGATACCTTTGTATCTGATCTTTTTGTATTTACCGCAATAACATTCGAAGTTCTTGGTTGGTCCGAATATTTTTTCGTCCATAAGACCATCCACTTCAGGTCTGTGAGTCCTGTAATTAATGGTCTCGGCTTTTCTGACCTCACCATAACTCCAGTTAAGTATCTGCTCTGGTGATGCGATACTAAGTTTTAGAGCTTTAAAATCTTTAATCATAAGTAGTAATTAATAATGGTTAATATATACTTATTCAACAATCTGGTCATTTACATCCAGGACTCCCTCTACGATCTCTGCCTCATCAACTTCATCCTGATCAGGCTCGATCATATCTAGACTTAATCCCAAGGCTCTTAACTCGGAAGTTAACACCTTGAAGGATTCTGGGATATTTGGTGCCTCGATAGGCAATCCCTGGATTATAGACTTGTAAGCAGCAGCTCTACCTACCACATCATCAGATTTGATAGTTAAAAGTTCCTGCAGATTATGAACAGCAGAGTGAGCTTCTAGTGCCCAAACTTCCATCTCTCCGAATCTCTGGCCTCCGAACTGAGCTTTACCACCAAGTGGCTGCTGAGTTACTAAGGTGTAAGATCCTGTAGATCTGGCATGAATTTTATCTGCTGATAAGTGATTAAGTTTCAATAAATATCTGGGTCCAACAAGAATTGGTTTAGCAAAAGCTTTACCAGTCTTACCATCATAAAGAGTTACCTTCTGATTTAAACTGACTCCCTTGCTTTTAGCTAATTTATCGATCTTGTTGAAATCAACCTCTGTAAATGGAGGGACCTTTACCTTGATTCCTAATTTGGAAGCAAGAGCAGCCATTTCCATTTCTCTGATCTGACCTAAGTTCATACGTTTTACAAACATAGGGGAAAGAATGATATCAATAGGTGTACCATCCTCAAGATAAGGCATTTCCTCAACTGGAACGATCCTGGAAATTACACCCTTATCTCCATGTAATCCGGTCAATTTATCACCAACCGAGATCTTATGAGTACTAGCTACCCACACTTTAACTTGCTTGAGAACTCCAGGATTCAATTTATCGCCCTTAGCCTTATCAAGCATTTGAACACCGATGACGATACCTTTATCTCCATGAGGCATTCTAAGAGAGTTATCTCTAACATCTCGAGCATATTCTCCAAAGATTGCTCTAAGAAGCTTTTCTTCAGCTGTTAGTTCTGATTCTCCTTTAGGAGCAATAATACCTACCAGAATATCCTGGGCATTAACACTTGCTCCAATTCTAACTATTCCATTCTCATCAAGATTTCTTAACAGATACTCACCAATATTGGGAATATCTCTTGTTATCAATTCATCTCCTAATTTAGTTTCTCTAATATCTTGGACATATTCTTTAATATGGATCGATGTTAAGACATCATCCTGTACCAATCTTTCGGACACAATGATCGAGTCCTCATAGTTGTATCCTTCATATACCATGTAAGCTGCCAGAAGATTCCTTCCTAAAGCCAATTCACCATGATCCATTGAAGGGCCATCAACTAAGATGTCACCTTTTTTGAATTTCTCACCAACCATGATCCTAGGGATCTGAGTGAATGATGTGTTTTGGTTAGTCTTAACAAATTTCTCTAATTCATAGGCGACTTTAGTCTTGTCCGAATATCTGACGGTAATGTGTTGGGAGTCGCTTTCCAATACTTCTCCATCATTTTCTGCTATTACTACTCTTCCTGATGCTCTACCAATGGTTTCTTCAACACCAGTAGCTACAATAGGAGCAGAAGGATTGATCAAAGGTACAGCTTGCCTCTGCATATTTGCAGCCATAAGTGTTCTGGTAGGATCATCATTGAAACTAAAAGGTACTAGTGATAATCCTAAGCCTGCAATCTGACCGGGATTTATATCAATGAAGTCCAATTCTGTGCAAGGGATCTTAAGATAATTACCTTGGAATCTAACGAACACGGCAGGTTCAACAATATGACCTTTCTCATCTTTCTCTACTGCTGCTGGTCCGATCTTGTACTTTAATTCCGTATCTGAAGGTAAATAGACAACCTCATTTGTTACATAAGGTTGAACTTTGATAGATTCTAAATTTGCTTTCTGGATCTTATCTAATTCAGCTTTGCCTAATTTAGTTCCACTTTTTACTACAACTTTACCTTTCTCATCTTTAGCATCTTCCCTTAATACTCTATCTAAAAGCATTTTGGGAGTTACTTCGCTTAAGTTTACATTACTTAATACTTTGAAATATGGGGTTTCTAGGAAGCCATAATCATTTAATCTGGCATAAATTGCCATCTGAGAGACAATACCAATAGAAGGGCCTTCTGGTGTAGCAACAGGACATAATTTCCCGTAATGAGAACTATGTACGTCACGAACAGAGAAAGTAGCTCTTTCTTTAGTAAGGCCTTTGGGACCTCCTGCTGTAATTCTTCTTTTTGTTTCCAATTCAGAAAGAACATTCTCCTGATCCATATATCTTGATACTGCGCTACTTCCAAAGAATTGGTTCATAGCTGCAATAATTGGCTTGGTATTAACAATGACTGAAGGAATAACTAGGTCTTCTGTGGAGTATGTGCTCATTCTGTCTCTAATATTCTTCTCCATTCTCAAAATACCAACTCTTAATCTTTCACCAACTAATTCACCAACACCTCTAATCCTTCTATTTGCTAAACTATCAACATCATCTACAGGAATAGTTCCCTGGTTAAGTTGAACTAAAGCTTTGATGATATTAACAATATCTGAAGTCTTTAATAGATAGTCATCTGTAGTTATTGGAGTTTCAATTCCAAATTTCTTATTCATCTGGTATCTTCCGACCTTACCAAGATAGAACCTTCTTTTATCAAAGAAAAGTTTATCTAAAAAGTCTTTTGCATTCTCTAGATTAATAGAATCTTCTGGTCTTAATTTCCTGAAGATCTCGAGTAGCGCTTCTTCCTGATTACTGGTTGGATCTTTAGCTAAAGTCCTATCAACTAGACTTGTTTCTCCTTTATCAACTTCATCTAAAAGTTTATGAATCTCACCATCAGAACTGTAACCTAAAGCTCTTAATAAAGTAGTGAGCATGATCTTAGGTCTTTTATCTAGTAACTTGGTCATCATCACACCATTCTTATTCACCTCAAAATCAAACCATTTACCTCTTAAAGGCATTAATTTGACCATAAAAGTGGTGATATGACTTCCAGGTAATTTATTCTCTAAATACATCACACCTTCTGCTCTAACGATCTGCATCACAACTACTCTTTCATTTCCATTTACAACAAAAGAAGCACGATTGCTCATCATAGGGATATCAGCAACAAAGATCTTTTGCTTTTTGATCTCACCGGTCTTTTTATTGATTAACTTAGCATTGATGTAAAGAGGCTTATCGTAGGAAAGGGATAATTTCTGAGCTTGTCTAAGGGTCGTATTCTCAGGACCCCATTCTACATCCTCAAATCTTAATTCCCATGATTCCCCGGTGTAGTCAGTAATAGGGTTGATCTCATCAAAGAGCTCTTTAATCCCATTCTCCAGAAAATCCTGGTAGGAAAGCAACTGAGCTTCAATTAAATTATTCTGCAGTGTTGGGAATTCTGCTGCAGCGAGATTTATTCTTTCTGTTTTCTTCTGGCTCATATTTTGTGGTGATTAAAAATGAAGTTTATTAAAAACAAAAAACGGACAGTTAAATCTACAGTCCGTATTAAAAAATACTATTTTACTTTTTATTGGAAATTAAAAACATTAGACCCCTTTATTTGCCTATATTTAATTTTCGTTGCTAAGGTATATCATAGCGTATAATCTTTGTCAACGAAAATTGCCTATTCAAGTAACGGAAAATTTTAGAAAATATTACAAAAAATTTACCAATCCGGATTGTAATATTTCCTATCTTTAATGTTATCTGGCAAATACTGTTGCCTGGATGGTTTTTTGCCCATTTTTCCAGCTTGCCAGGGATAGCGAATATGCCCTTTTCCATAACCAATTTCTTTCATATATTTTGTCACTGGATTTCGTAAATGTAGAGGAATTGGATCCAATTTCATGTCATCTAGATCTTTAAGTGCTGCAAATATCCCTTCTGTTGAAGCAATGGATTTAGGGCATGTTGCAAGATACGTTGCTGTTTGGGCCAAAATCAGTTGAGATTCCGGCATCCCGATCATTTTCACAGCCTCCATACAAGATACAGCTAAGACCAAAGCATTTGGTCTAGCGTTACCAATATCTTCAGAAGCAAAGATTACCATCCTTCTTGCTATGAACACTGGGTCTTCACCAGCTTTTATCATACGAGCAAGATAATGAAGAGCAGCATCCGGGTCTCCTCCTCGCATGCTTTTAATGAAAGCAGATATTGTATCGAAATGGGTATCTCCCTGTTTATCATAATAGAGGGATTTCTTCTGCAGGGCGGCTTCCATTATCTTAACTGTGACATTTTTAGATAATGAAGCAGCTAATTCCACTGCATTGATCGCAGCTCTAGCGTCTCCATTTAAATGCTTTATAGCCATATCAAAGGCTTTAGGAGCGAATTTGTGATCAGGATAGTTTGCTGCAGCTTTTTTAAAAAGCTCCAGGATATCTTTATCCTCATGGCTTTCTAATTTGAATATCCTGCAACGGGATAATAAAGGGGCATTGACCGAGAAGGAGGGATTCTCTGTCGTTGCCCCGATTAATATTATGGTACCATCCTCGACATAGGGAAGGAAAGCATCTTGTTGAGCTTTATTGAATCTATGGATCTCATCAATAAATAGTATTGTTCGCCTGTTCATCAGTTGCTGATATTCTCTACCCTGCTTAACGATCTTCATGACATCGGCTTTACCGGAATTAACAGCAGAGAGAGTTACAAAATGAGCATTGACATAATTAGCAATTAGTCTTGCTAATGTTGTTTTTCCTGAACCAGGAGGTCCCCAGAATATCATGGAAACTATAGATCCTGTTTCCAGCATTTTAGTGATAGGCCCATCCTTGCCCATGAGGTGTTTTTGGCCAATAAAGCCTTGAGTATCAGAGGGTCTTAATTTTTCAGCTAAAGGAATGCTCATCTCCCCTCCATTATATATGAATCAGTCAAAGGAAAAATGTTCTATTGCCTTATCTTAAACAAGTAATTACAATGTTATTAACTATTGACCTTTATTACCATGGCTGACCCAAAAGACAAGCAGTTAACGGAGGATGAACTGCTGGATAAGGAAATAAAACTCCAAAAGCAATTACAAAAAGTAATTGAGAATGAAAGGAAGCAATTAGAAACTGTGTATGAATGGGAAGCTCCTGAACGAATATATACCCCAAAAAGTAGAAGATGGTTTGCTTATGTAGGCATTATTGCTCTAATTCTTATTGCTTTATCCGCGCTTACAAACAACTTCATTTTGATATTCGCAATTATTGCTCTTGTCGTTGTTCTTTATACTGTTTATTCTGTTCCTCCTCATAAAATTAAACATCAGATAACAAACAAAGGGCTCTACTCCATGCATACTTTATTCCTATGGAAAAACATCCTTACATTCTGGGTAACTGAAAGGGATGGAGAGAAATTATTGCATTTTGAATACAAAGGTAGAGCGACAGATTCATTTTATAGAAGAATGGTATTAGTACTTGGGAAAGGGAATTTAAAGACAATAGTTGCTTATATAGTACAATACATTGATTATTTAGGA